>NZ_RQFW01000005.1:0-358198 GCF_004770145.1 Leptospira bourretii | reverse complement strand
GGAAGAAGACTATTGGACGGCTTGGTCCAATCATGAGGATGTTCCGGGAGAAACAGCATATGCGATCTCCTTTGACAGACAGTCCTACGGAGTCCAAAGGAATGTTGTCAAAACCCAAAGAAATTATGTCCGTTGCATTCGCACTGGTCCTTAAGAGTTAATTTCAGTTTTTCACCACTCTCCTGTTCCCACCAGGAGAGTTTTCGCTTTCCAAAAATCTAATTTCTTACTAATATTTTCTTAAGACAAACCGAAGTACCCATTAGGTGGTGAGGTTTCCATGAGAATCGATGAGTCCCCATTCAGTCGCATGAATGTCGATCTTTTAAAAGATCGTAGGGTGAACTATGTCGGGCATGGACAACTAGAAAGTGCTCCTGAATCTCTCTCTGCTTTGCATGTAATTTCTCATGAATTGGGTCATGCGGCTGAATTCAAAAACCAAGCCTTTCGGGAAGGACGAGAGGTTCAATCTGTCCAAGTAAAAATTAACTATGAATTAAGAGATGGCAGAATGGTGGCTGTGAGTGGTGAAACTCATGCCGTGACACGCCCGCATTCGCAACCAGAAGAAGATCCTGCTCTTGTTCCCTATTCCGATGGAAAGTCCATCAAAGATCTTTTTCAATTAAAAGAAGATGACGATAAAAAATCCAAATCGGCTGAAAAATCTAAATCAGATCCAAAAGAGATAATGCGAAAGTCTCATGAAAAAGATTTAGAATCTAAAATTAAAGAATTAGAGACCAGGCTCGAAACGGAAAAAACAAAAAAGTCCTCAGATGTTCATTCCGAAGAACGTTTAAAGGAAATTGAATCTGAAAAAAAAAGATTGGAAGAAGAGATACGACTCATTCGTGTGAAAGAACAATTGAAGGAAACCTTTGCTTTGTTAACTGACTTCCGTAAAATGATGACATCTAATTTATTCGGTATGATGAACCTTCAAACAGAATCGAATGTTGGAAATTATTTAGATACCTTTGTTTGATCAATCATATTCTCTAAAATAAATTCGCGTAGTTCTCCAATTCCCCTTCCTGTAGTTGCTGATAAATAAAAGACTCGAAATGGAATTCCAATTTCGTTCATAGCCGATTCCATTTCTGTCCTAACACGGTGTTGTTCGCTTTGGTTTAGTTTGTCAATTTTGGTACGGATCACCACTGGTTTTATTTTTTTCTCCATGGCAACTTCGATGGTTGATAGTTCTTCTTCTGGAAATTCTCTTTGTGAATCACAAAGGATAAATAAAATTTTTAGATGTTTCCAGGAATTTAAAAAACCTTCCAATAGTTTCATCATTTCTTTATGTTCTTTGTGTGATGCTTTTGAATAACCAAATCCAGGTAAGTCGATAAGGTTAAAACCTTCTTTGGTTTTAAAAATATTGATTAGTTTTGTTTTCCCTGGTGTTCTTGAAACTTTGGCAAGTCCTCTATGATTGGAAAGAGCATTCAGTAAACTTGACTTTCCCGAATTGGACCTTCCCATAAAGGCAATGGAAGGTACTGAGTCCAATTCCTCTTTTTCATTGATATTGGCAATTGAAGTGAAAAATTTTGTTTCGGGAAAGGGAATTTCTTTAGAATACTTGTGCATCTAGTTCACCTTTCTAGATAGATTCGTTTGGGATAATTCTTTTCGCTTTTGGAAAACAGAGAAAACAAAATTTGGATGGGTTCTCCGTCAAAATAGAGAATGGGGATATAAGTTCTCAAAAAGAAGGGAATTCCGTTTTCTCGCATACATTCAGAAATTTCCTTATTTCCTGAACGAATTTGGATTTTTTGGCCGTGGTGCCAAGAACCAAGACTGTATTTTTCTTGGGGGTCAGATAGTTTAAACCTATTTTGGTTCCACTCAATACACAAGTTTTCTCCCTCTCGAAAGGAAACTGCTTTTTTGAAGGCTGGAGATTTTTTATCAATGATAAATAGATCACCAAACTTTGATTTGTATAGAAAACAATTTTTGTTTTCTAAAAATGCCCTTTCTCCTTCCGATTGCAGATGGAAATTATCAAACCCTGATTTATAAAGCGGATAGTAACCGAGTAATTTTAAATGAAAATCAATTAGATCTTTTTTTGCGGATACACCAAGACTAACCCAAGTTTCATGAGGAATTCGAAAAATATGTGGGACTGGTCTAAAAACAGTTTTTTGTTTTAAATCGAATTTTAGATCCAACAGAGACCGTTCATGAAAATTCCAATAGGTCTTATGAAAATTCCAATTTTCTTTTTCTAAAATGGGAAGTAAGTCCATGCGAATGCGATTGCGTTTATAAACTGGATTTTGATTTGATTCATCTTCAAAAATTCGCATATGTTTGGAAACAAATTGATAGAGTTGTTCTAGTTCTTTATCTTCAAAAAAAACCAAAGGTAAAAAACGTTCTCCATCAAAAGGAGGAAGTGTGTAAAAGGCTTTTTTCCCACCACCTCTTGTGAGGTGTAGGAAAATCGATTCTGTATAATCTTTACAATGATGTCCTGTGAGGACTATAGATGGATTTTTATCGGTAATTTTTTTTAGTTCGTGATAACGAACCAATCTTCCAGTTTCCTCTAATCCTTTTTTTAGTTTGAGAGAAAGATTTGGGATTTTTTTTTTACAAAAGAAAAAGGAAAGTTTGTTTTTTCTAAAAAATGAAATAACTCATTCTCTTCTGCTTCAATGGAACGAATGCCATGAGACAAATAAAATAAAATAGGAGAAGGGATTTGGTATTTTTCTTTGAGATACTGGCAAAAGAGAACCAAAATGGAAGAATCCTTTCCTCCGGAATAAGAAATGAGAAACTGAGTTTTGTTTTTTGCCCATAGAATAGGAAGTTGGTTCCCCATTCTGCCGAGGGCTAACTCAAAAAGATTTGAAATCGAAGTAGGAATTTCCGGGATCATATCTTCCTTACTGCCACCATAGTGATATCATCGTGTTGTTCCTGTTCCTTGACAAATTCTTTTAGTTCCGCATAGATCCTCTCCAGGATGTTTTTTGGCTCCAATTGGATACAGGAAAGAAAACTAGATTGGAGTTGTTTTTCTCCAAACTGGACTTCATTTGTATTCAGCGCTTCCGTGACTCCATCAGTATATAGTAAAATTGTGTCTCCAGAATCAAATTTTAGTTTGGATTCATTGCGGAAAGTGGAAATCTCAGGTTTGATTCCCAATATGACACCTTCTGTTTCGATCACTGATAGTGAGTTTGATCCCGCATGATAGTGATAAAAGTTTCCATGGCCAGCACCGGAAAATAGGACTTCTCCAGTAATGAGGTTCCAACGAAGTAAAATCATACTCATAAAACGTGGGGTGATTGCTTCTTTATAATTGGAATAAAGATAGTTATTGATATCGTTTAAAATTTCCCAAGGAGAATCTTTCACCCGAACTAGAGAATGAAGAATCGTCCTAACGGTTGCCATGACAAGACCCGCAGCCACACCTTTTCCACTTACATCTCCAATACAAATAAATAATTCATTTCTGTTAGGTGAAAGAATAAAGTCATAATAATCCCCTCCGATCCCACGGGCAGGAACCATAAAACCACCAAAGGAAAACCCTTCCGCTTCTGGGGCTTTTCTTGGTAAAAGGGTACTTTGAATTTCTTTTGCGATCTCAATTTCTTTTTCCAATCTTTCTTTGTTAGAAAGATTTTGGTATAGGTTTGAGTTTTCCATTGTGATTCTTGCTAAAGAAATAAAAGCATTTAAAGCTTCTATTTCATCATTGGGGAATCGACTATCTTGTTTTGTGAGAACAAACACGCAACGAGTTCCATTTTCCAATATGATTGGAAATATCATAGATTCTTTTCCTTTGATTCCCATACTTTGAAAAATAGATTGGTCTGAAGGATTCATAACCGTTGTCTCTTTCATTTGTAAGATAGGCCCAATAGAATTTGTTTCCATTATTTGTGTTTCTGTGTGGATTTGGTAATTTTCTAAATCTCGATATAGTTTGAATATTTTTGTTTTGGATGTTTCTTTCGGACTTTCTATCAAATAAGTAAATGAAGACTCAACTATCCCTGATAAAGTAAGAAGAATCATTCGAATCATTTCATCATGATTGTTTAAATACAGTTGGCTTAACGTCAGTGCCGCTGTGTGTAAACTTTGAAAGTTCTTGGATTGATTTTCTGATTTAGAAAATAAGAGAGAATTCCTGAGGGATACGGCAAATTGGCCAACCACCAATTGTAAAATTTCTTGGTCTTCTAAAAAATCTGAGTAATCTTCTTCTTCGTAATCAATGGTCAATAATCCGACGGCCGTGTTGGCATAAAGAATTGGAATCACTAACTGAGATTTTGTTCCGGTGAGTTTTGAATAGAATTCGTAAAATGGATGTGTTTGGTCAGTAAACTTATAAAAACAAGGTTCTCCTTTTGCCATGGATTCAATGAGAACTCCATAACTTAAATCATAATCAAGGGCAATTCTGTTGATGGCTCTTTGTAAGGTTCGCTTCTGACTAGAATAATAAACTAATCTAATTTCACCTAATTCAAGATTGGTGATAAAAACTGCGACTTTATCACGTTTTAGCCGGACAGAGATAAGCTCGGTAAACCTTTGCATCAAGTCTTCTAAACCCATGGAGGAGTTGAATAGAGAGAGGTTGTCCAGGAGGAATTCTGTTTTCTCCTGAGAAGAAAGGATGTTTTTCCCAATCCTCGGGATTTTTCGTTTTTCTAAAATCCATTCACGGTCACAAGTTTGGCAGAAAAAACGACCATTCTTGGTGATCCCATTGGGAACTTGGGATTCCGCGCAGAGCAAACAGATCCGGTCGTCAGAGGGCTCTCGGTTCATCCTAAACCAAGTAACTCGATTTCTTTTTTCATAAGCTACAAGAATTTCCTCAAAAACGAAGAAAGCTGGTACGATTCATGCTTAATCTATAAGCAAATGTTGTTTTTTCTGCAGAAATCGAAAGGATGTCGGTAAATATGATTAAAAAATGGTTTATTTGTTTAATAAATAAGCATACTGTATTGGTCACCAACAATGTTTTTCTGTATTCTTTCGAGGCAGAGCGTAATACTAAAGAGCAAGAACTATGAGCGTGAAAAAATTCAATCCCATCCAATCCATCCATGAAGTTGCGACTGCAATGAATTCCACCCAAGACCCGGATGGACTTCTCGAATTGATTTTGGATCGCTGCATCCAAATTTGCGGTGTGGAATCTGGGTCTCTTATGCTCATCGACGAAAAACACGGAGTCTTGGACGCCGTAACTTCTCGTGGAATGAACCAACAGTTGCTACGAGAAACCAAACTCAAAATTGGACAAGGGATCACCGGAGTGGCTGCCTCTACCGGGAAAGCAAAACTCGTAAATGATGTTTCGAAAGACCCTGATTACATTCAAGTCAAAGAAGAAATCAAATCAGAGTTAGTTGCTCCGATGATTGTAGAAGATGATATCATTGGAGTCATCTCACTCGACTCAAATCGATTGAATGCGTTTACTGCGGATATGTTGGAAATTGTAAGTGTCTTGGCTCACCAAGCTGGCCAGATTTTTAAAAACCTACAAACCATTCGTAGTTTAGAACAAAGGACAAAAATCCAAGCAACACTCATTGAAATTTCTAAAGTGGTTAGTTCTACCTTAGATCAAAATGAAGTTTTTGATTCCATTATGGTAACGATGGAAAAATCTCTTCGATTGGAAAAAGGAAGTATTGTTTTATTTAATAAGGAAGAAGGACTTCTTCGTATTGTCGCTGCATCAGGATTATCTCCTGAAGAAATTGATAAAGGGACATACCAACCGGGAGAAGGGATCACTGGAAAAGTATATGAATCGGGAGAACCCATCATCATTGAGTCGGTTGCAAGCCATCCTGATTTTTTAAACCGTGTAGGGTATTTGTCTCACTTTAAACATGATCCACATAACGTGAGTTTGTTATGTGCTCCTATATTAAGTGAACAGACAATGTTAGGTGTCGTAAACGCATTTATCGTTCAAAACAAACATACAGATTTAAAATCCTTTTTGGATTTTCTTCAAGTGGTTGCTTCTATTATCTCCCAATCCATTAAAATTCAAAACTTAGTCGAAGAGGCTAAAAAAGAAATTTCTCGTGAAAATATTCAACTCAAACGTGAATTAAAGAATAAATATAAATTTGGATCACTGATTGGTAAAGCTGCAAGTATGGAAAAAATGTTTGAAAAAATCCAACTGGTTGCAGACTCCAGAGCCTCTGTGTTGATTACAGGAGAATCGGGAACTGGGAAGGAGATGATTGCCAATGCAATTCACTATAATAGTTCTCGATCGGAGAATCCATTTATCAAAATCAACTGCGCCGCAATTCCTGAAAATTTGCTCGAGAGTGAACTTTTTGGACATAAAAAGGGTTCCTTCACTGGAGCAGTCACAGATAAAAAAGGAAAGTTTGAATTAGCTGATACAGGAACCATTTTTCTGGATGAAATTGGTGAAATGGATTTAAACTTACAATCAAAATTGCTTCGAGTTTTACAAGAAAGGGAAATAGAAGCAATTGGTTCTACGAAGGCAAAAAAAGTTGATGTTCGAATCATTGCAGCAACCAATGCCGAATTGGAACAACTGGTTGCAGAAAAAAAGTTTAGAGCAGATCTTTTTTATCGATTGAATGTAGTAAAGATCAACACTCCTCCGTTACGTGATCGTGTTGAGGACATCCCACTTCTGATGAATCACTTTTTGGAAAAATACACAAAAGACAATAATAAAGTGGTAAAAGGGATTTCTCGAGAAGCATCAAAACTTCTATTAAAATACAGATGGCCAGGTAACGTTCGTGAGTTGGAAAACGTAATCGAAAGGGCTGTGGTTCTTGCTCAAGATGAAATTTTAAATGAGGATGATTTCTCCGATATTTTGTCTAGTATAGATGATTTACCTGAGAATACTGCGGAAGTGGCCCAACTGAATCATGTGGAATCAGTCTCTGGGGCTGAGCCATTGGATTTAGGATCGGGTAGGTTGACACCAGGGCAATTGGATGGTCTTGACGGTCGAGCGATGGAAATTGTCGTGAGTGAAGTTGAATCAAGACTCATTCAATATGCCATGAAGAAGTTTCGTTATACCAAAACTCGTGTTGCCAAATTTTTGGGTATCAATCGAAATACCTTAGATAAAAAAATCAAAGAACTGAACATAGAATACTAATAGGCGTTAGTTTGTTGGTTCTGGAAAATGATTTAAGTGGTGGATCGGGCCAGTTTTGATTTCATCTTCAAGGGTTAGGTGGAGATATTCTTTGGCTGAGCCGACAGCTTCTGGAAGATTTTTTCCATGGGAAAGAAAGGATGTAATGGCTGCAGAATAAGTACAACCAGTTCCATGTGTGTTTTTGCCTTTTAAAAAAGGTTTTGAGAATACATAAGATGATTTGCCGTCGAATAAAACATCGGTGGCTTCCGTTGCATTTGGTAAATGCCCACCTTTTAGAAGAATGGGGATCTGATACTTTTCAAATAATTTCTCTGCCATCGGTACCAACTGATCGTATTGGTGGATTTTTTCGCCGAGCAAAAGAGACGCCTCATCTAAGTTAGGTGTGATTAGTTTTGCAAGTGGCAGTAAGTCTTTTGTTAATGTTAGGATTGCATCGTCTTTTAAAAGTTTGGCACCGCTTGTGGCAACCATCACAGGATCCACCACCAATTGTATGTCGGGGTTTTCATAAAAAAATTCGGCAACGGCCTCTATGATATTTGCAGAATACAACATTCCTGTTTTTGCCGCTTTGATGGGAAAATATTCGGAAACTGCCTTTAGTTGAGCAGAAACGAAGTCTGGTGAAATTTCGGAGATACCGCTGACTCCGTCCGGGTTTTGAGCTGTGAGACAAGTGAAGACTGTGGTGCCAAAGGTAGCGAGAGAAGAAAAAGTTTTGAGGTCCGCTTGGACTCCAGCACCACCACCTGAATCGGATCCGGCAATTGTTAAGGTAATGGGAAAATCTTTCTTCATGTTATGGAAACCATCCGTACTTGTCAAAATTTATGTTATCATTGTTTAAATCAAAGACAACACCTTCCGATTCTAGAATTTTTTTCTGCAAAGAAGATCGGAATGTATCACCACGAAAGGATATTCTCCCTTGTGCATTGATTACTCGTTGCCAAGGGATTTTTTGTTCCATTTCTTTTTTTAGAGCGTTTAAAGCATAACCCACAGCCCTTGCCGCCCTAGGACTTCCCAGAAGTAAGGCGATATGCCCGTAGGTGGTGACTTTTCCCTTCGGAATTTTTTTGACCACTGCATAAACGGAATCGTAAAAATTCGTACTTTTAGTTTTAGGCGCACTCATTGAATTTGGATTTATATCCTAATGATTTAATTCTTTTGTAAATTCCTTTTTAAAGGTTCTAATCGTTATCATTAAAATGAAGATTTCTGAATACGCAAAACATTTGTTACTCGCTCCAAATTTGGAGGATAAACTTTTACCGCCTAGTCGTCATTGGGAGGAAGAGACAGAATTTTCATCCATCCGGATTGAATCACCCGGTCGTTCTTCGAAATTCCAATTTTCCGACAAAAAAGTAAAAATCCCTCGATTGGAACATCTCAACTTAGAATCCAATCGGGGACTCAGCCTTCACCATTTTGCAAATCATGAGCTTATGGCCATTGAGTTATTTGCTTGGGCTTTGCTCGCATTTCCGAATGCACCTAGATCCGTTCGCAATGGATTTTTAAAGACCATTGAAGAAGAACAAACTCACCTAAAATTGTATTTGAACCGCATGCGAGACTTCGGGGTTGATTTTGGTGATATTCCTCTAAATTATATTTTTTGGAAACAACAAGGCCAATTTAAAAGTTTAGAATCATTTGCAGCCGTTATGTCTATTTCTTTTGAAGGTGCAAATTTAGATTATGCGCAGGTTTATGCACAAGTTTTTTCTTTTTTTGGAGATCAACTAACATCCGATATAATGATTACAATTTTTGAAGATGAAGTAAAACATGTAAAAAGAGGGCTTCGTGCTTTCGAACATTCTGTTCCAGAAAATGTGAGCCATTGGGATCATTATTTGTCTTTAATCCAATTTCCATTTACACCCCGCAGGGCAAAAGGTTATCTATATTTACCGGACACTCGAGTGCTTGCCGGAATGGATGGCAACTTCATAGAATCTCTTGGCGCCTATGAAGATGAATACACTGGTCGTGTCAATTTGGAATCAGTTAAAAAATTTGGACTAGGGGAGACAATCCTTCGTAAAAACAGACTTGATTCTCATTTCCTGAATCCTTAAGATTCTCTTTGGAAGGTAATTATGAAATTGAAAATGATGTTGAGTGTGTTGTTGTTTTTATCTGCACTCGGAATTGTACTGAATGCGGAAAAAAAAGCCCAATCCACTACGGAAATGAATCTTCATGATTTTATGGAAGATTTTACAAAGCCTGCATCAAAGTTGTATGATAAAAAAGAGAATGCAGATTATCTCAATAAGATTTTAGAAAAGGTTCCAGATATGGCACCAGAAGACCAAAAAGCAGAATGGAAAGAAATGATTGATGCTAAGTTGGCTCTTGGAAAACCAGATGAAACTTGTAAATCCTGCCATACAAAATTCAAAAAAGAATACAAAGCCAAATACAGAAAAAAATTGATTCCGATTCCAGAAGAACTTCTTGGATTTCCAAAAGAAATTAAAGAATTATTAAAAAAATAATCAATTTATTTCCGCTCTTTCGGGAGCGGAACACTATGAAACAACCCTGTTGTTCTAAGCTCCCACTTTATTTGTGTTTGTTTTTCTTTTGTTTCCCGTTGTTACAAGCAGAGGAAAACAAAGAACAGACAAATCAAACTCCTGCGCCAATACAAAATCCACTGCCTGCGAGTTTAAAGTTTGGTGCTTTTGTAGATACATATTATTCACACAATTCCAATCATCCGTTATCAAAAGAAAGATTGTATGCAACCCAAGCAGTTCGTAATGATGAGTTTAACATCAACTTAGGATTTGTTGATGCAAAATGGCAGGAGGAAAAAGTAAGGGGTCGTTTGGCTTTCCAGTTTGGAACATCGGTAAATACGAATTATGCGGCCGAGGCAAATCGAGACATTAGTTCCAATCAAAACTCAGTAAAACATATCCAGGAAGCTTATGTCGGTTTTAAGTTAGCAAAAGATACTTGGGTGGATGCCGGTATTTATTTTGGACATATTGGACACGAATCTTGGATTTCTTCAGATAACTGGAATTATACTAGGGCATTGGCTCTAGACTACGTTCCTTATTATTCTTCGGGAGTTCGGCTTACTACTAAGTTTACCGATAAGTTTCAATTTCAGTTCCATGTAATGAACGGTTGGCAAAATATCACTGACCAAAACAAAGATAAGTCACTTGGAACTCAGTTTAAGTTTTTTGTAACACCGAGTTTTACAGTTACGGCAAATCAATTTGTTGGGAATGAAGCACCTGATTTCGAAAGAAAACAAACTCGATTGTATAATAATACAATTTTAGAATGGAAAGCCTTGGATTGGTTATCGTTTGCAGTATCTGGAGATATGGGAGCACAAAAAGCAAAAGAATCTTTTCAGTATGAACCATGGTGGAAAGAAATCAATCCAACCCTTGGTATTTATACAAATAGGGAATCAAATGCTTATAACCAATGGTACCATGGAACTTTTTGGACCAGTTTTCGATATGATGATCTTTACCGTTTGAGTTTTCGGATTGAAAGATTTTATGATCCGAAACAAGTGATGGCAACTACATACACTCGAAATGGTTTTATGACAAATGGATACACTGCTACTTTTGATTTATTGCATTGGAATCCAGGTCTTATTCGTTTTGAAGTGACTCAAAAAGAATCTATGGATCCTGTTTTTGAAACTGATAAAAATAAACATACTCGTGTAGAGCGATTGTTTATTGTGGCAGCTTCAGTTCGGTATTAGTTGAAAGAAAAACTCCAAACCACTACTTACTGTGGTTTGGAGTGTAAAATAGGAGAAATGAGAATAAAGTCTATGTATATGAAAAGGATTAAGTCCTTTTCTTTTTCTTAACTGGTTTCTTCTTTTTCTTTGGAGAATCATCGTCTTCTTCATCTTCTTCCAATGGTTCTTCACTTAGTTCGTTAACGAAGTCGAGGAAAGGGATGTGTTTTTTATGACTCATCTCTTCAAGTTCTTTTGCATTCGGTTTTCTTTCACCCACAACAACTAAATAAAGTGAAGGAAGGATGGTTAACACAAGGCACATTGCTGAGAACAATCCACCAACAATCACTGTTGCCAGTGGTCTCTGAACGTCTGATCCAACTCCAGTTCCGAGAGTTGCGGGGATAAGGCCGAGCAATGCCAGTAACATGGTCATAAGCATTGGTCTTAGCTGAATCACTGCGGCTTTTTTTACGGCAGCTTTTGTTGTGATTTCTGGCTCTTCAATCAACAAGTGATTGGTTCTAGATACAAACAAAACTCCAGCCATTGTCGCAATTCCAAATAGTGAGATGAATCCGACACCACCAGATACGTTGAAGTAATAACCTCTCATCAACAGGGCATAAATTCCACCAAGGAGTGAGAGAGGAATACAAGCTAATGCAACGTATACATATTTTAGGTTTCTATATAACAAATAGAGAACACCAAAAATGATGAGAATTGTAATTGGGATGACAATTGCTAATTTTTTACCTACACGAGCTAAGTTTTCGTACTGTCCTCCAAATCGAATTTCATAACCATCAGGAAGTTTGATTTTTTTCTTCACACGTTTTTGGAGTTCAGAAACAAATCCCCCTTGGTCACGACCTCGAATGTTGGTTCTAACAGTTACAACCCGACGACCTTCTTGTCGGAAGATCATGGTTGGACCATCGATGACTTCAATTTCGGCCAATTGCGATAATGGAATCCTTTCTCCTTTTGGTGAAATGATTGGCATATTTTCAATTGCTTGTTTGGAGGCGCGGTAGTCCTTCGAAAATCGGACAACTATTCCAAATCTTGCAGGTGTTTTCGGTGGAACATCTGATGGGCCTTCGTATAAAGTGCTCACTCTTTGCATCCCAATGGCTGCTTCAATCATCTGCTGGATATCGATAACATTGATTCCAAATCGTGCGGCAGCTTCTCTGTTGATGTTAATTGTTAGCTGAGGACTCTCTGCTTCTTGTTCAATCCCAAATTCGCTGGCACCTTTCATTTCTTTGATTTCTTCTAGAACCTGGTTTCCGATTCCCCGCATGATTTTTAAATCGTTACCAGAGACAAAGACGGCAAGATCGGCAATGGTTCCCATGATGGCTTCGGAAAGGTTATCCATAATTGGCTGTGAAAAACTAACCCTTGCACCAGGAAGAGTGGCTTCCAAATCATTCCTCATTCGTAATAGTAATTCTTGTTTGGTGATTTTTTCTTTCCATTGGTTATAGTCTTTTAAACCAATTAGCACCTCTAGTCTGTTTGGTGGAAGTGGATCTGTTCCATCATCATTTCGACCTAACTGAGAAATTACAACGCTAACTTGTTCATTTTTGTAAACAGTTTGGCGAATCTTAGGCATAAACTTTCTTGCTTCCGGTAAGGAAATTCCAACGGGAAAGAAGATCCGAATGTTGAACCCACCTTCATCCATTTCTGGTAGGAATTCCGTTCCTAAAGTAAACATACCGATGGCAAGGAAAACAGTCACAACACTAAATGTATATTTAACTGCTTTGCGTGACCTATCTACGATGAACTCAATGATTCGTTTGTAACGTATTTCAATCCAATCATAAACTGGGTTATGCCATTCAATCGGACCTGGATTTTTTGATTCAAAATATGTTTTGTAAATGATGGACATGAGGACAGGAATCACAGCCATCGCAAAAATTAATGCTCCAAGAATCGCAAAGGAGATTGTAAAAGCCATTGGTTTGAACAAACGACCTTCAATCCTTTCAAAAGAGAAAATTGGGAGATAAGCTAAGATGATGATTAAAATCGAAAAGAGGATTTCCGTTCCAACTTCCGATGCGGCATCTCTTGTGAATGCTAAAATTCCATGAGATTTTTCTTCGGGAGTTGCATCTCGATATCGCCTCATGATATTTTCTACCATGATCACGGCCCCATCCACAATGATACCAAAGTCGATGGCACCTAATGAAAGTAAACTGGCAGGAATTCCAGTCATATTCATCAATAGGAAGGCAAATAACATGGCAAACGGTATGGTTGCAACCACGACTAGAGATGCTCTAACACTTCCAATAAAGAAGATTAAAACTAAACTGACGACAACAACTCCTTCTACTAAGGTTTTACCAATCGTTCGGAGAGTGTAGTTTACTAAATCTGTCCTGTCATAAGTATTACGAAGTTGTACTCCTTTAGGAAGATAGTTTTCGTTGATTTCCTTTACCTTGTCGCGAATTCTTTCGCCCATTTCATTGGGATCACCCCAACGACGCATCGCCACCAAACCTTGAACAGATGAATCTACGTCAATGAGTCCTTCCTCATCATTTTGAATGGTATAACCAAGAACTCCGCTGGGAATGGGATGAGAAATTTCAACAGAACCTAAGTCTCGGATAAAAACAGGTACTCCATTAACGGTTTTGACCACAATGTTTTCAATGTGTTTTGGATCTCGGATGGCACCAAGTGAACGAATGGGAAATCCTTGTTCCCCCTGGAGGAGTAAGTTTCCTCCCGTATTCAAGTTGTTTTCTTGAATTGCCTTAATAACATCACCAATGGTTAATTTATAACGAATTAACTTATCGGGTGAGGTGACCACATGGTATTGTTTTGGAAGTCCACCAAAAGTTACAACGTCGGCGATTCCCGGAATTTGTAACATCTTCGGCATCACAATCCAATCTTGGATGGTTCGAAGTTCCATCGGAGTATGGTTTTCAGATGATTCTACGACATATCGATAGATTTCACCGACAGGGGAACTCATTGGTCCAAGTGCGGGATGGACATCTTCAGGGATGTCAGCATCGGCTACTCTTTCCATAAGTCGCATACGAGCAAAATAATCGTCAGTTCCATCTTCAAAAACAAATTGAAATACAACTAAACCGTTGATGGTTCTGGATCGTCTTACGGCAACCTTAGGAATTGCATTTAATACCCGTTCAATGGGAAGGGTAACACGTTCTTCTACTTCAACTGCAGCTTTACCTGGAAACTTTGCAATGAGTCGTACTTGTGTGTCGGCAATATCTGAATATGCTTCCTTTCGAATGTCTATCCATGCCCAAGTCCCGAAGAGAACAGCCACTGCTGCTGCGATAAGTGTTGTAACACGGTTTTTAAGTGCTTGTTCTATAAAATCTTTAATCATGATATTCCCTCGTATTGAAGAGGTAACCCATTTGGAGTAATAATTGTGGGTTTTTGTAATCGCCTTGGCCGATTCCGCCACCTACTTGTAAAAAGAAATTTCCAAGTAGGAAGTCGTATGTCATTCCAATGTATCTTTGTGAAAGATGGACTTTTTGTCTTTCTCGGCTTTCATATTCTAAATAAGCACCGACATTGCTATCAATGGAGTTTACATAGGATCTGATGAGTAAGTCTTCTTGAGAAGGGTCTCTCCGATTGTAACCAGGAATATTGAGCCCAGTAGGGTAGGAAGATTGTCCACCACGACCGACTTCTGGCGCAAAAGGATTCACTTCAAAGTATCCGCCAACAATGGATATACTATGTGCGATCACCGGAGTTTTCCAGAAGGTATATCCTAAATCTACTTGTCCACCATACCAGTGAGGACCCCATGCGCCGCCTGATCCTCGTAAAACGACATCTTTAAAGTAATAACCTAAATTGAAGTTGATACTTGCTGGAGATCCGATGGAGGCACCATAAACCCAAAAATTGGTTGATTTTGGGAGTCTTTTGGCATCCAAACTATCAGCTTTTAATTTTTCATCTTCCCCAAATGCCGACTGATCTGACTTAGTTGGTGTCCATTCTGGTTTGATCTCATTTCCTTCCCTATCTTTCGGATAAGGAGAAGAAGGTTCTGCTAATAATGCAGAACCGAATAGTGTTATAACAATCAGTAAAAGGCTGAGTTTTTTCATATTAAAAACCAAAACTCAAACCTTTTAATAGAATGGAGCCTTGGATGGCTACCTTCTCACCAGGAGACAAACCTTCGATGATATTGACTCTTTCTTTTGTAGAGATACCTAATACAACTTCTCTTCTTTTAAAAGTTAATGGTTTCTCTTCTACGAAAACATAGTTTTTTCCTTCTACAGTGACAATGGCAGTATAAGGTAGAACTACACTATCTCCACCTGTTTGCTCTGGAAATTTGACAACCCCAAACATACCCGGTTTCAATCTATACTTTTCGTTCACAACGATGATTCTCATCTTTGCTGTTCTTGTGAGAGGGTCTACGTTATCACCAATTGCTTCCGCAGTTCCTACAAATTCTTCATCTGGAAAAGAAGCAAATACGACCTTTACTTTTTTACCTTTACGCAGAGTAGAGATTTGAGATTCAGGAACATCTGTAATGATCCAAGCTTTTAAACTTCCGGCAGTACTAAGTTCGCTTGGGTTTAAACCTTGTGCCCTAAGTTTCCCTTCAAATTCTGCAAGTTCCGCCGCATCGTTTCCAGCATCCGTTTCTGATTCGACCAAGTCTTTTTCCGTTGCCACTCGGTGCACAAACATATCTTTGATCCGGCTTAAGTTTTTATTTGATCTATGGAGTTTGTTCTTTGCATGAACATAACCAACATAAAGGTCGTTTAACTCTGCTGATTCGAAAAGGATGATCCGAGCACCATTACTAACTGAAGGAGAAGTCGAAGCAATAAGTCTTGCTGGTGCTTCCAAACTCACAAATTCTCCACCGCCACCAATTGTCGTTGATTTTACAATTTCAAGTCCAGGGCTATTCGGTTTGAATTCAATTCGTAAACCTCCATCAAAAACTTCTGCTTTTTCTGGATGTTTGTGAACAGGTTTTGCCGGTTTGGAAAAAATCATAAATAGAACGGCGATGACTACAAGAGCCACTCCTGAAATTAGGAGGATTTTTGCCTTTTGGTTTAAAGATTTTAAGGTAATTAACATTTTATTCCTCAGTTTTAGGATTGGTTTGGTTTTCAGATTTGGGGATAAAGACACCTTTACCCACAGCATAGTTTACGTTTTCGATGGCTTCCATTCGATCTGTTTGTAGTTTTAACATTTCGACAATACTGGAACGATAAGTTTCGAAGAAGTCTGCGAACTCTAAGATGGTTATGTATTTTTTTTCATAACTCATAATCATATCCAAAGATAAACTTCCGTAATCTTTGATATAAGCATTACTAAATCGTTTATAAAGTGCGTCTTTGATTCGAGCCGATTGGTAAGCAACTGCTACCTCATTTTCTACTTCAAGGATATTGTTCTTTAACTCTTGTTTGCGGACAAGAATGGCCTTTTCTGCTGCTTGGATATTTCCTTGGTTTCTATCAAAGAGAGGAACACTGAGCTGTGCAGTGACTCCCCAATAGTTTTGAAATGCGGTACCACCACGGTTATAAACTGGACCGAAAGATAAATCTGGGATGGCATTTGCGTATTGGAGTTCTAAATTTGCTTCTTCAAAACGTAATGTTTGTAATGCTTTTTTAAGGTCTGGTCGGTTCTCGCGAGCGATTTCCACTAAATCTTCCAAACGTGCCTGGTTAGGAACAATTGCATCCAAATTTGATTCGTTGACAGTTGGAATAAACTCAACTCTTGCATCACGATACAAATCATCATTCAAAAGAATTTTAAGATCCGCTTCTTTTTCGTAGACTTTGATTGCTAAATCTTCTCTTTCTTTTTTTAGAAAGAACAAAAGAGCTTTTAACCGTAAATGTTCTGCTTGTAGAAGGGCTCGCCTTTTATATGCAAGTTCAGATGAATCTACCGTTTTTTCAATGGAGGCAATACTTTGATCATAGAATACAACGGCTTTTTTATAAAAGTAAATTGTATAAAACGTTCTTCTTAGCTTCGTAATGACAGCTCGAGCCAGATCATAAAACTCTTGTTCGGAGATCTTTGCGTTCAATTCTGCCACTTTCACACGTTTATCAATTTTCCCACCAAGTAAGAATACTTGTTGGATTTGAATTACCGATTGCCCTGATCTTGTTGTATCAAAATACCTTTGTGTTGGTTCTGCAAAAATACTTTGGTCAATAGCGATATTCGGATTCGCATAGAGTCCTGCTTGTAAGATCCCTGCTTTTTTTACGTCGATTTGGAAACGGGATGCGATGAGCAGAAGGTTATTCTTCCATAGAAGTGTCTCTGCAGACTCTAAATCAATTTCACGATTCAACCTTTGGTCATCAGGATACAAACTTGATCCTAAAGATGATCTTGGATTTTCATCTGAAAGTTGTCTTTTCAGGGCTTCACTTGCCTGTGCGATTCTAGCCTCCCCCCATAAGTAGGAGGTAGAATACACAAGAAAGAGGTAGATACCGATTCTTTTAGAAAAACTCATAAATTACCAAACATTTAAAAATTAAGAAAATGAAAACATGGGTATGGCTCTATCCTTACGAACGAGGAACATACCTTTCCTCAGCAAATGCCGAAGTGGATTAAACGAAAGAAGTAGGGGGAGGAATATTTAAGAGAAGTGAGGAAAGTAAACTGGGAATATAAGTTCCCTCTGAAATCAAATCAACATAACTAACTAAAAGCGATTCAGAATATAAATCGGATTTGTTTTCGTTAAAAAAATCTAAAAAGTCCGCTCTGGAACGACTAAGAGTAGCAGAATCATCAATGGAAGAAATCTTTTGATTATCAATTGCGGTATCTTCTGGTGTTTCGAGAGAAGCGGAGTAAGACTTTTTAATCTGATGAAGATTGGCTTCTAGATATTCGGAAACTGTATCTGATGTACCGTCTAACGGGAAACCTACGGTCACCGTTAAAAGTAAAGCTATCAGTTTTGCCGACCAGTTTGCCGTCATATTATCCACTCATTCATTTTGGCTTGCTTACTCAATTCTAAAATATTTCTAAAGTTTCAAATAAATCCTAAACATTGAACAGATTGGTTAGAATATAGGAGATTGGACGAAGGACTTTCCAAAAAAAAGACTGCCCAGAGTCAGGAATTCCCCGGAACAGTCATAATAGTCTTTGGCAAATGAGAAACAAAACATAGGAAATGTTGAATATATAAAAACATCCTGTGTCCCTTACGGGACACAGGTTTAAGCGGTAGAGAGGAGTTAAACGGGTGGAGGTAAACTCAGGTAACGGGTTGCAAGGAGCCCAGAGATAAAAGAAGGATGCAAGTTGTTGTTATGTGTTAGCAGAAGGGTAGTGACCGAAGTCTGACCTTTTCCGCTCCCAGTGAGTACATCTTCTAGATCTTTTGTACCTGAAGTCTCTTCAGAAGAGGATTTTTGAATCGCAACGGAAATAGTGCCTGAAAGTTGGCTCTTTCCACTGACTCGGCTGGATTTGGCTCCGCGAGTGCGAACAAGAACATTCTCTTCTGAAAGAAAAGCGCTGCCCAGGGAAAGTGTGAGTAGGGAAATCCCAAATATTTTGATCACATGCCTGAACATAATTACAGTATAGACTGGATCTGATTAAAATCTAGCATTTTTTTGGAACTTGCCTACAAAATAGGCAGAACGACTCAAATTCTTGGTTCGCTCTGCCTTTGCCTGGATTTAAAGCACTTTGCCGGGGTTCAGGATCCCTTTGGGGTCAAAAGCCAATTTGATCGCTTTCATGGTGTCGATTTCTGATTCTGATCTAGAAAAGTTTAGATAGTCTTTTTTCAAAAGTCCAATCCCGTGCTCTGCTGAAATGGACCCTTTGAATTTTTGAATGAGGGTGAACATTTCAGGGTCCACTTGTTTGCACTGGGCAAAAAAATCCGCGTCCGTTAGATCCTTTGGTTTCACAATGTTGAGGTGAAGGTTTCCATCTCCAATATGTCCAAAAAGAGCAATGTGAAAACCTTGGTACTTTTTCGTTAAGAGTGCAGTCATCTCATCTAAGAAGGCTTCCATATTGCGAAGCGGTAGAGAGATATCATTTTTATGAACAGTGTAAGCAAGGGAGAGAGATTCAGAAATCCCTTCTCGGTATTTCCAGAATGTTTCATTTTGGCGAGAGTTTTGCGCAATCGAACCATCGGTGATGAGTTCTTTTTCGGTAATGGATTCTAAAATGGAATAAAGTTTTTCTTCGTCCGTATCACCATCCACTTCGAATTCCATTAGCACATAATATTTGCTAGGTGTTTGGAATGGATCGGGAACACCTAAATGTTCTTTGACTTTGTCTAAACAATAATCAGTTAAAAACTCAAAAGCAAGAAGTGGTAAATCAAAGTTATGTGTTTCACGAAAAATTTCTAAAATATTTTTGTATTCGGGAACAGCAAGGAAAATGACACGAATGTCTTTTGGTGGTTTTGTGAGTTTGACTACCGCCTCAGTTATGATTCCAAGTGTTCCTTCGGATCCAATAAACAAATGTTTGAGATCGTATCCGGTATTGTTCTTTAAAATTTCACCATTGAATCTGTAGGTTTCTCCTTTCCCGTTTACAACCGTTAGGCCAAGAATCCAATCCCGAATCAATCCATAGTGAACCACACGAACTCCGCCTGCATTGGTTGCAATGTTTCCACCGATGTGACTGGATCCAGTGGCAGCAAAATCGACTGGAAAATAAAATCCACGTTCTTCGGCTTCTTTGTGTAGGTTTTTTGTAATCATGCCAGCTTGCACATGTAAGGTGCCAAGGAATGGGTCGAAGTCAACCACTTTGTCCATTTTTGCTAAAGAGATAACAATTTCACCATTTTTGGCAACAGCGCCACCGGCGTATCCAGTTCGTCCCCCAGAAGGAACAACTGCAATTTCATTTTTGTAAGCATAGGATACAACTGCGGCTACATCTTCTGTACTTTCTGGAAAAACTAGAACTTGGTAATTTGGTGGATATACTTTTGTTCTGTCGGTTCCATAAGAATTGAACAAAGCTTCGTCCATTGTTCCGTCATTTTTTTGAATGACCTTTTTTTCGCCAATGAGTTGGCTTAAATCATTTGTTGTTTTTGTAAAATCCATTCTTTATCCTTTAGATATCAACCATGTCGATTTGAGAGTTAACCGCCGGATCATCATCCCCCGGTGTTAATCTTGTATAAGTGCCATCTGATTCTAGAACCCTTGCCTGTGTGTTATCTCGAAGTAATAGTTCGAGAATTTTTGCGATTCTTTTTTTATGTTTATCTTGTAGGATTGGAAACATAACTTCAATTCGGCGAAGGAAGTTTCTTGGCATACAATCAGCAGAAGCTAAATAAACATCTGGTTTCCCACCGTTCTCAAAACTATAAATCCGAGAGTGTTCTAGGTATCTTCCCACAATGGAACGAACATTGATTCGATCCGAAACCCCTGGAATTCCGGGCCTTAAACAACAAATTCCACGAATGATTAAGTCAATTTTGACTCCGGCTTGTGAGGCTTCATAAAGTTTTAAAATGATATCCGGGTCCACAAGTGAGTTCATTTTAAAAATCACACGCGCTTGTTTTCCGTTTTTTGCATTGTCTGTTTCTCTTTGGATGAGATGGAGAAACTCTTCTTTTAAAAAAGTTGGGGCTGCATAAATTTTAGAAAGCCTAGGCATCTTTCCTGAACTGGTAATGGTGTTAAAAAGAATTGCGACGTCTTCTGTAATTTCAGGATTTGCTGTGAACAAACTTAAATCTGTATAAAATCTTGCTGTGGTTGAGTTATAATTTCCTGTACCTAAATGCACATAACGATTGAGTTTGTCATCTTCTCTGCGTACGATGAGTAACATCTTACAATGGATTTTGAGACCTACCACTCCGTAAACAACGTGAACACCACTATCCTCAAGTTTTTTGGCCCAACGAATGTTTCTTTCTTCATCAAACCTAGCTTTGAGTTCTACAAGAACAGTTACCTGTTTTCCGTTTTCAGCTGCTTCTCCTAAAAATTGAATGATGGGAGAATCTCCGGAAGTTCTATACAAGGTCATTTTGATGGCTAGAACTTTGGGGTCTTGGCTTGCAATTTTCAACATATCTTCGATCGATTTAAAACTTTCGTAAGGGTGATGGAGCAGGTGATCGTTTTTACGAATTTCAGAAAAGATGGATTCACTTTTTTTTGCTGCAAATCCCGATTTGGGAACGGGGTAAGAATATTTTAAATGACTAGTTTTTTCTAAACTTTGAAAAAACATCATATCATTTAAACTAAGTAAGGTGGGGATCTCCATTACTTGGTATTCTTCCAATTCCAAAAGGCCACGCAACAATTCTTTGATATGTCCTGCACCAGAATGAACATCCAAACGAACGGCATCTCCCCACATTCGGTTCTTTAATTCGTTTTTCATTGTGGCAAGAAGGTCACCAATGTTTTGTTCTTCATTGATGGAGATATCTGCATCACGGACAATTTTAAATGTATGAATTTGTTTTACATTCATCCCGAAGAAGAGGTCACCTAAGTGAAGTTTAATGATCTCTTCTAGTGGGAAATACCTTCTCACATCAGTTTCTTTGTTTTGTGGTAATTGTAAAAATCGAGGTAACACACTTGGCACCTGAACGATGGCAAAAAGTTCCTTTGCTTTGTTTTTATCATCATCAGAATATAAAGTAATCCCTAAATTCAAAGTTCTATTGAGGATATGGGGGAAGGGGTGCGAGGGATCGATGGCAAGTGGAGTGAGAATGGAGGACACTTCTCGTTTGTAATAATTTTTTACAAATTGGATGTCATCTCCGGCAAGTTCGCTCGGATCTTGGACCACAACAATTTTGTTAGTTTTGAGTTCGACAAGGATCTCATCTAAGGCTTCGTATTGTTTTTTGACAAATTGCCCTACTTTGGAATAAAGTTCGGCCAGAGTTTCAGAAGTTCGTTTTCCGTTGAGGCTACGTTCTTCGATGCCTGCACTTTTTAAGTTGAGAAGGCCCGCCACCCGGACCATAAAAAACTCGTCCAAATTGGATTCAGTGATACAAAGAAATTTAAGGCGTTCGAGAAGTGGGTTTTCCTGATCAAAGGATTCTTCCAGGACTCGGTGGTTGAAGTCGACCCAGGAAAGTTCGCGGTCGAAGAAGATATTTTGGTTCCCCAGTTCTATTTTTTCTGTAGGGCTAGCAGTCATAATTCTAGGATTTGGGAAGGAAAAAATTCTGTAAATTCCTAATCCTTTTGTAGAAATCGACGACACTAGATTCAGAGGGATTTGGGACGATATGCCAGCATACACCATGCCGGGTCTAATGACTGGGCAAAATACAAACGATATCGTTAAAAAACTGGTCGAACTCGAAAGACGACCCATCAAACGATGGGAAACAGAGAACGAATACGCCAAAGCACAGATGCAAATCTGGGGCGAGGTGAAAAATCTTTCCACCAACCTCCAAACCAAAACCAGGGCTCTTGTTTCCTTTACAGCTCCCTTTGCAACCAAATCAGTTTCTTCTTCGGAAGATGGTGTGATCACCGGTGAGGCTTCTCGTGCCGCAAAGTCCGGAAACCGAGCCTTGGAAATCACTGAAATGGCAAGCAAACACCAGTTATCTGGTGTTGCCATTGATACCGACATTCGTTTGCCAGAGGGTAGTTTTACAATCTACTCCGGAAAATCCAAAGAAACAGTAACCTTTCCTGGCGGGGGACTGAGTGAACTCACAAATTCCATTAAAAATATGGCAGGTGGCCTTGCGGACACATCCATCATTAAAATTGATAAGGATTCTTCCATCCTCACTGTCACTTCTGTAAAAACCGGCAAAAAAAATGAACTCCAATTTTCCGATCCCAATGGAATTTTAAAACTAGCAGGTCTTGTTGGTGAAAACAAGGTTAGTTCAGAAGACACAAAACAACTGTTATCTTTGGATGTTCTCAAATCCAAAGTTTGGGACCAAACCAAGTTTAAAAAATCGGAAACAGAAACTGAAAAACTGATCCAATCCGAAGAAGGCATTACGATCAAACCTGATACTGCTTTTTCGATTCCTATCGCAGTGACAGAAATCAAAGAAAGGGCTTTTGTTGAAGTAGAAATCGTTGGCGAAGCTCCTGCTGTGATGGAGATGGGGATTGGATTTGAAAAGGAAGGAAGTGTTCGTAATAAATTCCTTCCCATCACAAAAACAGAATCCAAATATATTTTTTTAGCTGGTGATTTTGCCAGTGATAAAAATCTAACAGCTATCATTCTTTCTAATGCGGCAACCACTCCAGTTCTGATTAAATCAGTAACTCTTGTGACTCCTCCGGCTCCGGGAACGGCAGAACCATTAAAAGTATTACAAGAAGGAAAAGACCTTAAAATCAAAATTGATGGTGTAGAAATCACTCGTGAATCCAACGAAGGAATTGCGGATGTATTGGAAGGAATTTCGTTTAATGTTCATAAGGTGACAGAAGAACCGGTGACTTTAAAAATTCATGTGGACCATGCCAAAGGATCGGCCCTTATCAAAGAATGGGTGGATGCTTATAATGAACTTATGAAGTTTTCTAAGGAAGTCACTTCTGTTGAAAAAAATGGAAAGATCTCTGATAAAAAAGAAAGTGATGATTCCAAATCGGCAGATATCTCTCGTGATTTTTGGGACAACAAATCAAAATCCGGAATTCTTGCCGGTGAAAATGCAATCCTTCGATTGATTGCATCCTTAAAAACAACAGCAAACTCGTACTATCCGGCAACCAAAGACAATGGATTCCGAGTACTAACCGATATTGGAATTTCCACAGGAGCCGTTGGATCCAACTGGGAAAAAATCCAAGATGGACTTTTGCAAATTGATCAGGAAAGACTGATTTCTGTCCTTTCGGAAAATCCAGATGGGGTAAGGGACTTATTTGCTTCTGACCCGAATAACGATGCAAAGATGGAAGAAGGAGTGGGAATTCGACTGCTCGAAATTCTAAAACCTTATAACCAATATGCTTCTGGCATTGTCACAAGCAAAGTGAAACTTTTAGAAGAAAGTGTAGCAGGGAATAATAAAAAAATCAAAGAACATGAGTCTCATCTCATTAGTTTTGAAGCCAAACTGAAACAACGGTTTCTCTACATGGAACAAGGTGTGGGGAAAAACAAATCGGTTGGGAACTATTTACAGAATAATATGTTTAGAGGGAACGGTGGGGAATGATGAATATTTATATCAACGAACAACAATTAGATACTAAACTAGATGGCGAAACAAATCTTGGCCAAGTGTTGGATGAAATTCAAAAGTGGATTGAATCCAATGGAAAGTATCTTCGTCATTTCACTGTGAATGGGAAAGAATTGAATCGTTCCGATCTAAATGCAGTGGGTGTCGATGAAACAGAACGCCTGGATTTATTTGTAGGTGAAGAACTGGACGTGATTGAAGACAGCCTTTGGGAAGTCGACAACTACGTTGATAAGGTGGGATCAACTCTTGTTGGCCGTGATTCTCTGACGGAAAAAGAAACAGAGGATTTAAAAGAGGGAATTCCTTGGATCATTTCCATGATTCGCACCACTACGAAACTTTTGAACTTAAACTTAAACCTTATCCAACCAATGGGGAAAGGCAAAAACGTAGAAGAGATTTTGGAATCTTTGCAAAACGGATCTGAAGTTTTGGACTCTACAAAAGCCATAGAAACGTTTTTAGAAGACCTTCGTGATGTAAAACTTTTCCTTATGGATCTTAGCACTCGTCTTGCTGTGATGCGTATGGATGAAAGTGAACTTGTTGAAATCATTTCTCGTTTTGTCGAAGACAAAGATAAAGTCATCAAAGACTTTATGTTGGTAAATGAAAACTTCCAATCAGGGAAAGATCATTTGGCTTCTGAGATTTTGAATGATGCTGTCGGCCGTTTAACGGGTCTTATGTCGGCACTTGTGTCAGTCCAAACTCGTCATGCGGAACTAGATTGGCAATCCCTTGCCATTGAAGATAAAAAACTTTCAGATGTGATTGTTAGTTTGAATGAAACATTGTCAAACATTGCATCGGCTATGGAAAAAAATGATATTGTTTATGCTGGGGATATTTTGGAATACGAACTTCCTGAATTACTCAGTGACTTCATTCCTTTCCTTTCTCTTGTTTTAGAAAGAGTCGCAGCTTAAGGATTTGGTTCTTTGGGGAATCGGGCGGCAATCCGGTTCCCAATTCCAAATAATACTCCCACAGAAAACACAACCCCTCCCCAAATCAAATTTAGATTCCAACCCAGAGATTTTTCATACATAGGATCGGACCAAGTCCAAACTCCATAGAGAGATAAGATAAGTCCGAGGATTATAAATAACACGGCCAAAATGGAGGAGAGGGAAATCATGGCGAAATTCTATCGGAAGAACCAATGGGATACAAGTAAATATTAAAAACCAAACCGTTGACAGAATGTTTGTCTGTAGTTTTCTTTTCGGATATGGCTTTGTTTTTGGACTTGGACAATACACTTCTTCCTTCGAAACCAGCATATGAATTTGCCATTGGAGAATGTGTTAAGGATTGGAAGGAGCGCGGGTTAGGTGGAGATTTTCTCTCTTTATACGAAGCGGCTAGAAAAAAAGTAAAAAACCAACTAGAAGGCCATAGTTCCAACCGTTTGCGGTTACTTTGTTTTAAGTTGATGATGGATTTTGTTAAAACTCAATCCAACTTAGATTTAGAACCAAATGTCACAAATCTAACGGCCCAAACTGGATTCCAAACCAAAGACATAGTTGATGTTTTGTGGATGGAAGAAAGATACCATTTTCATTTTTTGTCTTATTTGAAAACGGAAGCAAAAAAAGAAATCTACCAAACCAAACTTTTTCCGAAGCTCGTGGCCTTATCCGACCGGTTCCCAATTTTTTTAACCACCAACGAAACTTTAAGAACTCAATTATTAAAGGTATCTTCTTTTTTACCGGATTCTTTTCGTTTTACTTTGATTACTTCGGAAGAAGTGGGATTTGAAAAACCATCTACAAAATTTTTCTCTTATGTATTGGAAGCGTCCAAAGAAAATCCAGCGGATTGTATTTTGCTTGGTGATAATTGGGAAGATGATGTTCTGGGAGCCAACCGACATGGCATTGCAAGCATTCACATTCCTACAATATGGGGAGAGGGGGCGGGTGTGGCGGAGTATCCTTTTGAATCTTCGGCACCGATTTGGACAGCACCGAACACAATTCTAGCTTTAGAGTTTGCTGAATTATGGCTTCTTAAGCGTCAGAAATAAAGTGTTATTCCAGTTGATGGTTCCAAAGCTAAGAGTAAAGATTAGTTTTGTGAAATAATAATAACCTAACTTGAAATAAACGGCAAGTTTACTTTTGCTTCCTGATACAGAAAGGATGGGCATAAGCACTTTGTATTTTGGTTCGATGAATCCACATTGTTTTCCTAGTTCTGCCAAGGTGTGCATCTTGTAATTGTTCACATGGTCTTTGGCTTCTAAGTAGTGAACACCTTCCTGCATCCCTTTTAGTTTTACCTTTAGATTTGCTTTTGCAAGTTGGATCGGAAAATTCGGCGTTTGTAAAAAAAGAATCCCACCTGGTTTTAGTAGGCCATGTAGGTAAGTGAGTAAAGAATGTGGTTTGGGAATGTGTTCGATCACGTCCCATAAAGTGATGATATCAAAACTTTCTTTTGGTAGTTTGGAATCCTGTACAAGACCAGCATAAACCGTTTTCATTCCATTTTGTTCGTTGGCAAATTTCACGGCTTGTTTGGAAATTTCATAACCTACGGCAGACCAACCTGGTTTTTTGGTAAGCACAGCTTTTACAAAAAAGCCGAGCCCACAACCCACATCGAGTAGGTTTCCTTTCTCTTGTTTTAAGTAAGTCGAAATAAAATCGGAATACACAGCTCGGTGTGCATCATCCCACCACTTTAAATCATAGGTTTGTTCCGCTCCGTCCCAATAACCTTCGTAATGTTCTTCTTGTTCATAAGAGGAATAGACATGACCACAGTTTTTACATTCTAAAATGGGGGTTCCATTTTCATTGAAAACGGTTTTGGAGTCGGAAGATTGGCAAAGGATACAAGATTTCATGGTCTGAGAGTCAGTCTAAATGATGAGAACAAGGGTCAAACTAAAAAACCTTGATCCGGCTTGCCAACATTCATGGTGAAAAAAACATGGGGTGAGATAAGAGAGGATCAAATGAAAATCAACTTCACCAAAATGGAAGGAATTGGAAATGACTATGTGTATATCGATGCTACGAAAAACGATATTCGTTTGAGTCCAGAACAAATCCAAAAACTATCCGACCGCAATTTCGGAATTGGTGGAGACGGGGTGATTTTTATTCGTAACTCAAAAACCGGTGAGTTCCAAATGGACATGTACAACTCGGATGGAAGTTCTTCCGAGATGTGTGGGAACGGAGTCCGTTGTGTCGGAAAATTTGTTTTTGACCACGGTCTGACTAAAAACCAAAAGCCAACCATTGAAACGGGAAAGGGTGTTCTCACCCTCGATCTAAAAACAGGAAACAATGGCAAAGTAGAAATGGTAACTGTGGATATGGGTGAACCCATCCTCAAACCATCCCTTGTTCCCATTGTATGGACAGGTGACGAACCAGTCATCAACCAAGTCTTGGAAGTCCAAGGAAAACAGTATCATTTTACGGCTGTTAGTATGGGGAACCCCCATTGTGTGATTTATGTAGATGATGCCGACGCCTTCCCGGTGCGGGAGATTGGACCTCTCATTGAAAACCACCCACTTTTCCCAAGAAGGGTGAATGTGGAATTTGTATCGGTTCGGGGAAAGGACCATCTTTACCAAAGGACTTGGGAAAGAGGAGCAGGGGAAACCTTGGCTTGTGGGACTGGGGCCTGTGCTGTGACAGTTGCTTCCATCTTAAATGGGAAAACAGGACGATCCGTAAAAATTGATCTTCGTGGTGGAACTCTCAATATCGAATGGAAAGAAAACGGATCGGTAATGATGACAGGGCCTGCGAAGGAAGTGTTTTCTGGAGAAGTAGAAGTTTAAATAAATACAATCAACAAAAAGTAGATTATTTTTTTAAATAATCTACTTTTTGTAATTCACCCATTCTGCGTTTGGTTTCGTTCGAAACTTCCACCATACCCTTGTCAAGCGGTAGGTGAGCATAGTTATCGTATTTGATCACTTCCCCAAACACAACATTGATTTTTTTATAAACCACACGGCGTTTGATATCACAAACTTCTTTGGGCATCCCCATAAAGGCACGTACCAATGGTGGGATGGGATAGTCTGTGACTGTTTCTTCATCGGGAATAATGACAGTGGGAAGGATGTCCACTTTGTTCCGAAGGCTAAAAGCAGCAAATCCCGAATGGAAATTGGCAAGGGGTGCAGAAAAATCATTTTGCACCATATAGTCATGGCCTTCAGGAAAGATTCCTAACACATCCCCATTTTTAAAGACCTGTTGTACCTTTTTGATACTGGCCATGGAGATATTCCCATCGATGGCCATAGGAATGGTTCCTGTTTTTTCCACCAGGTCTTTGAAGAGAGGAATGCGAGTGGTATACTCGGCAGCGATCCAAGAAATGAACCGAGGGAAAACCGAACCAATCACAAAAGGATCCATATCACTTCTATGATTGCAAGTGAGGATGAGTTTGCCATTGGGTACGATGTTATGGTAACCGTAGACTGTTGTGTTTACCGCCAAATTGAAGAACGGAGTGACAAACTTTTTGATGTTCTCAACATTCTTTTTGACTTGGTCTACGGTATTTTCCATTTCATTCTCCTAAGATTTTTTGCCACCAAGATTTGGTAGAAGGGTCTCCGGTGGGAGTTCTTGTTTCCTGGTTCATTCCGCTACTAGTACCAGACTCTCTCGGATCAGTGGCGAGAGGCTCTCTCCGTTTTTTTCCTAAATGAGGGCTCGGAACAGTTCTTTTAATCTCTTCTAGCTCTTTTTGAGCTGATACATTCGTTTTTAAAAATGCACGGATCTCATCCCATTGGGGATCAAAATCATTTCCGTACATGGCATAATTCATAAGATCAATACGATCAAAATCGGGCATGTTCAAGATTGAAAGTGATGCCCTGACAAATTCAATCCAATTTTTATTTGGGCACTCTAGAATGGGGGAGGGCAGTTCCGAAAATATAAAGGTGAGAGATAGAATCGAGTCCAAGAGACATAAGATCAAAAAAACAAACCAGAACACATCCCTATTGCCACCGAATGTGGTGCCCTTCCCTCTACTTCCAAATAAAGAGAAAATTTTCCATCTTTGTGAAGATTTGTTTTGCGAGCCGGGTGACGAAAGAGAAGCATAGAAATGATGGCAAAACGACTCATCCTTTTATCTGTATTTTTCCTGTTCTTTCAAAACTCAATGTGTTTGAAACTTTGGATTGTTTCTTCTAAATACCGCACTACAGAAGACGCAAGAGACCACAAAACCTACCAAAAAACTCGAAGTTTTCTAAAAGCAAAACAATGGTTGGAATACAAATTGGATCCCGAACTTTCCAAAATCGAATTGGAAAACCAGGATACGGGCGAACTCAAAGGAATTGGTCTGATTAAATGTTACGTTCCCTATGGAATTGGGGAAGTGGACGCCAATGAACATGAATTTGAATACGTAGTTAAAATTCGAGATGGGCATGCGGAGATGCAGATCAACAAAATCTTTTCTTTCATTCGAGATCCGAATGATATTGTCCTAAATTATGGACCAAAAAATGAGAAGGTTGCTAAAATTACCATCAGGTCTTGTTTTAGGCCCTTGATGGATGATTTTTTTGAATTTATTAAATAATAACGGAAAAGATTAATAACCGAGCGGGTTTCCCACAGTGGTGCCCGTAGATCCGTAAGTATTGGTTCCCGTTGCAGAATCTGTCAGCCCATAGTGGTTTAGATTGTTCGAATTTCCATTGTTAGTGGATGAACTGGAGGAAGAACCAGAAGAATCCGATGAAGAATACCCACCTTGCGTTCCATCTCCCTCTAAAAGGTCCAAGATGTCTTGGGTATTCACCAACTTGATTTCGTTACACGAAACCAAAGAAAGGCAAAACAAAGATATTCCAAAGGCAAACTTCATTCCAACCCCATTCTGTATAGTTTTCGAATTTGGTTCAACCATTTTATTCGGCGTCTGAATAAGAATAAATCCTTTCTTTTGTCTCTCTCCCTTTCAATTCGTATTCACCCTCGGACTGTAATTTGGACCGAATGTTTTCTGGAAGAAGGATCGATGTGTTTTCTGTGAGAAGAAGATTTTTCTTTAAACCTTTACATAGTCCTTCCACTCGAGAAGCGGTATTGACAGTATCTCCAATCACTGTAAATTCCATCCGATTGGCAGAGCCGATATTTCCCACAAGAAGGCTCCCTGTATGGATTCCAATTCCCATCTTGAGTTCGGTAAGACCTTCCTTTAAAAATTGGACATTGAGTGTATCTAAATTCTTTTGCATTTGGAGGGCCGTTGCAAACGCACGTTCGGCGTGGTCTGCCATGGGCATGGGAGTTCCAAAGACAGCAAGGATAGCGTCTCCAATGAATTTATTGATAAAACCACCATGGATCTCAATGGCATTACTCATTTCTTGAAAATATCGATTGAGGATGTACAAAACTTCCTCCGGTTTTCTTTTTTCCGAAAGTGTTGTAAAATCTCTGAGGTCTGAAAACAATATTGAGGCTTCTACCACTTTTCCACCTAAACTATGTTCATTGGAAAGTAAATAATCTCTGACTCTAGGATCTACAATTCGTCCAAATGTATCTTTGATCCTTTCTCTTTCTGCAAGTCCTTCTGCCATTTCGTTTACCGCATCACCCAGTAGACCAAGTTCATCGGAGCTAAAAATTTTTACCCTGGTATCAAACTTTTGTTCTTTGATGAGTTCTGTTGCTTTTTCGATTTGGTTGAGTGGATGTTGCAAACTAGATGCAAAAGACATTGCAAAGGCAAAAGAAAAAACAAGCATAATGGCGATGACTTCAAAAAGGACATCGTTATGAACTAGTTCATGTAAATTAAAAATGTTTTGGCCTGTTCTGAGTAAAATCCCAAAGATCAGAAGAACGATTGGAAAAAGTGTAGAGGCCGCCCAAAAAATAAATTGTTTTGTGACAATCGAGAATTGTTTTCCGTGTGCATATTTCCCAAGTCCACCTTCTGGAAATACACAAGGAATGATCAGGAGTTTATTTAGGTAAGTGGTTGTGGCATAGGAGAAGGCAAAGGCAAATAAACCCCAAAATCCAAATAAAATAGAAACTGTAACAATACTTTGGTGAGGTGCTTCCGGAAAAAGTGCATCGATACGACATACACTTAAAAAATTAGAAATCTCCCAACCAATAAATCCCAAGATACTAATAGTTAATGGTGAGTGAACAATTCGGTGGCGTGCCCTTTCTTCTGAGATAAAGTTACAACCTTTGGTAGAAAAAAGAAATTTTGCAATTGGTAAACTATAAAAGAATAAAATGAGGGTTATGATGGGAAAAGGTGCCCAAGTGAATATAGCGAGTGTTAGATCACTTTTGATTTGGGTGGCTTCGAATAACGCTAAAAACTGGTCTGGTAAAAATGCAGAGGCAGTGTAGTTGGCAAATAAAAGTGTAAACAAACAGGCACAAAAAGGAACAATAAAATAGATTAGTAAAAAGGCAATGAATTGTAGAGTGCGACCTGGTTTCATGATGATAATTCTTCCTCAAGGAGAGTGCCTTTTTGTTTTCGTTTCAATAAGATTCTTTGAACCTGGATGTGTTTTTTATCAGTGAGTGGGAAAAACAAAAAGAGAATGGAACCAAAAATAAAAAAGAATCCAACTCCAGGTCCAAAAATCATCGCAAGACGAAATCCTACTTCTTGTGATTGCGTAGGTGCTCCATTTTGAAATCCAATCATATCCAGTAAAAATCCAGTGATGGCAATTCCAAAGGCTTGTGAAAATTTTACACCCATCTTCCAAATTCCAAAATACAATCCTTCTCGTTTTTCTCCCGTTTTGAATTCATCGTAATCGACAACATCAGTTAAGATGGAGTCCATGATGAGGATGGATCCGGCACAGATTCCTCCGATAAAAGCTACAATGAGTGGAGGTCTTAATTCTCCATAAGGAAACAGGGGATAGGCGATGACTGTTAGAACTCCGAGACAAAAAACTCCAAGGAATGCTGGAATTTTTTTCCCAATTTTTTTAGCGATCCAAACCCAAAATCCAATCGAAAGGAGAAGGACTAAAAAGAATGGAAGTAGGATATTGATGACAACCAAAGATTCTTTGAGTCCCAAACGAAATTCGTAGTAGTAAAGTGCGATGGCGGAATTAAAGGTTCTTCCGATGGTTGCGATGATAAAGGCAAAAAGCAAAATGAGAAACATTTTGTTTTTTAAAACGGATATAAATGCTTTAAAGAAAGGAATTTTTTGTTCCTTTTTTTCTTTACTTCTGTCTTTTCCTTTTGTCACAAGAAATGTAATGATGGAAGAAATCAAAATAACTATAGAAACAATTTCTCCTGCAGTAGTGCGAGAGAGAATAATATTTTCTTTGGAAGATTCGTCACCTAAAGATTGTAAAATGGCAGCAGGAACAATCATACCAACGAGCATTCCTATGTTACTAAAGAACAATCTCCATCCAAAAACAGATGTCCTTTCATTCCTTTCAAAACTTAATTCTCCTCCTAAGGCAATATGAGGAACAGAGATAATGGTCATGGCAGTGTTTACAAATAGATAAACCGACAAAAGGTAAGAAAATTTTCCTATTTGTGTTGTTAGGTGAGGAGGAGAAAAGAGGAGCAGGACTGCAAGAGAAAGTAAAACTCCACCAAAAAGGATATAAGGCCTTCGCCGTCCCCATTTGGAATGGGTATGATCAGAAATTCGGCCCATCAGTGGGTCACTGATAGCATCCCAGATCACAGAAATGGAAAGAGCAATCCCAGCCAAACTAGAATTTAGGCCTACAATTTCTGTGTAAAATTTTAGTAGATAAATTTGTGTGAATAGTTGAACGGCTGTTATGCCAGTTTCTGCCAATCCATATCCCATTTTTATGGGGAGTTTTAGTTTTGTTTGGTTCATTCCTGGACTCAAGTATTTGACGGTGGGAACTGTAAATCTGGGGAAGAAAATTCAAAACTTTAGATGAATTCAGTTTTTATCTAGGAAAGTTTTTTAGGCAAATAACAGATTCTTATTAAAGAAATATCATCAATGACTTGGCCTATGGATTCAATTTGTTTGGTGATGGCAAGTAAGTTGGCTTCTGTTGATTCAACTAGTTTTAAAAAAGTCTGTTCGTCAGAATTCACTTCCCATTTTCCATCTTCATCTAAACGTAAAAGATCATCTTTTCCATCGGACCCAATGATTAGAATATCTTCTGCTTGGAGTTGGAATTCTTTGATATGTTGGATGGGCATCGCACCTAAGGTACCTAATTTTCGATATGAAACATCCGCAGAAATATACTCTGCTTTACCTTTTCGGTATAAAACAAGGGAAGGATGTTCTGCATTTAAAAAAAATAATCTTCCTGTGTCTTCTTCTAGAAGTCCCATGGTGAGGGAAACGAGCATAGTTCCATCAAAGGCTTCAAAGATCATATGCATTTCTTGGAGGTTGTATTTCAACCAATCCTCTGGGCCTAAGGCTTGGTATCCAGGATCTGTTTTTGTCCTTTGGACAATGGACTGAAAGACCGCACCAAATACCAAAGCCCCTCCGGCACCTTGCATCGATTTTCCCATGGCATCTGCATTGGCAAATAATAAGAATCTTCTATTTTGCAAAACGATAGAATGGGAGATATTGATATCTCCTCCAATATCGTATCTTTGGTTTTTATATTCGAAAACTTTTTTCTGTCGGACCAGATGATCCACCTCTAGTTGTGAACTATCTACATCTTTTATGGCAAGAGGGTTTAATAGTTGATAGGTGAGAAAATAATCGCCATCTTGTTGGATTTTTAAATTGCTAATATCTTTTAATGATTGGTTGAGTTCGTTGGTTCTCTGAGTGACCTTTTCTTCCAATCCTTCATTTAAGTTTCTAATTTCCTCATACATACCTTTGAGTTTGGTAATCACGGAGTTTAGATAAAATGCTTGTTTGGCGAAATCATCACTGGATTTTGGAGTCACAACAACATCAAAATTTCCTTTAGACAGTTCTCCTAAAGATCTGCTAGTTTCATTTAGTCCTTCGTTTACAGATTTAGCAACTACATAAGAACAAACGATAAGAGGGATGATAAAAATAAAAGAAACAGTAACAATTGGAATCATGGGATCCTGAACAGCAATTTCACCCATTGCAAGTGAATATAGGATATAGGAAAATATAACAAAGGGGAGCGCTGCCAAACTAAAAAATGCAACAAGGATCCTTGTGAAATAATTAAACTTTGGAATATCCTTTTCTTGAAGTTCTATGTTTTTGATCTGAGGAAGGTCGAAGAGAGGGCGAATACAACTTTCTGAGATGAAATAATAAGTAACAAAAGAAATGGGAGCAATCATTACAAAAGTAAAAATGGCAGAGCGAAGGACAGATGGCATGTAGGCCACCAAATAAAAAAATAAAAAACTAATAGGGATTACACCAGATAACCAACGTATTACGATGATAATGGCTTCGAGCAAAGGATAACGGAAAAGAAGTATTTTTACGGATCTAGCATATTCCATTTCTTCTTTTGAAAGAGAGGAAAGTCCAGATGTTGGAATAGAAACTCTTTCAATTTTTGCATATAGATATTTGAGAAGGAGGTGGCGAACAAACGTACCGAGTAGGCCAATCCCGGTTGCAAACACCAGGCAAAGGGCAATGAAAATTTTCCAATGTTCTGGTTCCATTTTTTGTGTGATGATTGCATAGTATACGGCAAAGGGAACAGGGACGGTGTGTGTGAATGCTTCTAGTTTTAGAGTAAGATCCCAGAAAAGTGTTTCTCGTTTCACGTTACCACCTGATCTTACCTTCCAGTTTCTGCATATAGTGAGCGATCAATCTGTAAAAGTCAAGTCGAAGGGATAGATTTTCCGCTAAACTTTTCAATTTTGAAAAATACCATATCCATCTAAAGATTTTGCGGAACACGGGTATCCTTTGATTCAAAACAATTTACATCTTTTAAATAAACGCATATCGATTGTTAGTCTGTATTGTTTTGACAGATCCTAAAATTTTGTAAGTTTTCGAAAAAAGAACAAAGTTCTCTCGTTGTATTTTTTAAAAGTATTTTAGATCCATAGAGATGCTTTCAATTTTTTTGCTTTCGTAAATTGTACTTGGTCGATCGCCGGCACCAAAATACAAAGAATTCATGCGTCAGAATTTTCCCGTCACAAACAAGGAAGTGGAATTCCATGAAGGAACCAAGATCACTTCCAAAACAGATTTAAAAGGAATCATCACTTATGTGAATGAGGATTTTTTACGCATTAGTGGATATACAGAAAAGGAGTTGATTGGGCAGCCGCACAACCTGATCCGTCATCCTGATATGCCTAAAGGAGCATTCCAAGATCTCTGGGATACAATCAAAGGGCAACACTCTTGGGTGGGTATCGTGAAGAATCGCTGTAAAAACGGGGATTTTTACTGGGTGGATGCAAATGTGTCACCAATCTACGAAGATGGAAAACATGTAGGTTATATGTCGGTTCGCACCAAAGCATCCACAAAACAAATTCAGAATGCAGAAATCCTATATTCCAAAATGAATTCTGGACAAGGCAAACTTGAGGTGAATTCGCCATCGATTTTTAGGTTCTCTTGTCCTTCTATTTTTCTAATGCAAACGATTGTTAGTGGTTTGTTGTTGGTATTATTTTATCTTAAAACAAACTCTAGTTTGGTTTTTCTTTCAAACCCCCTCATCTCAATTTTTGGATTTGTTTTGTTTGTGATGACAGCAACGTTTGGGTATCTATCGATTCGTAAAAATAAAAATTCCTTTCTAAAGGTGAAGGAATATCTGGAGAATTTATACAATGGTAAGTTGAAATTTGATGTGGCTTTTGAGACTCGTGGTGATTATTCCGAAATTTTCCCATTGATCAAAAAAACACAATTTGAATTTCGAGGAATGATTTCTCAGTTGATAGGGAACGCTGAAATTGTAAAAACTCAAATAGGCTCACTCACTTATGCTGTAGAACATATTCATATCGCATTTCAAGAATTATCGAAGGCAATGTATTCCTTGGCAGATTCTAGTATTGTGACTCGTGAAAGTTCTGATAGTATTTTCCAAGAAATGGATACACTAAATCATCTAATAGGAAATATACGAACTGAGTCGAATGTGGTACAATTCGAATCCAAAGAATCATATCATTTTTCCTTAGTGGGAAAAAATTGTTCTGATAAAGCAATGGCCCAATTTCAGAAAGCAAAGAAACAGATTTTAAAAACTTCTGAGGTGATTAAAGAGTTAGGTGAAAAAACAAAGGCCATTCGAAAGATCACAGAGACTATCACTGCAATTTCCGAAAAAACAAACTTGCTTTCGTTAAATGCTTCCATTGAATCGGCAAGGGCAGGGGATGCTGGAAAAGGATTTGCAGTGGTTGCAGGAGAAGTGGGAAAGTTGGCAGTACAATCCAATCAATCTGCCAAAGAAATATCTGCTTTCATCAATGAATTAACATCAAAAATTTTACAAACGGTCACTGATATCAAGGAAGGACTAACCGAGGTTGAAATAGGATCTTTGGAATTTGAAACCGTTCAAATGGAGATGGACAAAATTTTAAAGAATGCAGAAGATACTAAGTCCAGTGCCGAAAAGATCAACGGATCTACCGAAGGAACAGAATCCATGTCAGGAAATGTTTTAGGAAATATGGAAAAGATTCAAACACAACTCATCAATACTTCGGCCATTGTGGAAGAGTTATCGGCTGCTGCGAACGAACAGAAACAAACCATAGGAGCTATTGAAGAATCCATCACTCACTTAGGTTTGGTGGCAGATCGATTGGATTCAGTTGCTTTCCGATTTCATTTTTAAGGACTTTTATTATACACATGATCAGGTAAAGCAATGACAAATCCAGACCCAAATGCAAAACCAAAAATGAACTTCCATGTGGAAACTTCGCGTGTGGATTCCCATACGAGTTTATCTCGGTGTAAATCGGCAGAAATCGTATTAGATACGGATATGGCTGGGAATCCAAATGCCTTCAATCCTGCTGAGCTGTTACTTTCGGCTCTTTCGGCCTGTATCATCAAAGGAGTGGAAAGAGTGGCTCCCATCCTTCATTTTCAACTCAAAGGGATACAAGTCATCGTGGATGGAATCCGGCAAGATGTTCCACCCAAAATGGAATCCATTCGTTATCAAATCATTGTCGACACGGAAGAATCTGATGACCGTCTGCGCCTGTTACATGAAAATATCAAAAAGTATGGAACCGTCTTTAATACTGTTGCACCGGGAACCGATTTGGCTGGTGAAATTCGAAGAAAATAAAAAACCCAAAGGAAACTTTGGGTTCAACGATTGAAATTACAGTTTGAATCAAACCAGAATAGGAGTTAGTCGAAACCTTTCCTTTCTGATCGTTGTAAATGTTTAATCTTCTGAATTCCAACCTACCGAATAAATGACAGCAGTGGATATCGTAAATATTGCGTAGTAAGCAACCCATACCCAAACAAGAACGGTTGGGGCAAAGTTTGTTAGGGACAAGGTCCAAAGCATTGGGGAAACAAATCCAATGATGGATACTAAGATTCCCACTAAAAATCCACCCACAAGTCCTTGTGGTAAAGATTCTTTCATGAGTGCATAAAGGAATCCAAAGGAAAGTGTGAATGACAAATCGCTGAACACAGGTCCAATCCAAAAAACATCTGTTATAGGAACAAACATCGACTTCAGTGTTGGATCAAAGTAAAACTTCGAAAAAAATACCATCCGAACGGGAATGGATACCGCTTCCCAGAACGAAAAGGCGAGGAGGAACCGGACGAGGATCCGGTTCCATTTTTCTGTATTCAGCGAACTCAAGGCTCTTACTTCCCTAAGATGAACACGAAGTTCGTAGTCGCAGATCCACCGATGTTGAGCATAAGGCCATTTTTAGCACCTTTTACTTGGTAATCACCTGCCGTGTTTGTGACTTGTTTGTAAAGATCGAGCATCATACGAACGCCAGATGCACCCACAGGGTGACCCACACCAATAAGACCACCAGATGGATTGATTGGTTTTTTACCACCAAAGTCAATGGTTCCTTCTTCGATTGCGATGTGTTCTTTTCCTGGTTCTGAAATTCCGAAGGCGGAAATCGCAGCGTATTCAGAAGAAGTGAAACAGTCATGTGTTTCAAACACATCAATGTGTTTCACATCAAGGTCAGCACGTTTGTAAGCATCTTTTACAGTTTGGCGAGTCCATGGAAGGATGTATTTGTCCCCAACGGATTCTTGTTTTTTTGCTTCAAATGTAATTGGTGCTACGCGGTGACCCCATCCTTTTACGCGAGGGATGTCATCTACTTTGCGGCCAGTTTTTTTAGCGTATTCTTTCGTGTAATCTTTGGAAGCAAGGATTGTGACAGCAGCACCATCTGTTACTTGAGAACAGTCAGTGATACAAAGTCTTCCACCCACGGCCATGTTGTTGTCTCCACCGCGAGCCATCGCATGTTCTTTGTTCATGAACCATGTACGAGTTTGTGCTTTAGGGTTACGTTTTGCGTTTGCGTAATTGATACGAGAAATTTCAGCAAGAGCATCCATAAAACGTTCTTCTTTAAGTTCGTAACGTTCGAGGATTACGTCTGCTAGTTTTCCGAAAAGTTTAGGGAAAGGAAATTGAACTCCCTTCGCTTCTTTATCGTAGTAAGCAGCTGTTCCAAGGAAGTCACCACCCACAGAAGAAGAAACAGTTTTCATCACTTCCACACCAAGAACAATCGCTAGATCATAATCTTCTGCACGGATATGTGTGATCGCTGCATCAAGTGCAACGGATCCAGAAGCACAAGCTGCTTCGTAACGAGCACCAGGAACGCCGTAAAGAGCAGGGTTTACTTCTGTAAGGAAAGCACCCAAGTGACCTTGGTTGGCATATTGTTCTGCATCAAAGTTTCCAACAAAAACAGCCACACGGTTTTCTTTGTTCAATCGTTTGATTTCATCATAACTAATGCCAACTTTTTCAAGAGCATCATCTAATACTTCACGCATCATGGACATGAAGGTTTTTCCTTCTTTTGTCCAATTTCTTTGGAAGTCGGTTTGTTCCCCGCCTAGTACAAATACTTTTTCACTCATATGATACTCCTAATTAACCTTTGAAAAGAGACCTTGCGTCTAGTTTGTCGCCAAGCTCGTAGAACTTTTTGCCTTCTTTTGCATCTTTTAAAAGTTTTGGAACTGGTATTTTAGACTGCTCCATCATCTTAATTGTTTCTTTTGGTCCACCAAGGAAATCAACAAATGCAGACGCAGGAACCCAGTTAAAACCAAAACCCATTGCTCCATCAGTGTTTTCTTTTGTGTCCACTACTTCTCCTACGAGAGAAAGCGAATAACTGATGTAACGTGAAATGAAGTAACGTGCGATTTCTGCTTCGAAACCAGATGCATTTTTCACGATGTCCATAGCACCTTTGTAATCGGAGTCTTTGATTTTTTGGCGAGCTTCTTTGATAAAAGGAATATCAAATTTTGGGTACGGATCGTACTCACCAGTTTTGATATTGTAAACAAACTTCTCACGTTTTCCGTCAGCGTGTTTCACAACTTTAGTGAGACCACCACCAGATTTCATACCGAGTTTACCAGCATCGATTAACTTTTGGAAGTAACCAGGAAGTTTGAATGTTTCGTGAGCTTCGTCTTTTGTATTGTCGTAGATGTTGTCTACGATAGCTTTATGAACATCAAGTCCAACGAAGTCAGCAGTTGCCAGTGGGCCCATCGCACGTCCAGTGTAACCAGACATGATTTCGTCCATAAGGGCGATTCCACCTTTGTCAGCATACTTTTCTGCAAAGTGAGCTACTTCGTTCATCAACTGAAATCCGATGCGGTTTCCAGCGAAAGCAGGAGTGTCATTTGTATAAACAACGGCACGACCTAGAACTTTGTCTAGATATTCACCTAACGCTTGTGTGACTTTTTTATCGTTTCCTGAATGGGTTACGAGTTCACAAAGGATCATTTTATAAGGAGGGTTAAAAAAATGTGTTCCGTAGTAGTGTTTTTGACCATCTTCATCGTAAGCTTTTGCCAAACGACCGATGGAAAGTCCAGAGGACACAGTGGAAACGATGGTTCCCGGACGGCGAGCCTTAGCAATACGAGTATTGATCGGTTCTTTGACTTCGTAACTTTCCGCCACGAGTTCGAATACCCAATCTGACTCTGCGACAGCTTTTTCCAGATCCGCATCGTAGGAACCAGGGATCATTCTTGCGCGGATTGTATCCGTTTTGACGGATGCGACAGCGGCTTCGATACCCTGTTTTGCTTTTTCTACATCTCTAGCGAGCATATGGACTTTAGCACCACCGAAGGCAGCAATGACGCCCGCACTTCCAGAACCCATGGCTCCGTTGGCACCTAAAATCGTGACAGTTTTGATTTCTCTCATGAAGGAATTTCCGAATCTAATTTTTACTTACCGTTCTAGAAAGCCAAGGTGACAGGAAAATCGTTTTTTTTTGTCAGATTTGTTACAAAAGAGGGTCGAAGGGGGGTGGGCGCGTGGGTACACTTTCCCCGCCCGATCTGAGGGTGGGGAACTAGACCCGCCACCCAATGGTTCTCCTCTATCACGCCCTGCCGTTTTTCGCATTCCATTTCCTAAAATCCCCAATTTTCTTTTGGAAAAGTTCATAGTTGGTACTTTGGGCGCCCGGGCGGGCCTCATGCGGGGTGCGCGTTCGCTCCCGTCCTCGGAGGACTTGCCTCCTCGGACCAAGCCCTTCTGGTCCCTGGCGCTAGGCCAAGAGTGAACCAAAATTCACTCATCAACTTGATTCATTACCACTCATCGAAAATTCAAAATAAAATCCCTGCGCCAGCGGTAGTAGCGGAAATCCTTTCGCAGGTGCGAAAGATTGGAGCGGATGACGCGGTCGTTTTTCGATTTTTTATTTGTCAACTAACGGATTCGAGACGCTCAAAAGGAAAATCAAAAATTCCTGATTGGGCTTTGTCTTAGGGCAACGATTTTCTGACTTTTATTTCTTTTGTAATTCTCTTTCTAAAAATTCCGTAAATTCAATTTGTCGATTAATGAATGTTAAGTTGTATCTGCTTTCGTAAAAAAGAAGAGCACTGGCAAGAAACAGACAAATTCCTCCAGTGATGGCAGCCACAGTAGGGATCCAGGTATAGCCTTTGGCAAAGGCAAGAGTGATGGCCAATGTCAAACTCGAAATCACAAAGAGAGAAGTTGCCAAATACAAAAAAGCCATGGACCTTTGGATGAGGACCGCTCTTTTTTTTTGGACAGAAAGTTGGTGGCGCATATAGATCATTCGTTCTGTGTGAAAACTTCTTTTCCCGTCTAATAGAAGTTCCACTTCCGATTTTAGAAGATTCACTCGATCAAAAATACGCCCAAGCCGATTGGCTGTGGAAAATATCAAACTAGCACAAGCAGAAACAAGGACTGCTGGGGTGATCATACCGGAAAGGATTTCAGAGTTGGAAAACGATTCGAACATAAGGAATAATTTTGTGGAGGGGATCGTTTTTGAAAGGAAAAAAAGAGATCGGTCGGGTAAGAGCGCAACTAAATCCCAAGGTAACGTATCGATATTTTTTAGAATAAATTAACTCTTGGTATGCGATAAATTTCGTTGACTTTCTTTTTTTTGAATTAATGAAATAACTGTCGTCATACTCTATGATGATGGAATTCTATGCGAACAACTATATTCTTTTCCATTTCTTTATATTTCCAGGGTACACAAACATGTGTCATTCCTTCTTTTTCTAATCAGTAAATTATGATTTTGATCCAGCCGAATTCAAAATCATACCCAACAACTAAATGTTCCACGATCACCTTTCATGCATTACCGTGAATAAGTTTATCATATTCGTATTAATGCTTTCAGTAAATTCGATGTTATTGTTCTCACGATTTAATAAACGAACTATCCAGAAATTTTGGCTTATCTATGGGAAAACTAATGTGCTTTTTTTGTTAGGTGTTCGCTATTTTTTTGTTTTGCGGTTTACAGAAAGAAAAAATAGTAAAGTGTTGTTTTAGAATATAAAAATATGTTAAAAATTAGTTTTATTGTCAGCTTCCTTTTAAGTGCGTTTTTTCTCAATTGTCAAAAAGAAAAAAAAGATAATCATGTAAGCCTTGTTTTGTTACTTGCTGGAAGTCAAGGCGGTCTCACTTGCAATTATCAATCTTCTCCTGGTTCAGATGTTAATACTTTTCCGTTAACTACTGCTAGCAGAGTTTTGACAGTCATTAGTAAAAAAATGAATGATAATGGTTACGGAGGTGGAATTGTAAAGGGAAGTCAGTTAGTTGCTAATGACAAAATTGTCTTCAGTGATTATGGGGACGATGGAATTGCCATATACAAACAAAACGAGTGTCCGATTGCTGGAGGACAAAATATGGCAAATACAATAACCGATATTACCCAATCTGGTTCTACATATACCATTCTAACGCCAGGAAATTATTTTTTTTATATCTTTGGGCAAAATGTCAATCCTAAAGTGATTATCCAATAAATTAGAATATTTGAAGTTAATCTTCATACTTGTTGTTGATTGAGCTAATAGGAAATTTTAAGTAGGTTTTACAGGCGATTCCAAATACTTTTTAAAATCTTCCTTGTTTGTCAGTCGTTTCACAATTTCAAAGTCTCTTTCGGCTTCAGGATATTGGCGGGTCAAATAGTGTAACCACTGTTTGATTCTTCCCGCCCGACTTTTAACTTCCATATCTGCTTCTAAACTTTGCCAATACCGATATAAAATTCTTTTGACTTCATCCCAAGAAAGATTTTCATTTTTTACTCCTCTGATCATCAACGCAAGAGCTGGGTTAGCAACAGCACCACGACCAATCATAATGTCTTGGCAACCAGAGATTTCTTTACACCGGAGCGCATCTTCTTCAGTCCAAATTTCACCATTGGCAACGACTGGAATTTTGACAGTTGATCCAATTTTATGAATCCAATCCCAATAGGCAGGAGGTTTGTATCCGTCCGTTTTGGTTCTTGCGTGGACTACTATTTCTTCGGCTCCTCCTTCTTCCAAGGCTTTTGCACAGACAAGCGCCTGTTCGGTGGAATCGTAACCTAATCTCATTTTTGCAGTGACTGGAATGATCGAAGGAACCGCTTTTCTAATGGCCTTTACAATGGCAAACATCTGGTCTGGTTCTTTGAGAAGAGCTGCTCCTCCCCGGTTTCGGTTGACTGTGGGAGCCGGACATCCAAAATTAATATCGATCCCATACGCCCCAAGAGATGCCACCTTACTTGCGTTCTCCGCCATACAGTTGATATCGGAACCTAACAACTGTACTTTGACAGGAACTCCAGCTCTTGTACGACAACCTTCATACAATTCGGGAACATATCTGTAGAACCTATGTGATGGAAGGAGTGTATCGTTCACTCGAATGAATTCACTAACACATTCGTCAAAACCACCCACTTGCGTGAGAGTGTCACGAAGTCGGTAGTCAAGAAGTCCTTCCATAGGTGCAAGTAAGATACGCAAAAGAAACTTAGACCAATCCTATCCAGTGACCCTTCGAACTAAGGCCCGACCAATCATTCTGACTTTGGCTGCAAATGGCAAACGTTTCAAATTAGTGCCAACAATCCCTTGGGTAAAACGAGTTTTTTTACTGTAATCAATATTGACATCCAAAATGACTGGACGCCCTTCGTTAGCAAGAATCCATGCTTCATCTAACTTTTGTTTGATTTCTTCGTTTGATTGGATGGAAAGATATTCGGCACCCGTGGCCAAAGCGATGCCTTCAAACCTTGTGGTTCCAAGAACAGTGCAGGTTTTCCGATTGTAAGGAACTTGTTGTGCTTGTGAAATTTGGGAAAGTTCTCCATCATTGAAGACGGCAAACACAGCTCCAATTTTGTTTCTGCTCGCTGTGATTAATTCCATACAAGTCATTAAAAAGGCTCCATCACCAATGATCCCAACAACTGCTTTCTCAGGATTAGCAAGTTTGGTTGCAATGGTTGCAGGCACTGCATAACCCATACAATTAAAATCTGTGGGAGAAATCATATGCCTTGGTTTGTGGATTGGCATCAGTTCGGCAGTGAGAAATGTATGATTTCCGTCATCCACCACCACATAACCATCATCAGGAAGAGATGTCCGTAAGGCGTTAAAGAATCGAGCAGGATTCACCCTGTCCTTACTATCATGTTGGAACCATTCTTCCAAATAGTTTTGTTTATTTTTCTTTATCTCTTCCGCAAGCACTTTGGTTCGATTTTCCCGACTTTCTTTTGTTAGCTGTAGTTTGTTCTGCAGTCTTTTTACCAGTTCAGGTAATACCTTTTTGGCGTCGCCTTGAATGTTGACTTTGGCAGGATAATTTGTATGAAACACATCTGGATTGATGTCGATATGAATCAGATTTTTGGGAACGGTCACTCCAAAACTACCTGTCGCAATTTCGGCAAAACGAGTCCCCACTGCCAGTAAACAATCACAATCAGAAAACGCTTGGGTCGCCGCAGGAACCGCTGCTGGACCAAAACTCATTCCACAATGTAAAGGATGATTCCCAGGGAATGCACTTAATCCTTGTAAGGTTGTAGATACGGGAGCTCCGAGTAGTTCTGCAATGGCCACACTCAACTCCGCAGCATCAACTGCTCCCCATCCTAAAAATAAACCTGGGGACTTTGCAGAAGTTAGTAACTCAACTGCTTCGGCCAAACTTTTTTCTTGGATGGATGGAGTTGCTAGTTTGAGACTTTGTTTATTACAGTATTCTTCATAACTAGGAATGTTTGCCACTGTTCCTGTATACAATTGGATGTTCACAGGAACTTCGATAAACACGGGCCCGGGTTCTCCACTCACAGCAATTTGGTATGCTTCGTAAATCGTTTCTACCACTTCCTCTTGCGAATTTACTTTAAAAGTTTTTTTAGTGATTGGTTTCACGAGTGTATGTTGGTCCATATCATGTAATTGGTATTTGAATTTGGAATCGCTACGCACTCCACCTGCAATCACCAACATGGGAATCCCATCCAAAAATGCTTCTCCAATCCCACTAGCAGCATGAGTCACACCTGCTGCCGGTACAATGACAACGGTTCCAATCGAATCACTGGTGCGACTGATGGCATCGGCCATAAACGCACCACAACCTTCATGTGTTACGAGCATCGGATGGATCAAATCAGAATTATTTAGCTCATCATAAATTTCTGTATTATGGACTCCAGGAATTCCAAAGGTATAACGAACTCCAATTTGTTCTAAGGCATATCTGACTAACCAAGCTCCTGTTTTTTTCATGTGACTAAACTCCTTTGTTTTCCATGCTCACTAACTGAAACACCATTGTTAACTGACTTTGCCGCTGCTCTTGCGGTCAAAATACAGCCCGATAAAAAAGTTCCTTCTAAAGATTTAAATCCGCTGGCACCACCACCACCAAATCCTGCCGCTTCACCGATGGCATACAAACCCGGGATAGGTGAACCTAACGGATCTAATACGCGGCTTTCCAAATCAGTTTGAATCCCTCCTAAACTTTTTCTTGTAATCAGTCTAAGTTTGATGGCAATGAGGGGCCCGGCACTTGGATGAAGAATGGGTTTGGGAGCACAAGTTCTCACTCGGTCGGAACGCCATGACCTAGCATGTTGGATCCGTCTCAATTGGTCATCGTTCCAAAGGCCTTTCCCTCTCCGAATTACATCATCATATTGCGTGATCTCTTTTTTTATAACTTCGTATTCAATTGTTTGATCTCCATTCAATCGATTCATTTTATCAACTAATTCTCGTAAGTTGTTTGCCACAATGAAATGATCACTTTCTTTTTGTAACTGTCTCACGAGACGGTTGTTCCCCAGTAACACTTCTCTTAAGAAAGAAACTAATTTTCGATCTCGGATCATGGGATTGTGTTCCGAACCAGAAACGGCGAGTTCTTTTGCCGCAATCCTCCAATTCAGCAGTTGCCAAGTATATGGTTTTTCTAACCCAGAGATCCTACGACAAAGTTCGTTGGTATCAAATCCAGTCATCATCGGTTCTGGCCCAATCCGACGCCCTGAATGGTCGAGCCATAAGGCTGACTTACAAGGGATGAGGCTGAGTCCATGACCATCAAATTCTGGTTTTGGATTGGGAATCCCTGCAGCATAATTCCACATTTTATCCAAATGAGTGAGATTTCCGCCATGTTTCTTCACGGCATCATGAACCAATCCATCAGCAAAAGGATGGGAACCATTCAACATTTCCTTTGGCGCCTCTCCCCAAGGTTTATACCAATGTTCACGAACCTTATCTAAACATCCGGTGATGCCACCTGTTGCTACCATCACGTGGTCTGCATAAAATCTTAAATCCTTCTTTCCCGTTTTTTCTTGTTCTGCGACACAACCTACTATCCTACCGTTTTCTTTGATTAAATCAGTAACCTTGTGTTCAAATAGATAATTTAATTTTGTATTGTTTTTATGTTTTTTTAATAATTCTACGAAACGTTCCACCAAACGGAAACCGGTTCCCCAAAGAACATGATAACGCGGAACAGAATTCCCTCTTTTGTATAATCCTCTTTCTACCCAATTGACCACAGGAAAAAAATTTAAACCAAGACTTCCAAGCCAATGATAGACCTGCCCAAGACTTTCGTTCACATATTGTTCTGCCCATTGTTTGGGAAAAATATCATTGGGGCCAAAGTCTGCAAATGAATACCAATCATCCAAAGCAATCTCGGGAGTATCTTTGATTCCCAATCGTTTTTGCAAAGGAGTACCAACAAGGGCCATACCGCCAAATGATAGTTTAGCGAGACCACCTAAATGTTCCTCAGAGTTTCTATCTAAAATTAAAACAGATTTTCCTTGGTTTAAACATTCAAATGCTGCCACCAATCCTGCGATTCCTGCTCCGATGATAATGACATCGTTTTTTTCGACCACTAACAATCCTCCTTCTCTCTATTTTGTATCACTGGTAGATGATTTTATTTTCAAAACTCGAAACTGTTTCATCCTTGGTGACACATTGATAACATAATGTACATAGTATTATTTTAAAATAAACAAATGCGACTCAAATTTTTAAAAGGAATCAAATTCAAATATTAGAATGAATTTAACAACTAACAAGAAATAGTAAATTTTATAATTATTACTAGAATAGTTCTAGAATTTTAGCAGATGCATTGCCCAAATGAAATCTATTATTTTTGAATAAAATTTATCTATTGTTATACGAATCGTTTAGATTTCTTATATCAAACGTTTTGGTTTTTTATTTAAGGCTAACGCTCGTTATTGAATTTTGTGTGTAAAGGAAGTCGTCGTTCGCTCGGATTAGAGTTCAAGGCCAAAATCCAAAGATGGGTAGTTTTGTGCGGAAACCAAATTTGGTCGATTTCCAAATTATTGCATATTTTGATTAATTCTTCAAAAAAAATGAAAAAAAGGAGCTCGGAATTTCTTGTTAGTCGGAGGAAAGTTGGAAAGAAACTGCTCTTTTTTTTCCTTATCAATAAAAAAAGAATTTTCAACTTCTTTTGAATGAGAGTAAGTATTCGATAGTTTTAACATATTTTCATATTCGCAAATTCTCTTTTCCTTTCTTTCTAGATTCTACATTTAGTTTGGAGCATCGGTATGAGTGTTCAGGTGAAAATCCCACAAAATACAACGTTATCATTGAAAACGGATCTTGCCGGTACGATTATTTTCGTTAACGATGATTTGGTTAAACTGAGTGGATTTGAGCGGAGGGAGTTATTAGGTCAGTCGTTCAAAAAAATCCAAAGTCCCGAAACTCCTGAGTTGGTTTATAAAAACATACAAAAGACTTTAAATGAAAACGAACCTTGGAACGGGCTCCTAAAAAATAAAACGAATTCAGGAGACTTTTTTTGGGCCAACACAACGATTACACCTTATTATGATAGGGATGGAAAAACCGTTGGACATATGTTTGTTGGACGTACCGCATCGGAAAAACAAATTTTAAACGGAGAAAACTTTTACCTAAATCCCCAAAAAATCGAATCCGGTTTTAGTTTGAATCCAAAAAAGATTTTATATAAATTTAAAATAAAAACCAAACTTCTGTTTGTGTTTGGCCTTATGGCAGTCCTCATGTCCGCATTGGGAATCAATTTAATTTTAATCAAAAAACAAGAATATGAAGGTGCATTGAATCGACTCAAAGGTGCAGAATATAATTTAAGTCTTGCCAAACTTATGCGACTCACTGCAAAACACCGAGGGTTTATGGCTCGGGTTTTGAATGGAGACCAAAGTGCCAAAGAAGAAGCAAATTCAATTGAAAAGGAATTAGAGTCAGCTTATCAAATTTTTTTAAAATTAAACGAAGACGAAGGGAATCTTTTTCAAGTTTATGAAGAATCTAAGGATATTCATAAAAGTTGGAATCACTTAAAAGAAATCAACTCAACACTAACGGCAAAGGAAAGTTACGTAGAACATGTAAGTCTTATTAAAAGAATGTTAAATGTAAACAATGAAGTAGGGGAGTCGTCCGGTTTATTTTTGGACCCAGATAAAGACACTTACTTTATGATCGAAGTTTCATTGACTAAGTTACCGTATTTGGCTGAAAAACTTGGGCAACTCCGCGGGACAGGATTGGCGCATTTGGTCAAAGGGACAAAAGCAGATCCTTTTGAAAAAAATCTGCTTCAGGAAATCGTTGGGTCAGTGGCAGGCCATTTTGAATCCATTACCGTGAGTATGGCTGCGATTCGAAAATTTAATCCTGATGGAAAGAAGATTGTAGAGACATACCAAAAAGCAGAAGTTGATTTCCCTGTTTTACGAGAGTTGATTCAAAATAGAGTGATCAAAGAAAAAATTCCAACAATCAAAACGATAGAATACTACAATGCCACAACCAATTTAATTGATCAGATCTTCAATGTGAATGAACTCATTTCTAAACAACTTTCTGAGAAGTTTACAAAAAGAGCAAATATCGCAAAAATCTATGCCATCATGGTTCTTGTTTTCACTTCCTTTGCTTTAGTTTTTTTTATTCTCCTACAATACTTAATCATACATAGCATCATGTCCGTGATTCGAAATAGTACAAATATTATTTCGCAAATTGTTCGTGGGTCAGGTGAACTCAAAGAAAATTTGGACTACGGAATCCATGATGAAATTGGAGGTCTATTGAAATGGATGGGTGTTTTTATTTTAAATATTACTGAAATTGTTTTTATCCTCCGCCAAGTATCAGGTGAGTTATCTAATAAATCAAAAGATGCTGCCAATTTGGTTCGAAATTATTCTGCAACAACACAAGACCAAGCTGCTTCAACAGAAGAGACTTCTGCAGCAACGGAAGAGTTGGCAGCTTCTGTTGAGAATGTTTTTTCTAGTATCTCTACCCAAGCGGATCATTTGAAGGAAATAGAAAAAGTGACCTCTGATTTCAAAATGGCAATGGCAGAAGTAGCAAATGCAATGCTCGGGATGACAAATTTAACAGAGGAATTTTATAAACAAGCCAATGATGGAATGTTAACAACAAAAACAACTGCAGATTCCATTCACATCGTAAACCAAAAGGCAGAGTTAATTGATGAAGTCGTTAATATCATTAATGAAATATCCGATCGAACCAACTTACTTGCGCTCAATGCTGCTATTGAGGCCGCACGCGCTGGTGACCTTGGACGTGGGTTTGCAGTTGTGGCTCAGGAGATCGGAAAACTTGCTGAACAAACAGCACATAATACAAGAAACATTCAGTCATTGACTACTGACACAAAAAATGCAATCAAAACAAGTGTCGGACTGATGATGAACACAGAAGAGAGTTTTCGCGAATTACTCGCTAATATCTCAAAGATTCAAGAAACTGCAAAACTAGTTAGTTCTGCCCAGGAGAAACAAACTACAGATACCAATCGAATTGTAGATTCTGTTCATAAAATCAATGAAAACTCACTTCAGATTTTAAATGCAGCTTCGCAAGAAAAAATAGCTGTTGAAGAAATTTCCAAATCAATTGAAACTATTGCGACAGGTACACAAGTAATTGCTGATAATTCACTGGTCCTTCTCGAAACAGCCAAAGATATTGAAGTGACCGGAGAACATTTACAAACGGTTGTTGAGACTTACAAATATTAACGCTAAAAAATTGATTGTTACAGATTGTAGAATTATTTTTATATTCATTGAATCTAAAAATGAAATCAACCTTATTCAATAGTTTTACATTTGTTTTGCTTTTGTCGTATTTTTCTTGTTCAACGCAGACGGTTTATATTCCAAAAGAAAATCTAAATGCGACTTTGATGCCTGCGGAGTTTGTCGAAAAATTAGAATTTTCAGATTCCCTTTTGCCCATTGTTTCTGAATCAATTGAAAGACCAAATTCTCATGGTAAAATTTATTACGGGATTCTTCGAGATAAAGACAACAATCGACTCGTGAGGAGTATTGCCATCCTTGTGGAATCCAAAGATATGGATTTGCAACCAGAAGAATATTTTTACTATCCAGTATACTATGCGATCAATGTTTCGAAACATCTTTCGATTAGGCAAACTATGAGGAGTGAGTATGATATTCGAAGAGCTAATGAAAGGTCTCCTGTTTATATGCCTGTTTACGCTACTTCCAGTGTAGTTGCTTTAGCTGCTTTGGGAATTGTTTTCGTAGCTTTTACGGGAACTGCCTTTATTTTTGGAATGGGAAAAGGAACCTATGAATTTACAGAAGATGTGATGGAAGGTATCATCGTCTCCAAGGAAGAAATCGTATTAGGTTTTAATGATTATCAATATGATAACGAGGGGCGTTTGGTCAAAGTATCTACTTATCTTCCTTACCGTTCTATTTCTAAATCAGTAATTCCTTTGTATGACCGCGAAGGGAAAAAACAAATTGGTCAAATGTATCCATCTTCCAAACCCATTTTGTTATCAGAGATAAATTATAAATACTCTCAAATTAAACCAACTTCCAAAATTCCGAAAGTGGCGGAGATCATCGAACATATTCCCAAGAAAACTAAAAAGTTGATAAATTTGCCGATCAAAGATCCGTCGAAAGTAATAAAGTAATTTCTTGCATAAAAGCAAGAACGATTACAATGATCCAATTGTTAAAGGTGTTCTTGTAGGAATGGTTTTCAAATTCAATCAATATGTTCTAGTTTTTCTTTTTATAACCTTCCCACTTGGAATTTTCCCTAAAACTTGGCCTGACTTAGAATCAGAAAAGGAAATCAAAGTTTATGGGAGTGAAAGAAGCGCTAAGTTTACTGCGAGTAACATTTTCTATGACGTAGAAAATTGGACAAACCACTACTCAGTTCGGGCTTTGGGATTTTATCGTTATTATGATTATCCAAAAGCAAAAACAAAATCTATATTTCCATTTTATTATCATATTCAAAGTAAATCCGATAACCGTGAATACAAACGAATTTTAAATGTAAACGTAACGAAAGAAAGAGATGCAGTTGACCAATCCTTTTATCCATTTGTTTTTTGGGGTAAAGACACAAAGGAATCTTATTTAACAACAATTCCATTTTTCTTTTCTAGTTCGAATGAAACAAATAGTAAATTGGGATTTCCCGTTATTCCTTTGTTATACTATCATAACCGAGGAACTTCAGGAGAAAATAAAAACTATTATTCCCGTTTATTGACTTTTATGCACTTCGAAATCAACGAGGACCAAGGATTTCATAAGTTTTCTTTTTTTCCTTTGTTGTATTACTCCAAAAACAATTATTTGTTTGTGCCAATCCTTCTTTATTATCAAAACCAAAGGTCAAATGAAAATGAATATTGGATGGGCCCTGTCTATTATTCTAACAATAAGGCCAAGGAAGAAAGTCTATTGGTAACCTTCCCTATTTTTGGAAGGTATAGAAAACCAGGAAAGGAGTTTGATTTTATTTTTCCTGTCTATTTTAATTATGCCGATGAGGAAGAAGATTATCACATTAATTTATTATGGTATACGAAAACAAATTCTGTCGATGTAAATGTCGCAACAAACGAAGGGAATTTGTATGTTGATTTTGACTTTGGAATTTTATATAATTTGGTTGGATATTCACAGCGAACCAAAGTTCTGAATGGTGGTAACCAAATAAATAAAAAAAATTCTATTGAATCAAACGAGCCCAAGGTAGTTAAAAAAAGAGAATTTAATCGAGACAATAGTGATAGTTTTTTTGGATACCAGTTACTTTTCGGAATTTTTTCTTATGAAAAGGCAGATACCAAAAGACACATTCGTTTGTTGCCACTAGCTTGGTTTACTTGGGATGAAGCTTCAAAAGATAACGTGGTTTTATTACCACCTTTTTTTCCCATTTGGTTTAGTTACCAATCGGATGATCTAGAATACAAAATACTATTTCCACTATATGGTAAACAAAAAGACAAAGATTCAGAATTCCGTGCTTATCTTTTGAATTTCTATTTAACGGAAGACCTTAGAGAAAACAATCGTAAAGAAAGATCCTATTTTTGGCCTTTTGTGAATGTTTATGAATCAGACATTGATTCTGGACATAGAGTTTTGCCGTTTTATGTTCATCGGAATTATGGAACCGAAAAATACCAACATAGTGATACGTTTACATTGTTTTCATCTTATCGGAAAACAAAAACTTCTACTGATCCTGATATTCAATTTTTGTTTTGGCCCTTATGGATTTCTTATGAAGAAAAAAATTCTCATCTTAATGAAAAAGAAAAAACTTTTTGGGTGACTCCATTTTTTTATAGAAATAAAAACAATGGCGGAAGTAGAACCAATTTATTTTGGTTTATAGATTGGGAATGGTACAAAGAGCGAGACTATGGCACTAATGCAAAAACCAAACCGGAAATTCCTTTAGAGAAGGATGAAAAACTTTCTCATCTTTTAATTTTTCCGTTTTATAAAACAAAATCTAGTTTTTCAGTGATTCCTCTGTCATTTAATGATTGGAACGAAGATGGATTTTCGACTTTTACTTTTTTAAATTATCTAAAATGGGATCGAAAAGGCCATTATTATAATTTTTTATATTTAATTGAATCGGAAAATACAGAAGTGAGTTATCAGTTCCGAAGTGTTGGTGGTTTGTTGTGGGGTTTTGACAAAGGGAAGTCAGAAATTAATAGAATCACTTTGTTATGGTTAGGTTATGACGATAGGTCTTATCAAACTACTTATAATTTTTTTCCGATCGTAAGAACTGCCGATGCAAACAAAGAAAAGTCTCGATTGTATGGGCCATTTCTATATTACCTTTTTGACTCAGAAGAAGAAAATACCGAATTGGTGCTTGCGGGGCTTGGTTATTATCATAATAAAACTAAATCAGATAACCAATATTCCACCTATATTTTGCTTGGTGCTTTGTATCAAGAAAAAACAGAGATAGAAAGAGGTTATGTAAAAAGAGGCAGTTTGTGGGGTTGGCTTTGGGAATACCAAACGGAAGACAACGGATATGAAAAGTTTTCTATCTTAAAATTATTTTCTTATACCAAAGAGATGGATGGAACTAAAAAAATTATGGGAATTTCAATTTAATCAGTTATGTCAAAATCAAAACCCAAAGTTCTAGCGATTTCAGGAGGAATTAGTTCCTCTTCTTATAATAAAAAAATCCTGAATGCTTTAAAACATAATTACGCAGACGATTGTGAAATTATGATGTATGATGAGATCGCCAATTTTCCGTTTTTTGCTTCTGGAATCTCTGATGAAGAAACTCCAGAGATAGTGAAAACTTTTTTAAAGGAAGTGGAGAAAGCTGATGGGATTTTAATATGTTCTCCCGAGTACGTATTTAGCATTCCTGGAGTTTTGAAAAATGCAATTGAATGGGCAGTTTCTTCTGTTGTGTTTACAGATAAACCTGTGGCACTTATCACAGCAGCATCGGTTGGTGAAAAGGCACATGAATCTTTACTATTGGTCTTAAAAACAATCGGTGCTAAGTTATCGGAAAAAACCAATTTGTTGATTTCTGGAGTGAAAGGAAAGGTTTCTATCGATGGAGAAATTACTGAAGAAGTTACGAAACAATCAGTAAAAAATCTAATGGTCCAGTTTATCAATTCATTAAAAACGAATTCGTCAGATTGAATCGCAATGGAAACAAAGGAGAAGTCAGGCTTTTATGTTTGGAAAGAAATGGCCGCATATACGGGAGTATCCTTTGCCACCAAACGTCACAGCCACTTTTACCATCAGTTTTGTTTTTCTTTAGACAAACCTTTTTTGCTGAGAGGGAAAAATGGTAAAGATTTTTATTCACAAGCAGCTTTGGTCCCTTCGGGAGTGAGTCATGAAACAACTTTTGGGAACGATCGTTTTATTATTTTATTGATCGATCCGTTGTTATTTGCTGTGTCTTATCAAACAGGTTTTATTCATAAGGAAGGCGATCCTGCTTTTGATTTAACGGATATTATTTCTAATTCAGATATTTTGTTTTTTGAAACAGAACTAAAATCAAACCAAAGTGAAGCAAAAAACAAAATCCTTCAATTACTCAAAGATAAGTTTATTTTAGAAAACCAACGAAATATTGACAATCGTATTAAGGATAGTCTGTCGTTCATACAACAAGATGAATTAGACCAACTCACTTTGAAACAAATTTCTAAAATTACAAAACTATCTCCCAGTCGATTTCGACATTTGTTTCGCAGTGAAACAGGTATTACATTTTCAAGTTATAAGTTATGGAAAAAAATGCAGAAAGCAATTTTCACTCTTATCGAACAAAAAGATTTGATGAATGCTGCCTATGAAGGTGGATTTTTTGATCAGCCACATTTTAATCGAGTGTTACGTAGATCTTTTGGTTTGAGTCCTTCTGAGTTAAAAAAAAATACACATTTTGAATTAAAAATATTCTCATCATAGCCCTTTTATACAAGGATTTTATTCTTAATTGAAGTAGGATGGACATATCTTAGAATCTTTTGAATTGTCGATTTTCAAGATAAACTATTGGTGAGTGGGTTGACCAAAATGAATTTTAAAATGCCTGAAGATTTTAGAAAAGCCTATCGGAAAGAATTAGAGAACTACCACGTCTCTTTGAAGGAAAAAAACTTTGTGCAAGCTTGGCATTTTTTAGAAAGAGCACATGTCATTGGCCAATACCATCCAATCTCACATACAGGCATTCACTTTCGAATGTTGGTGTTTGGAATTAGAGCATTGGATGGAAAAGAAATTTTTGGTCAAATGATTCGAGTTTTATTCGGTTGGATCGGTAGTTTATTCAATCGAATTCCGGTTGGGAATACGGGCGGAGTTTCTGTGCCAATTTTTGCATCTATGCCCATTCCTGATGATTTAAAGAGTTTGTTGAAGGATGCAGATACTGATCGTATTGGCCTTGCCGGTTTAAAAACCAAATAGGCCTTTTTTCTGAGAAGGAAACTAAATGTAATGTTTTTCACTATGTGCGATGGGTTGATTTCTGTTGGTCTAGGGAATACGATAACCCATAGGCAATAAATTATAGATTTTGAATATTGGTTGCGAACATTATTCCTTTTGTGAATTTTGTATCGTTTGAATCACAATTAATTTTCTATGTTTCGATTTATCATTATTTTATTTTTCATTTTTTCCTGTCGCGAAAAATCATTAAACAATGCTTGCGATATCAATTCGGACTCTTATAAAAATTCTGTTATTATTTATAATCTATTAGGTATACAAATTAGCAATTGTTCTGCTGGAATAGTTGATTTCAATCCATCTGCTATTTTTGTGAATAGAAAAGAAGGAAAGGTTTCCGAAGGTGGTGGAGATTTAACACTAGGTAGTTCTCAAACTTTTACAGTTCAACTAAGAAGAAAACCTATGTCGAAGGTTGAAATCCAATTGGTGTTTTCGAACTTAACTTATATTACAGTATCGCAATTAAATTTTACATTCGATTCTCAGTCGTGGTCGATTCCACAGACTTTTTATATCACGGCTAAAAATGATAATCTGTTGAATGGCAGTCGAAACATTAGTCTGCAACTCATAGCAAATTCGGATGATAAAAATTTAGATCTAACACCTGTAGTTATACCTATTGAAGTTTTGGACAATGAAAAACGATTATTTGTTTCGACAAATCCATATATGGGAGGATCTTTTGGCGGAATTTCTGGGGCTGATACTATATGTTCTTCTGATATAAAATGCCCTGCAGGTTCGACATGTAAGGCGATGATTTTAGGTTCAACAAGAGTAGCCTCTCAATCTGCAAATTTAGGTGACGGCCAGGTTGATTGGGTTCTACATCCTAATGCTCACTATTATCTCACCGATAATGCAACTTTGATAGCCAATACAAATTCCTCTTCACTTTTACAAATTCCCTTTTTCAGTGTGATGGATGCCTCTGCTCCTGGAACATGGCTTGGTAGTAACTCTGGTTGGGTATTGGGAGCAAATAGTTGTAGTGATTGGACGGATAACACTAATACTGTTACGGGTTACATGTTTCGTACTCAATTTACAAATAGCACGCTTTTTGGTGGAAATTTTAATTGTAATAACCCTGTAAATTTATTTTGCGTAGAGTATTAAAATTTAACCTAGTTTCTAACAAAAAAATTGAAAATTTCTCGAAATACTCTCTGCACTCTCCAATCAAGTTGGGTTTAAAAATCATAGTCTTCATATGTTCTTAATTAGCATTTAATTATCGTTTGGTGAATATAACCCATATTTTTCATTGCTTGGAATTAATTATTTCGAGTTCTGGTAGAAATAAGAGATTGATATTCCATGTTTTTTAGAGCTCTTCTATTTAGTGTTCTTTTCCTTTCTTGTAGTAAAAATTCCTATAATAATCCTTGTGACCCAAAATCAAAATCCTTTGCCATGACTTTTTTGCTAATGGCAGTTTCTGGTGAACAGAAAGATGCATGTTTTCCAGGCATTACAATCAAAGATCAAGTTGGCATATTGCTTAGTGCAACAACAGGTCGTCTCTCTGAACATGGCGGGAATGCTACCATTGGTTCTTCGTTAACTTATAAATTAGGTTTTGGGTCCGAGCCAAAAGAAGATGTGAATGTCAATATAGTCGTTTCGAATCCTTCTTATGCGACAGTCAGCCCAACTACAATTGTTTGGACACCCAATGATTGGCCTTCGGAAAAAATGATTACTGTAACGGCTGTAAACGATACCTTATTAAATGGGACTAGGGATTTTTTAATTCGCCTGGTGCCGACTTCTGCAGATAGTACTTTGCGACTTCAAGAAAGATTGATCTCAATGCAGATTTTAGATAACGATAAAAGGTTATTTGTGAATTCAACTCTCACCAAAGGAAACTTAGGTGGGATTGCCGGAGCAGATGCAACATGTTCTTCCGATCCTAAATGCCCTGTTGGATCTCAATGTAAGGCAATGATTGCAACTGATTCTGGAATTCGAAGGGCAACTATCACGGGAGATGTAGGCGATGGCCAATTGGACTGGGTTCTAAAACCATTCGCATCTTATGTTCAAAGCGACAATACAACGCCGATCGGAACTACGAATGCAGTTTCATTGTTTACCCTACCAATTGTGAATGGAATTGAATCTCCGGGAGTGACCACTTGGACTGGATTTGGAACTTCATGGCAATCAGATCCGAACAATTGTTCCAATTGGACAAATTCAATCTCTGGGAACGGAATTGTAGGTAGTTCTAGTAGCAATAATGTAGCGTTACTCAATAATTTGAATGTAGCTTGTACTAGTGATTTGAAGTTTTACTGCGCAGAACAATAAAAAATATTTCAAATATTCGATTGACAATTCATATCTAATAGATATAGCTTAAAAATATATCTATTAGATATGAGGTCCCATGCAAACCAACCAACGGAATATTCTTGTTATCCTTGGCCATCCGAACCCAAATTCACTTTGTGCTCATTTAGCGGAGACTTATGTAAATTCAGCAAAACAATCGGGTCATACAGTGAACTATCTGAAATTGGCCGATTTAAGTTTTGATTATAATTTACACATGGGCCATAAAAAAGATTCCCCTCAGACGCTCGAACCAGACTTGATCCGAAGTCAAAAGTTGATAACGGATGCAAACCATTTGGTATTTGTATTTCCTAGTTGGTGGGCCAGTATGCCTGCGATATTAAAGGCATGGATTGACCGAGTGTTTTTACCGGGATTCTCTTTTAAATATCGGAAAAACTCTCCCCTTCCCGAAAAACTTTTGTTAGGTAAAACAGCCCGTATCTTTGTAACGATGGATGCTCCTAGTTGGTATTACAAATGGTTTAACAAATCTCCGGGTGTTCAGTTGTTGAAGTTTGGGACTTTGGAGTTTTGTGGAGTGTCTCCTGTTAAAGTAAGCGTTTTTGCTCAGGTAGGAACTCGGAAACAATCAGACTTTTTGAAATGGACCAAAGATGTTGAATCTTTAGCCAAACAAGGTAAATAGTATGAAATTTTTTCAGAAAGAACTAAATGAATTTGAATCTAATGGACAATACTTAAATTTCAAAGGTTTTTCTATTTACTATCGAACGATAGGAGAAGGAAGGAATTTATTTCTTTTACACGGTTATCCGTTCAATAGTTATGATTGGAGTTTAGTCATTCCAAAAATATCCAAAGATAGAAAAATCATTCTTCTGGATTTTTTAGGTATGGGTTTTTCCGATAAACCACAAAATCACCGTTATTCGTTTGAGGAGTATGCAGAAATCGTAAATGAAGTTGCAAATCATTTAGGAATCACTGAAGCAGATATTTTGGCCCATGATTTAGCTGTTAGTGTTGTGCAAGAAATATTGTCTTCACTGGAAAAAAATAAATTTAAAATACGTTCGATTGCGTTTATGAATGGAGGTCTTTTTTCTGATGTTTACAATCCGAGACTGATCCAAAGGTTTTTATCTCAAACCCCAAACGTCATTGGAAAATTAATCAGTAAGGTAATGAGTCGAAAATCTGTAGAGGCATCGCTTTTTCGTGTTTTCGGACCTGCCACCCAACCAAACAAACATTGGTTAGATATCTTTTGGGAAGTTTTAAACTATAAAGAAGGAAAATCGATTGCTTATCTGATTGGCCGACTGGTGTTTGAAAAAGTTCGTTATCAAAAACGATGGACAAACGCTATGTTGGATACCCAGATTCCATTTTGTTATATTTGTGGACCAGCAGATCCAAACTCAGGATTAAATATGTCAGATCGTTTTTCCAAAGTTTTTCCTTCTCGCCCTATTTATTTTTTATCTGAAAAGATAGGACATTGGCCACAAATTGAGTCGCCAGAAGAAGTTGTTTCAACATACTATCAATTTATTAATGAATTAAAATAATCTAATGAAACGAGAAAGCAAAACACAATATGCACTGTTAGGTATCCTTTCTCAATGTGAAATGAATGGATATGAAATCCGAAAATACATTGAGTCCACAATTAGTTTTTTCTGGAGCGAAAGTTTCGGACAAATTTATCCCACTTTGGCAAAGTTAGAAGAAGAAGGATTGATTCGAGAATGGGAAAAAACGGATAACAACGGAAAAAAGAAAAAAGTTTATAAAATCACTCGTCCTGGACTTGAGGCATTCCGACGTTGGATGGACGAATCACCGATCCAAACAAACAAAAGAAATGAATTGTTGTTTAAAGTTTTTTTTGGAAGGCATATGAATCCAAAATTACTAACCCAACAGTTAGAAGAAGAAGTCCGTAAACAAAAGGAAGATTTAAAACTATTAAAAAACTTTCAAAAGGAACTTGATACGGATTGGGAAAAACATCCAGACTTGGAGTATTGGTCTTTGACCCTTGAGTATGCTGAAAAACAAACAAAGCTAAATTTAGATTGGATAGACAAAGTTAAAAGTAAAATTAAAAGCTGATTTTTTATTTTAATTATTGATTTGGTAAAAAAAATCTATATAAAAAACAGATGATGGGCTGGGGCACTGTCTCTAAAAGATGTTACTATGTGTTCTCTGTTTGTGTTATGTTTATATTTTGTTCCCCAATTTTTGGAACAGAGAAAGTAACCCTTCACCTAAAATGGTTCCATCAATTTCAATTCGCTGGATACTATGCTGCACTTGAAAAAGGATATTACAAAGATCTTGGACTTGATGTTGAGATTTTTGAAAGTACAATTGGAATCAAAGGTATTCACGAAAAAGTAATTCAATCTCCCGGTCATTATGGTGTAGGGAGTAATGAACTAATCCAAGAAAGATATGCTGGAAAACCAGTGGTTGTTCTCGCAGTCATTTTTCAACATTCTCCTTCTGTTTTGTTTTTTAAAAAAACTTCCAATATTCAAAGTATTCATGACTTAGCTGGCAAACGAGTGATGTTAACTCCTCGGATGGATGAAATAGTTGCTTATCTCAAAAAAGAAGGTATAGAACTAAAGGATTTGCAGCTCATAGAGCATAAATTTGATCCAAATGATTTGATAACGGGTAAGGTGGATGCCTTTTCAGGATATGCCACAACGCAAGCCTATGATTTTAAAAAAGCAGGTTTTCCTTTCGTAGAATATTCACCTCGTGTAGCTGGAATTGATTTTTATGGTGATAATTTTTTTACAAGTGAAATCGAGGTTCGGGAACATCCTGATCGAGTAAAAGCATTTAGAGAAGCAAGTCTTCGTGGTTGGCAATATGCAATGAGCCATGAGGAAGAAATTGTAGATTTGATTTATGAAAAATACTCTAAAAGAAATTCGAAGGAAAGACTATTATTTGAAGCAAAACAAATGACTCCATTAATCCAACCAGTGCTTGTGGAGATGGGTTATATGAATCCAGGGCGTTGGAAACACATCAATGATGTGTATGCAGATCTCGGAATGCTTCCTAAAAATATGAATCTACGGGGTTTTATTTATGATCCCAATCCTCAAACAAATTACGATTGGATTTATTATTCTTTTGGAGTAGTTGTTTCTATTTTTATAGTTGTTTGGTTGGTGCAATGGCGTCGTTTGGAAAAACAATATTCGGAAAACTTAAAGAAACAGGTTGAAGTTCGAACAGAAGAATTAAAAAATTCTAATGAATATTTACAAGTATTGAACCAAAGTTTATTGAATACTTTAAAAGAACTTACGGAAGCTCAAGATCGACTTCTTTCTTCTGAAAAATTAGCAGTGCTCGGACAACTTGCCGCTGGTATGGCCCACGAATTAAATACACCGCTAGGAGCCATAGTTTCTTCCAATCAATCTCTTGCTGATTTTCTAAATAATAAAATTAATAAAATCGTCGAAACAATTCTTGGATTTAGTAAAGAGGATTCTGTTCGATTTAATAAAGTGTTAGAAGAAAGTATCAAAAACCAAACCTTCCTTGAAGGAAAGGCAGAAAGATTGATAAAAAAGGATCTCGCTTCAAAATATTCATCAACATTAAAGATGGATTTATATGGAAAACATATGCAACTTGTCGTTGAAACTGGTGCTTATCGATTAGGCGATGAACTCAGTCAAATCTTAGAAAGCGAAAATTCTCTTACCATCCTTGAAACTGTTGCAACAATATCTGCAGCTTATCGTTCGAATCAAATCATCTCAGTCGCATCAGAAAAAGCGACACATGTGATTCGTGCTCTAAAAAGTTATTTGGTTACAGATAAAGATATTTTGAGTGGAAACACAGTTGTAGATGTTATTTTTGAAATAGAAACCATACTGTCTCTTTACCATTACAACCTAAGTAAAGTTAATATAATTAAGTCTTATTCAACCGACAAAAAGTGCAAAGGGAATAGAGACAAACTCAATCAAGTTTGGATCAATCTTTTGAACAACGCATTACAAGCGATGAGTTATGCCGGTACATTAGAAATCAAAATTCAATGGATTGAACCGTGGATCAAAGTTTCAATCATTGATTCTGGTACGGGGATTCCTGACAAAATCAAAGATAAGATTTTTGATCCATTTTTTACTACAAAACCTGACGGAGAAGGAATGGGTTTAGGTCTTGATATTTGTAAGAAAATTGTTTTACAAACGGGTGGAAAAATTGAACTGGAGGATGTGCCAAACGGAGCTTGTTTTGCTGTCTGGTTGCCTGCGGAGTAAACTCAGTTTTTTAAACACCTATCCAACAAATTTTTATTTAGTATAAATATCTGAAATTTACAGGCAAACGTTTGTTATTTCTTTGTTTTTTCTATCGACCGTTTTAGTTTTGATAAGAGAGAATTTAAGGAAGTTATTTCTTCTACTGTAAAATCCTGAATGCACTCATCTTCGTTTTGGGTGTGCAAAACAACAGCTTCGTTAATCAGTTTTAAACCTTTTTCTGTTAGTGAAACTAAGGTGGCTCTCCTATCGTTAGGATCGGGAAATCTCTCGATATAACCTGCTATTTCAAGACGGTCCAAGCGGTTGGTCATGGCACCAGAGGAGAGTAACATTCCTTGCCAAAGCTGAGTAGGATTTAATTGGAAGGGAGGTCCCGATCTACGAAGTGAAGCCAAAACATCAAATTCTCCCATTTTTAATCCTAATTTGCTTAAACTAGATTCCACAGCATCACTTGCAAGAATGGCCGCTTGTCCCAAACGTCCGAATACTTCCATTCCGCGTAGGGAAAGTGTGGGGATTTCTTTTCGCCATTGTTCGATTATTTCTTCCATCGCATCCATAATCGGAGGCTTTCGAAATTTATCTTGACGTCAAAGTAAAAATCAAATTATCTTTACATTAAGAATCTTAGTGGAGAGATAATTATGAAATCCCTAACTCCGATATTTGTTTTGGTAGTTCTTTTTTCTTTTTTTGGCTGTTTTAGCAGAGCCGCGATTCCCTATACGAAAGAAGTTCCTCCGGTCCAACTGGAGAAACCGATTGAAGGTCTCAAACTGGAAGTTTTCCAAACGGGACGAATGGTCATTGATGGCTGGGCTGCTTACACTGGCGGCGAAGGGAAAATCAGCATGGACCAACCGGCATATTTAATTTCCCATCCAACCTACGGTTTGGTTGCGTTTGAAGCAGGACACCATTCCGAGATTGCAACGAATCCCTCTGAACATTTAGGTTGGATACATCGTGTGGGACTCATGCCGATGGAACAAGACCGGGGTCAGGACTTCCGCAACCAATTGAAAACAACTGGAAAAAATCCAGATTCTATACGAGATCTTTTAGTTTCTCACTTTCATCCAGAACATGTTGGGGCAGTAGAGGAATTTCCAAATGCGAGAATTGTCGCAGACCGGCGAGAAATAAAACATGGGACAGAATCACCAAACTATAATTATGTGAACACTGAGTATGATGGCATATCAAACTGGTTTCAAATCGATTTTTCTTCTAAAAACCAATTTGGATCCTTTGAGGGATCGTATGATTTGGTGGGAGACGGATCTATTTTGGTTCTTTCCACACCAGGGCATACACCAGGACATATTTCTCTTTTGGTAAATTTAGGATCTGGACCAGTCTTGTTAACTGGTGACATGGCATGGACAGAACATAACATCCGTTCTGCTTCGATTGGTCTTCCTTTTATTTCTTCAGATGGAGAAGCTGCAAGGATTTCACTTGGTCAATTATTGGCATTCCAATCTAAAAATCCTGGTGTCCTGATTGTCCCAGGGCATGACCTAAATCCATTACGAAAAAACCCAAGAAAAGATATCCATATCCATCCTTGAGCAGTAAATAAATAACCGATCCCAATCTTTATATACGAAATACATAAATCTAGCAGTTCAGCTACATCTAACCCATTTGTAGTGGGTTTATTTGTGGTTTGTAAATTCGTTTCACGATCAATTTTAATTGAAAAATCTATAACGACTTCGAGAAACCGACAAAATGGGGTATTATTTGTAATTCGTATATTAAAGCAGGTTTGCTTTTTCGATTCCATTTACGATAGGCAAATGTAGATTCGTTCTAGTTTGTATGGAACCTTTGAAAGAAATGTATTCCCATGATTGGGTTTTGAATTTGGGAAGTCACCTGAATGCAGTTGATTCCAATATTAAACCTTTGGAATTTCAGAAACAGGTATTTTCTTCCCCTTGGAAGGAGATGGAGTTAAAAGAAAGAATCAACAGACTTGCCGAAGTGGTGGTTCAAAATTGGCAGGGTCCAATCGCAAATATTTATCCTAATCTCCTTACTTTAATTGATTCACTTCGCAACCAAGGGATTTCCGATTTTAATTTTCCATATATTTTTTTGAATGATATTGTCACCAAATCTGGGTTAAGTGATTTTGAAACATCAATGAAAGCTTTCGAAAAAATCACTGTGTTTTCCAGTTCTGAATTTGCGATTCGTTTTTTTTATAAACAACACTTTGATAAAACTTTAAAACAGATGTTTCTTTGGTCGAAACACAAAGAGCCAATGGTTCGAAGGTTGGCTAGTGAAGGAAGTCGTCCTATGTTACCTTGGGGAATAGGAATTCCGGAAATTAAAAATAATCCAGAAATTCATTTGTCGATACTAGAATCTCTTTGGGATGATCGGAACGAAATTGTCCGTCGGAGTGTTGCAAACCATTTAAACGATATATCAAAGTTAAATCCGGAATTAGTATTAGAGTTCTGTAAACATAAGTTTGGCAAAACATCTGAGTTAGACAAAACCTTAAAACATTCCCTCCGTACACTTCTTAAAAAAGGAAATACCAAAGCCTTGGGTTTCTTTTCTTATAACACAAAATGGAAACCAGAAAAATTTAAATTTTCACTGTCACAGAAGGAAGTTAAAGTTGGAAATGCACTTGAATTTAAAATTTATTTAAGTCAAAATTCAAAAGATAAAACGAAATTGAGACTAGAATATAAAATTGGGTTCCGGTTATCTAATGGAAAACATGGATTTAAAGTATTTCAGTTAGGTGAACGAATATTGTTGCCATCTGAAACCATAGAGATAACCAAAAAACATTCATTTGCACCCATTACCACTCGAGTGTATTATCCTGGAACCCATACGATTTCTATTTTGTTAAATGGAAACGAATATGATTTGCGAAAATTTGAATTGAAAAGAGGATAGGAACTAAGTTTGAGAAAAAAATCATTTATATTGCTTGTAATTTTTTTTCCTTTTGTTTTTGAGTTTTGTTCTGTTTTTTATTCTTCCGAAAGACCGAAGTTGGATTTTTCAAAACATATCAAAGATAAATCTTTAAGTTATGAATTAATTGGTTGGGATGATGAAGCTGACCGTCGCAGAATTTCTTACATTCTTTCTGCTTTACAATCCTCTGGAAAATTTACAGCTGTTCAGTATCAAAACCAAACAAAGGCAGATGCACATCTGCAAATCATATTGGAGTCGAGTCCCAGGTTTAAATTTTTTCTAGGGGAATCAACGGAGCCCGTTTCCTATTTACCGGAGAGAGATCCAATAAGGTTTGGTGCTTATTTGCTCAATCGTTTCCTTGCGATTAGTACTGTGTTTATTATTCCAGATATCGATAGAGATGATGATTATTTGGTTTTTCGCCTGAGTAAAAAAGGAAAATTAGAAAAGGAATACCGATACCCGATGGAGTCTTATCGAGTGTTTGGTTGGGTTTCTCTTCTGCTGATGTGGGGTGATGATCGGAATGAATGGAAGACTATCCTTGCAGAAAAGGTATCAAATTTTTTAGGAGATGCTCAGGATGAACTGTAAATCTCAATTTTTAATGTTACTTTCGCTCTTTTGGCTTCTTTTGTTTTTAAATTGTGCCGCATTTCCTGATATGGTTACTTCCAAAGAACGTAAACTTTATTCGATACCAAAAGAAAAAGTAAGATTTGTTTTTACTGGATTTTATCGTTATGAACAGGAACAAAAACAGATTCAAGATACCTTACTCAAATCAGGCTTTCTTCAAGACCAAAACTCAAATTTAGAGTTAGAAGTGATTTTGCAAAAAAAAGATCCGGTATATCGATATTTATTAATCCATCGACTGAATTTTTTTTTAACTTTTTTATCTGGGGGACTTGTTCCTTCACATATTAGAACCGAACATACACTTACGTTTCGTTATACGAATTTAGGTGTTTTTGTAAACGAGTCTGCATATGATATTGGTATGGATCAGTGGCGAGGGATTCCTGTTATTTTACTAATGATCACTCATTGGCCGAATCGAATTTATAAAGAACAATTGATTGATGCAACTAAGTTGGAGATAAAAGAAATATGAAAAGTCTATATTTAGTTATTATATCTAGCTTTTTCTTGGTTTCTTGTTTTGGGTTGATTCGAAGACTAACTCCCAATGAAAAAATAGATTCCTTTGACATTCAAGATAAAAAAAGAACCTATATAGTTCATTATCCTAAAAACTGGAATGGGTCGCCAATACCATTGTTAGTTGCTTTACATGGACGATTTGGGTCTGGATCTAGTATGATCAAACAAACTAAGTTAGATATTCTTTCCGATTCCAAAGGGGTTGTCGTTGTGTTTCCTGATGGTTACAAAAGAAGCTGGGCTGATGGAAGGGGGAATACCCCTGCGGATGAAGATAAGATCAATGATATAGTTTTTATCGAATCAATCGTAAAACGAATGATTGCCGAAGGTTCGGTTGACCCAAAAAAAGTATTTTTGGTGGGGCATTCCAATGGTGGTTTTATGGCCCAACGACTTGCTGTTGAGAAGCCAAACTTATGGAAGGGAGTTGTAAGTGTGGCGGCCCAAATTTCAGTTTACACACTCAAACGGAAAATCGTACTAAAAACAAATCCTGTATCAGTAGGCATTATTGCTGGTACAGAGGATCCACTTGTCCCATATAGTGGTGGTTATGTGAGAGATGGTGGAGAAATTTTATCCGTTGATGATTCTATATTGCGATGGAAAGAGTGGAACCAATGTTCTGACTCAGTTAACAAAAAATCAGAAACTTTCAATGAAGATCTTAGCGAAATAAAAATAGATTTTTTTCGATATGAAAGTTGTACAGATGATAAAAAAGTTGGATTGATTCAATTAAATGGTCTTGGGCATAGTTGGCCAGGAGAAACACCTATGATTCCTTTTATCAATCAGGGAAAAACAACAAAAGTCATTGATGGTTCCAAACTTGTTTGGGATTTTATGGAGAGTCTGTGACTGTTTCCAAAATAGCCTTGGTTACAGGGGCATCTCGGGGGATTGGACTTGCCATCTCTCAGATGTTAGTTGGAATGGGTTATTTTGTTTATGGTGTTTGCCGAAAGCCAGAACACTGCAATTATAAAAATGAATCATTTCATTTGTTTTCCTGTGATCTTTCGAATGCAAAAGATATTGATCAACTTTTGGTTCGTATTCCCAAAAAAAATGAAATCAATTTGTTGGTTCACTCTGCAGGTCTTGCGTATTTTGCCCCCGTTGAAGAATTATCTTCTGAAAAAATTCGGGAGATGGTTAACGTTCACATAACAGCTCCCATGTTGCTTACGAGTCAACTAACACGATTTTTGAAACAAAACCATGGAAGAATTGTTTTTATTGGTTCTGTGGCAGGAAAAGAAATTTCACCTTGGGGGAACGTATATGCTTCTCTTAAAGCAGGGATTCATCATTATGCAAGGGAACTTTTTGCCGAATTACGTAAGTTTGGTGTAAAGGTTTATCTGGTCATACCAGATATCACAAAAACAGATTTTTATAATCACTTAAATTTTGAACCGGATGAAGATCCGAATTCCTATTTATTGCCTGGGCAAATCGCAGAAGTCATTCAAGAACTAGTTGCAGAGGATCGAAATTGGGTAGTTCCTGAAATTCAAATTTCGCCAGAACTATTTAAGATTAAACGTAAAAAACATAATGAATCATTCCCCAATAGGAGCGATATCATCTGAGAACGGTTCCGGTTGGTTTGTTGAATTTCCTTCGTTATCATCAGTGTTTGCCCCAGATGCAGGAATTATTTTAGCAATCATCGAATCTTCGTCTTGTTTCCGTTTGATGGCCCTGATTTTTCCGTCGGTTTCATACAATCGTTCGATTACTTTTTTGAGTAATAAAAATAAAAATTCAGGACTTTCTTGGCTCATCTGAACAAAGGTAGTTCGGTTGATGATTCCTAATTTTGCTGTTTCTGAAACAACAACAATCGATGCAGCTCTCGGACTATTATTGATAATGGCCATTTCACCAAAAAACTCACCCGGTAGGATACTTCTTAGTTTTATATGTTTGCCTTCAATTTGTTTATAAATATCCAACTGTCCTTCAAACAAAAAGAACATGGCACCGTTCGAAGGAACTCCCTCTTTAAAGAGAACCTCTCCACGTTTGATATTGATCATACTTAGTTTTGCGAGAGATTCTTTAAGTCCCATCACTTGACTCCGTTAGATCTTTTAATCTTTGTTCTGCTTCAATTAAACGTTCAACGTATGTTTGTAGCAAAGCATATACAAACATTGGGTTTGAATTTGCAATGCGCGTTAAGTTTTGTTTATCAAGGATTCCGAGTTGGGCTCTGTCTGAATCAATAAATACTGTCATTGCCCTTGGATGGCTTGAGATTAGTGCAATCTCTCCGAAAAATTCGCCAGTGGAAAGTTTTCTTACTTCATGAAAATTTCCCTGGTCTGGTGCACCCATTCCAACAGAAAGAGAACCACTTAAGATGAAATACATCTTTTCGTTAGACGGTTCTCCTTCTCTTACGATGATTTCTCCTCGTTTGAATGTCTTTGTAGGGACAGTATTCACGAAGTCAAAGATGTTGATTCGATTGTCTTTTTTAGGAATGGACATTAAAGGCCGCGGTAAATCTCAATCAGTTCAGGTATTTTTTTATCCTCCGCATATTCCAGAGGAGACTTTCCCAATTTATCTTCTAGTTTAGAATCTCCGCCATTTAAAACGAAGACCCTCGCCAATTCCAAAATGGAATCGCTTTTACCAGGATCAAACTGGATTGCTAGTTCGGAAAGTATAGTTTTCCCTAATTTATCTTGTTGGTTTAAGTTCGCTCTTCTTTCTACTAGGAATAGTACTAGTTTCTTATAGTTTTCTGTTTGGTTGTTATCTTTGGAAGATAAGAATTTTTGAATGGCCTTATGTAATACGGTCAGTCCGTTATTATCTGTTAGGTTGGGATCTGCACCTAATGTAATGAGTTGGGACATTGTATCGATTCGATTTCGGTTGAGCGCAATGTGAAGAGCACTTAACCCTCGTTTGTTTTTGGTATTGGGGTTCACACCTTTACTGATCAATAACTTGATTGTTTCGTCAGAAAATTTTTGATCCTTTTTTTCAATGTCCAACTTACAAACAGTAGTGATTAAATTTTCACCTTCTTCATTGAGTGATTGGAGATTGGCACCAGCTGAGACCAAAAGTTTGAATCCTTCCGCATCTTTTCTTTCAATGGTTGAAAAAATAAGACTCGAACCGTCTTTTTGTTTATGGTTTGGGTCTGCTTTTTTTGATAAAAGGAATTTAGTGATTGGTAGCTGTTTGTTTTCTAAAGCTAACGAAAGTGCAGTTTCTCCGGTTCTTTGATTTTGAACATCAACAGGAACATTTTTTTTAAGTAATTCTTCTACAATTTTTAATCCTGACTTTCTAGAGGCTAAATGAATAGGCAAATAACCAGATGAATTTGGTGTTAAAACATCGGCATTTTTTTGGATTAATATTTCTGCAATCACCCACTTGGAAGTTTCAATCGATTCTTCGAGTGGAATTTTGTTAGAAGAGAGGGTTTGATTTGGATTCGCACCTGCATCTAAAACAAGTTTCAAAAGATTGGTGTCATTTTTCTGTAAGGCGATTTCAAATAAAGTTTTTCCAGTTAAGTTTTTGGAATCAACATTCAAACCTTTTTTTAAAAGTAAGTTAGCGACTGCTAGATTTTTCTTTTCTACAGAATAAAAAAGCAGAGATTCTCCTTCAGGTGTTTTTGCATTGACATTTGCACCTCGATTCAAAAGAACTTCCACACCTTGTGTGAATCCTTTTTCAATCGCAAAAACAATGGGACTGATGGACTTTGTGTCTTCCGTGTTAGGATTCCCATTGGAGTCCAAACTTAGATTTAATAATTTTATATTCCTTTGGTCAATGGCAACAAATACGGGAGTTCTTCCGGTTAAGTCAGGAAGATTGATATCGGCCCCATTTTGAAGAAGGTAAGTAATAGAATCTAGTTTTGATTTTTCGAAAGCTAAGTAAAGAGGGGACTTTCTTGGATTGTTTCTTAAATTTACATCAGCCTTACTTTCTACTAGTAACTTTTGTACTGCGAGATTTGATTTAAGTATCGCCACATGTAGGGCAGTGTTCCCATCTGCATCATAAGCATTTAGATCGGCACCTTTTTCTACAATGGTTTTGATTTGGTTTGTGAAACGAGAGGTGACAACGTAGTGTAATAATGTTTTGCCGGACAAATCTCTTCTGTTTAAATCGGCTCCTTGATTCAGTAGGATTTCAAATTGTTTTGGTTTATTTTTTTCAACAGCTAGGACAAGAAGTGTTTTTCCAGATTCGTCACTGGCATTGATGTCACCACCGTTTGTGATGGCAGTTTCAAAATCTTTTGGATTTCCCTTTAGTAGAATCTGCACCATGTCAGGTGCCGCTGGAGTGATTGTGGTTGTTTCAGGTGGATTGTTTTGTGCAAAACTAGATCCGAAAGAAACGAATAGAAGGGCTAAGCTGAGAGTAAAAAATTTATGTTTCATTTGGGTAAATAGGCATCTGGATCCAAAGCTTGTTGGTCAGGTCCTTTCCTAACTTCAAAATGTAAATGTGGGCCGGTTGATTTGCCTGTGTTTCCTACCTGACCAATGATATCGCCTGATCGGACACTGTCACCTTCTTTTACTTGGCGTTCATTTTGGTGGGCATAATAGGTGAATATATTGTTTTTATGGCTAAGGATAGTCAACATCCCATAACCACCGCTAGTTGTAATGGTTCTCCAAACTTTTCCATCGCTAACTGCTTTTATCGGTGTACCAATAGATGCAGGTAAATCAATCCCTGAATGGAAAGCACCAACCTTTCCAGTGACTGGATCGACTCTGGTACCAAAATTAGAAGATACATAACGATCATTGTCCACAGGGATTTGAAAGTATTTGGATATATCATCGCTATCGACAAGAGGTCCACGATCTTTGGAAACAAACCCTCCAAAAACCCATCCTTCCCATTCATCATTCCAAGATATATAGATCCATCTGGATCTAACTCCACCAATGGTTTCTATTTCTTTTTTGGTATCGATGATTTTGATTTTTTCATCCCCAGGAATTGATGTGACTACGGAACCATAATCGTTTGGTTCATCTCTCATCCTTAGACTTGTGGATCGAACATATCGTTTTTCTCCACTTTTTAATTCATCTGGATTTTCTTGTGGGTAAGAGATCTCACCCGGTTGGACATCGTAAGAAACAACTTCTGATGTACTCAAATATCCACCAAACACCCAACCGGTGCCATAAGCGGATGAGACTTGGTGCCATTGCGAAGTGATACCATCGATGGTATCTTCGGAACTACTGGAAGTTTCAATTTTAACTTTTTGACCTTTGGGTAGTCTTGCCACAACGTAAGCATTGACATCTGGTTCTCCCCTCATGTTAAGAGAACTTGCTTCCACCCACATATCTTTTCCCTGTTTTGAATTGGAATAATTTGTGTTAGGTGTTTCTGTGACTCTTCCCGAAAGAGAAGATAAATCTAAAGACAATCCATCTGTATTTCTTGATTTAACTGCTGGTTTGGTTGGAGAAAGTAGGTCTTGAGTAATATATCCTTCTTGTTTTGATTTTGTTCTTACAAGAACCCAGTGTGGTTTTTCGCTTTTAGCAGTTACATCTTGTTTTAAGACCATCACCACTTCTACAGATTCTCCTTTTTTCACCTTGGTGGTTGATCGAGTGGATGGTTGGTTGGAGGGTTCTAGTTGTAAAAAAAAGCTGTCTCCTGCTATGGCTGAAAGTGACTTTGATTTTTTTTCTCTGGCACCCGGTGCTGCATTGTGATCGGAAATCCCTTCTGCTTGTTTTAAGTCGATGGGAGAGTTTACGATTTTGAGTCCGGGATATTTGTTCTGAACACGACTGACGAAGTCATTGTATTTTTGTAAAATCTCCTCTTGTTTCTTTTGGTTGGCAGAAACAAGACCTGATTGCCTTTGTTTGTCCCTTTCCTCAAGTGAGGTTTGAGACAAAACAGGTAAGGAACAAAATAATAGAAAAATAGAGGTAAAAAGGATTTTCTGATTTTTCATAAAACAAACTATAAAAAACCAAAGAAAAGGGGAACGGTCAAGGTTTTTTGTTTATTCTTCCTCAGGCAACAGGGGAGTCAGAAAATAAGAAATAAATTCCAATTTACCCCGCATCGATGATTTTTCATAGATAGATGCCGTTTGGTTTTCGATGGTGCGAAGGCTTTTTTTTCGAACAGCAGCAATTTGTTTTTGAGAAAATCCACGAAGCAGAAGGATTGCGATTTCGGTTTCAGCATCTGACAATTTCCATTCTTCCATCTGGGTCTTGGCTTCTGCCCAAAAACCCATCTCTGGATTTTTTAAAATGCGATTGGTACGCTTTAGGTCATGGATTTGAGACTTGGCGTGTATATTTTCAACCGCTTCTGCTTTTAACTCTTTGTAAAGAATAAAGACTACGAGAAAGGATGAAATTGCGATAAAGGATTCCACTGTCGCAATGACGATCCGAAAACGATCAAAGTATTCTGGCGGGTTTGTTAAGGTGAAAATTTCTTCAGCAATCCAGACGATTAACGATAGAACATAAAATGCTAAAAAAAGAATTCTTACCTTACGAGTGTCCATATTTCTATTTTAACTTTGTAACTAGTCCCTGGATGCGCAAGCGAGTTTCTTAGGTAGTATCCACATTTGCGGACATCCTCCATTGGAGAACAACGGATGTGATGCGATCCTATAAGTATGAACCGTTGTATGTTAAAAGTTTGGTTTCTTTGTTTCGGATTTGTATTGGGATTTTACGGATGTTCTAATTCAAAAAATTTTGAGACAAGATCTGAGTGCCTAGATCGATGTGTTCGCGAACAATATGTCTGTGCCTTGGCTGTTGCACCACAGCTGGACAATGCGACTGCGACAACAATTGCTTGTGTAGCCATGTATAAAATGTGTTACGACAAATGTCCTGTCCCTTCCACTAGCAGCTCTTCTACGAGAAGATACAGTAGTTCTTCTGGTAGCGGTTCCGGAAACAAGGGTGGGGGGAACTCCAGTTCCGGGTCTGGTTCCGGAAGTGGTAGTGGTTCCGGTTCTTCGGGAGGAGGTAGTTAAATTAGGAGCCAGTTTGTCTGTAGATGATTTTGGCACCGATTTGCAAATTTTTATATAAATCCAAAAAGATTTGGTTTGGGACCATTCCTTCCAGATCTCTTGAAAATTCTGGACGAAGCCTTTTTAAAAAATACATTCCAAGTTCACCTTTGTTTTTGGCTTTTACTTTCCCTCTATATTCACATTCAAAGAAACGTTTCACTTTATCATATGTGGTTTCCGAAAGATTGATTTCTCCTGCATCACCAGAACTTTCCATACGACTTGCAATGTTCACAGTGTCCCCCCAAACATCATAAGCAAATTTAGTTTTTCCAACTACACCGGCTACAACAGGACCAGTATGGATTCCAATTCTAATTTCCCAAAAATCTTGACCTAACATCTGTTTGAATGACTTGATTTGTGTCATAAAGGATTTGATTTCCATCGCGAAAAGGCAAGCATCTACAGGATGTGTAAAATTACCTTGTGGGATTCCACCGGCAGCCATATAAGAGTCGCCAATGGTTTTTAGTTTTTCAAAATTATGACGGACTGCAATATCATCAAACTGAGAAAAACAACCATCCAATTGTTCAATCAGATCTTCTGGAGAAAGTGATTCTGCTGCTAGGGTAAAATTTTTAAAATCCGTAAATAGAATACTTACAGATTCATATTCCATTGGAACCACTTCGCCCCGTTCAATCAGTTCATCCGCTAAATCTCCCGGTAAAATATTTCGAATGAAATGAAGAGTTTTTTCTCGTTCTTTTTCTAGATCCCGCCTAAGATTTGCATTGTGGATGGCACCTGCAACTTGTTCACAGAAAGAAATAATTTCTCCAAATTCATCTTTGGTCCAGTCTTGTTCTCTTGTGAGGCGAGTGACACAAATAATCCCAATGGTTTGTCCTTGGACTACGAGTGGGATCTGTCCAAACAGTTCCAATTTAAAACTATCCACGATAGATGTATCAATGTTTGTAAGTTGTTTCCACTTTAACGATTTTTTTAAGTAAACTGGCTTTTGTTTTTCAAATGTTCGGTAAAGCGAACCTATGTTTGGTGAAAGTGTAGTTCGAAATGTTCTAAGAAAATTGGTAACAAGGAGACCTTTGTTAAAAACTTCTGCCCCTTCCATAAGAGGGACAAGTGAATTTGTTTTTGGGTCAACGAGTAAAATAAAACCTAACTCTACTCTATGGTTAATTTTGAGATAGGAAAATACTTCTCTCGCTATGTCTTCGATTTGTGAATATGAGTTGATCCTTCGGTTGAATCGGTGTAAGTTTTCTAATTTTAGTCGATTGGACTCAATGTTTTCTTTTTCTCTTTGAATGGTGATGTTCCCTTCCTTGAGTTCATTGAGTAGATAACCAGTTTCAATTGTACCTGCAATATAATCCGCAATGATTTTGATTTGGTTCAGTTGTTGTTCTGTTAGTCCAAAATTTCCTGAATAATCTAATAAATCGAGTGTTCCAATGAATTTATTTCGTAAGTATAGTGGCACAATGAGAAGGGATTTTAGATTTGCTGACTGTTTATTCGCAAGTTCAACTCCTTCCGTTTTATATGATTCGAAATCTTGAATATAAAAACTTCGTTTGCGTTTTCGAACATAAGCATGTGCATACATAGTAACGTATGAATCGGAAACTGGAATTTTCCTTTCCATAATTTCTTCTTTTACTTTGTCCGTGAGTTCTTCTGGAAAATTGCTGTGAAAAAATTCGAGTGCTTCTAATTCTTCTTTGTAAACATATAATAAATAGTGTGGGACTTTGAATTTTTCCCGAATGTAGCGACCTAAAATTTTGAGAATATCTTTTAAGTCTGACGCAGAATTGATTTCTCTTAGGAGTCCATCTAAGTCGGATAACTGAGCGTACGAGTCAACAAGTTTATCTGAGAATTCTTCTGAGATGGATTTTGTGCTGATGAGTTCTTTTTCTTTTTTTTCTAAATCTTCTTTTAATAATTTAACTTCAGCTTGGTAAACGATGATCGTATTTTCTTTGTCTTCTTTTTGTTTGTACAATAAAAACATTCCGTACAGAATGCTTACAAAGAGAATGGCGATGGCGACAAGGGCATAGATCATTTGATTAGAATTTTTGCTCCCCGTTTTTGTTGTGTATACAATCTCCCAAATTTTTCATTTGGTGTTGATCCTGTATCATCAGATAAGTCAGGTTTTAAAGATAACAATTCATAAATGGGAACTTGGTCTCCTTCGTATGTATTGATTTGTCTTTGGTTTCCAATATGGAAGAGTCTTTTTACTTTTTCCATAGTTTCTTGAGAGATATTGATTGGAACCCCAACTCCTCCTCTTCGAATTGCCTGGGTTTGTGTTACCGTTTTTCCCCAAACATCATAATTGAACTTTGATTTTCCGATGACTCCCGCAACTACGGGACCTGAATGGATTGCAATGGTAATTCCATTCGGACGAAAAGGTATGTCCTTAAAATCCTCGATCATTCGCATTACTTCGTCTTTGATTTGTAAGGCGGCAAGACAAGCATCAACAGCATGTGTAAAGTTTCCAACAGGAAGTCCTCCTGCTGCCAAATACATATCACCTGTCATCCGAAGTTTTTCCATCCCTTGTGCTTTGATGATTTCATCGAAACGTGAAAAATATAAATCCAATCCTTCGATGAGTTCTTCCGGAGTGAGTTGTCCTGTGATTTGGGAGAATCCGGGAAAACTAGTCAAAAGTAAGGTTACATTTTCAAATTCAACAGGATTGACTCTGCCTTTTTTTTGTAACTCTTCTGCTACGTTTTTAGGAAGGATGTTTAATAAAAGGGAATCGGATCTTTGTTTTTCTTCTTCAATTTTTTTAAGTAAAAAGTGATTGTTGATGGCACTAGCAATGTGTTCAGAAACACCTACAATGGAATTTACTTCATCTTTATTCAACTGAATGTTTTCATCGCCAATTCCATAAACAGCCATCGCTACCACTTCGTCATTGTTCACAAGAGGAGAGATTAAAAACCCATTCATTCCCGATCTTTCTGTAATTTGTTTGTCAATGGCAAACGGGAGTGATTTGGGAATATGTTTCATATAAAAATGGCGTTTGCGTTTGTAACATTTGTACACGAACCCACTTTCTTCTCGGAGTGGAAACCGAAGAGATTTAAAGTAGTTTATATTTTCATCCACTAATAGATCAAACCCCGAGTGATTTAGATAACGGAATTCGTTGTATTCTTTATCTAAGAAATAGAGGACGCAGTGTTCGATTTTATAGTTTTTTCGAATGAATCCAAAAATTTCAGCGAGGATGTTTTCTAAATTGTTTTGTGAGTTTACATTTTTTGCAAACTCATTCATTTTTTGAATTTCTGCTTTTGCCTGTTCTGATTTTTTTCGTTCTTCTTCTGTGATTTGTAACAATAAAGAGTTTTGGATCGCCCCCGCAATTTGATCACAAAATCCTGAAATGCGGCGAAGGACTTCTCTTGTGACTTCTAATGGTTTTTGGAAAGAGGTGAAATATGCCATACCGATCACTTCGTTTTGAACCACAAGTGGAACTGCCACGAAGGAAGTGAGACTTAGTTGTGAAAAAATCTGTTCATCTAATTCGGATTCGTATCGTTTCGGAGGTTTGGGAACAAACAAAGCTTTTTTTCTAAGAAAAGTTTTATAAATGATCCCTCCTTTTTCATTAAGAGGGACTCTGATTGATTTTGCAAATAACAACTGTTCCTCTGTCGCATAAGTAGGAATGGTTGTGTTATAGGTATAAAGTTCGTTTTTTTTAGGATCAATGAGTTGGAGGAGTGTTGCTTCAATTTCAAATGTTTTTAGGATGTAGTTAAACATCTCTTCTATGATTTGTGAGAGACTTGATTCAGAGTTTATTTTTTTTGCGAATTCGTTTAACTTAACAACCTCATTTTTAGCATTTTCCATTTGCATTCTTGAGTTTTCTGCAATGAATTTTTCTCGGTTCATTTCTTCCACAAGAATGGAGTTGGTAACAGCAGTCGCAATATTCTCTGCAGTGTTTTCAACTAACTGGAGTTGGGATCTAGAAAAACTTCTACCTTTTTGTTCACTAAAGAGGGCCAACATGGCGATTACCTTGCCTTGAGAACTGAGAGGAATGATCATCCCAGGGTGTTTTCCCACCATTTGAAGAAATTGTTGGTTGGATTCAGTAAGACGTGATTCCCAGATTTTTGCAAATCGGAATGGGCGATTTCTTTTGTAAACGTGATAAAAAATTCCAGCACTTGAGTCTAAAGCAAAACTCATACTGTTTAACTTTGATTCAGGTAACAATCTTGAGTTGGAGGAAAAAACAGATTTATGATAAGTGAGTTTTGAATTTTCTGCATCCACAAGAAGTAAAATCATGGAATCACAAAATACTTCTTCATTTAAGTAATCGAAGGCTTTTGTGAGAATACTATCTAGTTCAAGAGAAGTGTTTAATGTTTTTGCAAATTCATTTAGCCTTTCTATATTCGCTTTTGAATTTTCTAATTCATGTGTTCTTTCTACAACAATGTCTTCCAGTCCTTCTTTTAGGATATTGAGTTCTTTGTTGGATACTTCTAATTTTTCTTTAAGTTTTTCAATAGAAAGGTAAGCCCTCGTAAATCCATACGAAAGAATATAACCTTGGAATAAAATAAATCCTAAAAACCCAAAGGGAGTTATATTCATTGTATTGATGACATTGTTTTGATAAAGAATGTCATGGACCACAGTGCCAAATACAAAACTAAAACCGATCAGAGAAAGGCCCGCACCCACTGTGTCTGATCGGTAGGCCATGATGATGGCAATCGTGATTCGAACGCAGACTAAAATCAAAAAAATTTGGAAAAAATGAATTTGGGCACTGAAGGTAGCCACTGGCAAAAATAAGGAAACAAGAAAGGGAGTGATCAGAACATTCAAAACCCACATCGTTTTTTTTCCCACAGTATTGGGAAATACCAAACGGTAAAAATAGGCAAAAACAATGGTGGCAATGTATATGGTTGCAAATTCCAATCGGATGAGAAAATCCATTGGCATGTCAGGAAAGATGTTTAAGATATTTCTTTCGCCTATTGTTAGAAGTCGCATAACGATGAGTAAACTAAACAAAGATATAAAAAGACTTGCTTTGTCTTGCCTGCGCATAACAAAAAGTCCCAAGTGGTACAAAGCCCATAAAAAAATACTACCAGCAAGAAAAGAAGTAATTTGGTAACTGCGATTGACTTTGTCATATAACATCCGTCTTTCGCCGATTTCCATACTTTCCCAAAATCCACCCTTGGAATAATGGAAATTGGAAATTTCATACACGATTTCCGTTTCACCTGACAGGGGTTCTAAATCCAAAAGAACCGATTTATAGGATGGTTCAAAGTAATTGGGATTGATTCCAAAACTTCCTTGTTCCACCACCAGTTTGCCGTTAATGTACAATCGATAAGCAGAGGAGAGATCTAAGTTGTGAAAGGCTAGGGTGGGTGTGTTTTTTGGAAAAAGGACTTTTAACCTATATGTCGCATAACCAAAACCTCCGAGAGTTTCACCAAACCAATCCACACCTTTCCAATTAGATGGTACTGTTTGGTAGATGTACTTAGGTTCCCTTCCCAATTCAGTGTCAATTTGAATGCCTTTGTTCGTTTGTTTCCAATAAAATTCCCATTCTCCGTCAAGAGTGATGTTTCCATCTTTCGAAAAGTCCCATGAGGACAAATCCACCTTTCCTTCCTTTGCGATTGGTTTGTTGCGATTGACTTCCGAACAGGCGGAGAATCCAAAGAACATACAAAACAGGAATATTAAAATGAATCTTTTCTTCATAGGTAGGCACTAAGGTTAAGAACTAGTGACAGAAAAGAAAAGGAAAAATTCAGGTATAACTTACTTTTATTTCTGAAGGAGAAACGTATTGGCGAAGTGTCGATGACATAAGTTCTAAAATTTCTTCCGTTTCTGAATTTGAATAGGAAACAATTTTATCTTTTTTTTCAAAAGCATGAAATAAAATGGAAGAGTCCTTTCTTACATCCATCATTCGCTTTAAAAAATCAATATTCATTCTAAATCCACCAATACTGATGTCAACCAGGCCATCTATTTTTAGTTCTTTCCCTAATGTATCAGCTAACGATTGGTAATGGGTTTTCCAATTCGGAACTCTTAAGATTGGATCAATACAAATTCGGACCTTCCAACCGTCTTGGATTGCTTGGTTGATAACCTTGATCCTTGCATGAAGTGGTGGAGTTCCATGTTCTATGGTTTCAATGATGGCTTGTGGGCTGATGGTCCAAGCCAAAATCACATTCGGATTGGGTGAGAATTGAGCAATTTGACTGTAGTTAGTCGACTTTGTGCGAATTTCTAAACTTAATCTTGGTTCGGTTGCGGCAAATTCTAACCAGGCTTTGGTTGCAGGAAAAAATGACTCCAAAGCCAAAAGATCGGTATCGTACGACAAAGCCAAATACAGAGATTGGTTTTTTTCTATAAATTCTTTTGTGGCATCAAAAAAATCTTCCCAATTGACAAATAACACGAGATTGGCGGAAGGAAACATTCCTTGTAGGTAACAATATTCACAGTCATAAATACAATTGAGAGCGATTGTATTATAATAAAAATGTGGATGAGAGAAGTTAGGAGAAAAATCACTTCCTGGATACAGAAAATGTTCTTTTTTTTCTGCTAAAATTAACTTAGGTGTTTCTTTTTGGACCCGAAAGTTTTGGGAATTTCGATTAAAACTATCTTTGTAATGTCTGATGGGAATGGGGATGGCATTGGGAAAACGTTTTAATATCTCTTTGGTCCTCCAATGATCTCGAATCCCATCTTCAATATAAATATGAGAGAATGACTTAAACATGTAGAGACTCTCTCCACTGTTCAAAGAATTCTTTGAGATCAGATTTGGATTTTAAATGGATTTTAAGAGATTCCTCTGGAAAAGGAAGACTTGTGTTTGGATTCCGTAATCGGAAAAACCGAATTGATTTTTTTAAATCATGTTTCATTGTTTCCGTTAGGCGAAGGTTTTGAATGAATGATTCCACCAATGGCCAATCGAAAGTTTCAATCGAATCAATTCCTGTCCAAGGGAGGGGGGAAGTCCATTCATCGAATAGTCCTTCCATCTTTTCTGCCATCATGGATTCTACAGTTTCGGCCTTACAAAAGGTTCCTTCCAGATGATCTGAAACTAATTTTCCAAGAGAAATATTTTCTAATGGAAAGTATAAAGAGGCAGCTTCAAAAAAACCGGACCCTTCCATATCAATCAATTGGATTCCTTTTAACTCCTCTTGGGAGAGAAATAAAAATCGATCGGAATCTTCATTTTTGGTAATGGGTCTGTCAAATGTGGTTAAGGTTGTTTCTTTTGTGAATTTTGATTTTTCAATTCGATCTGGATAAAAATCTCTTTTTGTTCCTGCATCAGTGATTTTATGAATCCATAAAAAATCACCTAACGAGAGTTCGTTACTGTTTGAACCTGCAATTCCTAAATTCCAAATTTTCATTTGGTTTCGATCTGGTTTCGAGAGAATATGGGCAAATTCGGAGACAGCCAATGCCGCAGAAAGTTTGCCTGTTCCAGAAATAATGATATAATGATTTTCTTTTTGGAAAATTCGAAATTTCCCCAAATGGGAAATGGGTTTCGCTTGTAGTTTTGTGATCCAAGGTTTGGCCTCAGAAAGAACAGCGAAAAACAATGCAGACATAGTCTAAACATGAAACAGGGGGGTTCCATGCAAAGAAAAGTTTTGTTTGCCATTTTTCTCTTAATCGGTTTTCATATCTATGCTGGAGGAAAAAAGATGTCATTCCACGATTTCAAATCTGTATCCATCCAAGGAAAGGACGTTTCCCTTTCTGAATATAAAGGACATCCCGTCCTGGTTGTCAATGTTGCGTCTAAATGTGGTTATACGCCACAATATGAAGGCCTTGAAAAAATTCACCAGTCTTACAAAGACAAAGGATTAAAAGTCATTGGCTTTCCTTCTAATGATTTTGGTGGCCAAGAACCAGGAACCGAATCTCAAATTGCCGAGTTTTGCAAACTAAACTTTGGGGTTAGTTTTGATCTGATGAAAAAAACAAAAGTTTTGGGAAATGATAAAGATCCAATTTACCAATTTTTAACAGAGAATGCAAAAGAAAAAGGGGATGTGAAGTGGAACTTCGAAAAATTCCTCATCGATAAAAATGGAAATGTTGTGGGGAGATTTCCTTCGGGAACCAAACCGGAATCTACGGAGTTAAAACAAGCCATTGAAAACCTTCTGTAATCGATTTCTTTTTTCGTTTTGGTGTGTTTTTTTTGGATTTGGAATTTCTGCTGAGGAAGTAAATTCAACCGTACAAATTGTTCGGACATCCACGGCAGAAACCGTATCCATTTCCGATATTCTAAAAGAATCATCAAAATACAATGTCATTGTTTTGGGTGAAGAACATGATAACCAAGATCTCCATCGTTTTTATGAATCTTTGTTTAAAGAAATCTCTGATTTAGAGCCAACTTCCCTTTCTTTGGAAATGTTAGAACAGGACGGACAAAATATTGTAAACGAGTTTCTAAAAGGAACCATTACCGAGTCACATTTTTTATCTTCTACTTCTCATTGGAAATCGTTTAAAACCGACTACTTGCCGTTAGTTTTGATAGCAAAAGAAAAAAAATGCAATGTGATTGCAGCAAATCCTCCTCGTCGTTATGTAAATCTAATTTCACGAAAAGGTTTGGCCGCTTACCGCGAGTTTTCTGATTCGGCTATTGCCTATTTACCTCCGGCTTATAGTTTAGAAAAATATCTAACGGAAGATTACAAACAACGGTTAACTGCTTTGTTTGCCAGTGGACACGGAGTGAGTCACGGACTTACAAACCAATACTTGGTTCTCGGCCAAGCAACTTGGGACCAAGGTATGGCCGAATCGATTTCCAGGGAATTCTATAAATCGGGAAAAAAGGTGGTTCATTTGAATGGTCGATTTCATTCCGATCGCAAGGGTGGTGTCGTCCACAGACTACGAGAAATGGGAGTTTCGGTTCTTGTGATCTCCGGGTTTGCCAAAGATCGAGAAGAAAGCCAGGATTTTGTGAAAATCGCTGATTTTGTAATTTTAACAAACGTCCGATAAGAATAGGGAGAACCTATGTCGGCACCTTCTCCCAAATACCTTTGTCCACATTGCCAAAAGGCATCTCGATTGCCAGAACCAATCCCAAAAGAAGGTAAGTTTCAGCTAACATGCGCTCATTGTAGCGAAAAAGTAATTCTCAGTTTTACGGATTATCGTTTCGAAATTTTGCAAGTGGTTTCGAAGGAACCTTCGGTTTCTAATGCGGCTCAATCCTACCAACCATTCAAAATTCCAACTCCATCCATTTCCAAATCAAATTCTTTAAAAGAAAAATTAGAACCAAAATCAAAACCTTTTTGGGAACGAAAAGTGGTTTTTGAAAGAGAACCGGAAGAACGTAAGTTCAAACCAAAACCATTGAAACAAAGGATCGCCTCGGGAAAAGCGAAACAATCGACTCCTTCTTTTTGGAAAATCACTTTTGTCTTCACCTCAATTTGTCTTTTTTTAATGATCCTTGGTTTTTCTTACTTTGTTGCGGGAGTTCTTTCCACTAAAAAGGAAGTTCCTTTGTATTTGGAATCATTATCCAAAAACATTCCTACAAAAATTTTAGATCGTAATGGGCAGATGGTGAGTGAAATTTTCCAAAAAAGAACTTCCACCTTACGTTTGCAAGACTATCCAGAGGATATGATTTCCATACTTTTGAATATTGAAGATCAAAAGTTTTTCTTTCATGGTGGGATTGATTATTCGGCAATTCTTAGAGCATTTTTTAAAAACATAGTCAATTTAAGTTACAAACAAGGTGCCTCCACCATCACACAACAGTTAGCAAGAATTATCCTTGATGATCGTCGTAAAAGTTTGAATCGAAAGTGGCGAGAAGCCCAACTTGCTTTTGCTTTAGAGTCAGTGTTAACGAAAGAACAAATTTTAGAAATGTATATGAACCATGTTTATTTAGGTCATGGTGCCTTTGGATTTGGTGAGGGAATTAAATTCTATTTTCAAAAAAATCCAATGGAGTTGAGCAAGGAAGAAATGGTGTTACTCGCATCACTTCCTTCCGCACCTAACAAATACTCTCCATTAAAAAATCCAGAAGATTCATACACTCGTGTTCGTGCTATTTTACAGATGTTTCGCAATCGAGGCATTTATCCTAATTTAGATCGTGAAAAGTTCGTTAGTTTTTATCATAATCTTTCCACTCGTTCTCCGAATGAAACAGTTTTTGGTTCGAGACAAGACATTGCTCCTTATGTGACTGAACATGTGCGTGGAATTCTTTCTTCTTTAGAAGGGGATAAGAATATTTATGAAAGTGGTGGGTATACGGTAGAAACAACTTTGGACCGAGGGGCGCAAGAACTCATTGGTCCAATCGTTCGTGAATATTTGAGTCGGAATCGGAAGTCTGGAAAAATCCAAAAAAAACGAGTTCGAGTAAAGCCGGAATCACCTTTAGATTTAGCATTTCGCCAGAAGATGGAAGAAGTATCTATTTTAAACGAACTAGTATGGAACACAGATAGTTTGGAATCTGAAAAAGATACCAGTGCCGTCCAGGCTGCAATTGTTGGAATACAACCAAATACAGGTCAGGTGCTATTTTTGCATGGTGGTGAAGAGTTTAATTCACAAAACCAATTCAATCGTGCCACCCAAATGCGGAGACAAACCGGTAGTTCCATCAAAGCAGTGTTATATGCTTCTGCGATTGATGCTGGTGTGATCCAATCTGGTACAAGAATTTTGGATGCTCCTTTGTATTATCGTGGCGGTGGTGGAAAGGAATGGGCTCCTGAAAATTTAGGAGGAAGTTTTGATGGGGAGATTTCTCTTCGCACAGCACTTGTAAAATCGAAAAACACCGCAGCCGTCCAAGTCGCAGAACGATTGGGTACTGCCGGCATTGAACGTTATTTTACAAAATACTTTTTTCCAAATGATGCAGAAAAGAAAAATCGATACAGAGGGGATTTGTCTTTGGCTTTGGGAACATTGGAGATTTCTCCTTTGGAGATGGCATCCGCCTTTACAGGTTTTGTCAACCAAGGCACAGTCAAACGTCCTTATCTCATCCAAAGGATTAAAAATGCAAAAGGTGTGGTTCTGTATGAAGTGGGTGGAACTGATGAGTTTAAATTAAAACTCCCACCAGAGCGCCAAGTGATTCGTCCTGACACAGCAGAAGTAATGGTATCTTTATTACGTGATAGTGGTCGAGCTAGTGGAGTCAGAAACGGTGGTTATGCGGGAGATTTAATCGGTAAAACGGGAACTACAAATGATTACAAAGATGCTTGGTTTGTGGGAGCAAGGCCTGATTTAGCTTTGGCCGTTTGGGTTGGTTATGACAATCCAAAATTTGGAATGGGTCCGAGTGGACTTGGTGGAGCAGTGGCCGCTCCCCTTTGGGGAGAAATTGTTTCTTCTATTGATAAAAAAAATATAATTCCTAAAATCCAATTCAGCCAACCAGTTTATGCAAAACCATATAAGATCTGTTCGTTGACAGGAAAACAAGCAGGTGCCAATTGTCCAGTGGCAAATGAGTTGTATCTTTCTGATTATCCCCCTGAGGGAATTTGTACAGAAGACCATAAAGCAACACATTCAGAAAACAAAGATTTGATGAAAGGGTTGTATTAGATGAAAAAGATTCAGATTAGATTGATTCGTTTCGTTTTGTTTATTTCTTTACTTGGATTTTCTTCATCAATATTTGCAGATTCTTATTATGAATCAGGGTATGAGATGGAACAATTGAATACTCTATTTGCCATTCCTTTGTATGAAAAAGCATTAACAGAAAAACCATCTGGAAAATTACAAAAGGCAGTGGTATCCAGACTTTTCTTTTTGTATAAAAAACATGGAAAGTTACTGGATGCATTGTTTTTAGGAAGTAAATTTCCTTCACTCATTCCTTCGAAAGAAAGAGGTTGGATTTGGACTCATTTGGCAGAAATTTACAAACCGATCGGAGTTGCCGAACTATCAGCAACCTACGTACACGCGGCCAAAGCCTCTGCGGATAAATTTACGGAATTATCAGAACACCTAAAACTTGCCAACTCACAAAAGTTATATGAATTTGCTTCCATTATTCTTTTGAAACGCAAACAATACAAAGTGATTTTATCGATTTATGCAGAAAACCAGGCAATGGCAAAAACTCCATTGTTTATTGGGATTTCTGAATTTAAAATTGGAGCCGATTCCGGTAAGGAATTTTTGAAAACCATTTTGGGTGAATCTGAATCAGAAAGATCTGACCAAGAAAAATCGGACGTTTTGTATTTGATGGGAGTGTACTACCGCCAAACAACAGAATACGATTTGTCCGCAAGATACTTTCGGATGAGTGGAAGTTTTGGATCCAAACCAAGAGCGGATTTAGAAACCACAAAATCCCTTGTTTTAAAAGGAAATGCAAAAGAGATGTGTTCGACATTTAAATTTTCACCGTCCTCCACAGATGAAATCGAAACTCTTTTGCATTTTTATTGTTCTCCCAATCCAAACAATTCTTGGAAACCTTATGAACCAAGCATTCGCATCTTAGCCGAAAGAGAAGGGAATGAATTTTTAACATTACTCTTCCCGGGGACAAACCAATGAAAAAAAAATCTCATTCAATGGGCTTTGTTTTCGGTTTTGTTTTTTTCTTAGCCTCTTCTCTATTCGCTAATTTTTTAGTCACACCAGAACAAACGTTACGATTGGAACTTGTCGGATCATCACGAGACCAAATTCGATTTTGCAAACAAAAACCTTTGTTAGTGTTCGGTCGAAATCCGATATCTTCTTCCATGACTTGCCAATTTTTACCAGAAGCAGAAGTGGGTTTGGATCAATTCTTTACCGAAGAGTCCGCAGAAACTGAGGAAACACAATGGGCTTTTTATGATGGATCTGGCAAACAATTGTTTCCGACTGTCTCTTGGGAAGGGCAAGAACCTATGAATTTCATTTCAGTTGTGCGATCGAAACGCGGACAATTTGGAATACAGTTGCAAAGAAAAAAAGATGGGGCCTATTTTTTCTATAGAACCAAGATATTGAACTGGGTGATTTAGTTGCTGATTTGTTTGTGGTGATAGAGACTTCTTAGTTTGGGCAGGGAACGGACAAGTATGGAAGCGTCCTGATTCGCCCACCCTTCGCTCCGCCATCCTGGCGCTACGCTCGCTCGGGCCCGTCACCACTCGCTTTTCCGCATCGTGCGGAAACTGCTCCTATTGTCGCAGTCGCTCGGGTTCTATTCGAATCCTTCGATTTGTTGTTAGTTGGGGATTTTATTTGTGGTAATAGAAGACTTGATTGGGCAGGGAAGGATTCGAACCTTCGAAGGTAAAACCAGCAGATTTACAGTCTGCCCTCGTTGGCCACTTGAGTACCTACCCGAAGAAGTTGCATGGAGCCGCCTGAGGGATTTGAACCTCCGACCGGCTGTTTACAAAACAGCTGCTCTACCACTGAGCTAAGGCGGCATGCATATCCAATTTTTGGGAAAAGCTGTTAAGGTCAAATAAAAATTCTTTGAGTGGAGATGGTTTCTTTCAGAATGACAAGAGATGGCACTATTTTGGGTCAATTCTCTGATGACGATCTCCCTAATTGGATTTTATTCAGGGTATTTTTTTCGAAAGAGAGACCAAAAACTCCATAGGTTCTTCAATTCGCTTGGGATTTTGGCAAATCTCACCGCTGCTGTTTATCTCTTAAGCATGAAATATTTGTTAGGTGGCGTAACTTTACACCAAATTTATCCAACAACACCGGAAACCATCATCCATATTCACAGGTTTTTTGCAGCCATTGCCCTTGTTCTAATGTTGTGTATGGGATATTTGGGGTGGAAAAGAAAACGTAACTTACACGTAAAATTGCATTACATCTTTTTGCCATTGTACACGATTGTTTATATCTCCGGTCTGTTTTTATTTCAATCAAAACCGCTTTAAGGAATGTTCATGGAAAAAATTGAAGTCGCTAAGAAATTTGCAAAAGATATCCGAATCCAAGTCATCAAAATGGTTACGGCTGCCAACTCTGGTCACCCAGGTGGTCCCCTTGGTCTTGCTGATATCTATGCTGCACTTTATACTTCCATTTTAAATCATGATCCCAAAAATCCTGAATGGCCAGAAAGAGATCGCCTCATTCTTTCTAACGGCCACGTTTGTGCCGTACGTTATGCATCTATGGGACTTTCTGGATATTTCCCTGTAGAGGATCTGTTGACATTTCGTAATATCAATTCTTATCTCCAAGGACACCCTTCCACTCGTTATATGAAGGGAATCGAGTCTAGTTCTGGTTCTCTTGGACAAGGTTTGTCTGTATCAGTGGGACTTGCTCTCGGTGCAAAACTAAAAAAAGAGACATATAAAATTTATACGTGCATCTCTGATGGTGAATGCGGTGAAGGTATGACTTGGGAAGCAGCTCAATCGGCTGTTCACTTCAAAACTGACAACCTCATTGCTTTTATGGATCGTAATTACATCCAAATTGATGGTAATACAGAAGAAGTAATGAAGTTAGAACCATTAGATAAAAAGTTTGAGATGTTCGGTTGGAATGTAATCAATGCAGACGGACATAATATGGAAGAAATCTTTGCTGCATTTGCAAAAGCAAAACAACATACAGGTGGACCAACTCTCATTGTCTTTAGAACTATTTTAGGAAAAGGTGTTTCTTATATGGAAAACAATCCTAAATGGCATGGAACTCCTCCGAACAAAGAACAAGAAGCGCAAGCACTCGCAGAATTAGTATAATCTTTTAGATTCGATTGACATTTCTGTTTTTATATAGATAGTTTTTCTATGGGACAAACTTCTTTTCCTGATTTTTATCCAGACGATATCACTCGTTTATTATATGATTGGGAAATTGCTCCTCCTGAAAAAAAACGTTTTTTATTAAAACTCATCGCATCTCGTGTCCCATGGCAGATTCAAGTAGAGTCTGCTTTAGAAGAAGTAAAAGATCCTTACCTTCGAGTACAAGCCCGTAGTTTAAAAGCTGAAATTACTCGTCACAGACTTCGTCATTCCTTCTTCAAACTCACGTTACGTGGGAATACAAATCATTATAAAGATTTAGAAGAGATGTGTGTACAACTTTCTAGTATAGGTTTTCCTGACCAAAACTATGCAGAGATCAAACACGAATTAGATCGGATTGCCCTTCGAGTTTCTGAGTTGTATGATGATCATTCTGGATATTTGACAGATGAATTAAAAGTCCAAATCCTTTGCCAAGTTTTATTCCAAGAAGAAGGATTTGTTGGGAATATTCAAAATTACAATGATCCCGGAAATTCTTACCTTTACCAAGTGATCAAAAGTAGGTTGGGGATTCCAATTTCTCTTTCCGTTGTGTATTTGTTAGTTGGCCAAAGATTGGGACTTCCTCTTTATGGAACCAATTTACCACTTCATTTCCTTTTGCAATATGAATCGGACGGGTATTTTACGTATATCGATCCATTTCATGGTGGTGTTTTATTAGATAAATTCACATGTGAAAAGTTTTTAGAGGCAAATGGATATTCCAATTCGCCTAAGTATTTCACAAAAGCATCCACACTTTCCATGATCAAACGTATGTGCAGAAATTTAATCCATATCTATCGGGACAACCAAACCAAAGAAATGGAAAATATTATTAAAGATCATTTGCAGATTTTAGAAAGTCGATCCACTCATGTGGAATAATGAATGAAATCAAATCTTCGTATCCAATCCATATTAGCTAAGTTTGATAAAAATTTAGATGGAATCATTAAAGAAGACATTCCCGTTCTCAAAAAAATTAAAAAACATGTCATCACTTCTGGTGGAAAACGAATCCGTCCATTCTCGCATTATCTTTTTTGCCAATTTCTAAATGTAAAAGATACAAGTTGGCTTGATGTAGGAAGTGTCGCTGAACTCATCCATGCCGCAAGTTTACTTCATGATGATGTAGTGGACAATGCCCCTATTCGCCGAGGCAAACCGACGATTGGGACTTTGTTTGGAAATAAAACAGCCATTCTTGCCGGTGACTATCTGTTAGCTTGTGGAATCAGTCGACTCAATACCCTTGGCAATCCAGAACTTATGGAAATTTTTTCCCAAGTGTTAAAGGATCTTTCTGTGAGCGAACTTTTGCAAATGGAATGGGAAAAAAATCCTAAAATTTCCTTAAAAGTTTATGATTCTATTATTTATGGAAAAACAGCTTCTCTTTTCGGTGTTTGTACAGAGTCGGCAGCCATCCTTGCCGGTAAGTCAAAAAAAGAAAGGGCAGTTATCCGTGATTTCGGTGTTAGGTTGGGAAAACTTTTCCAAAAGAAAGATGATTGTTTGGATTATTTTACGGATTCAAGTGCTAGTGGTAAGGAATTTTTAAAAGATTTTAAAAATGGACTCTATACATATCCGGTTCTTGTTCTGAGAGAAAGTTTGAGTCTTTTAGAAAAAAGAAAATTGGAATCTGTGTTCAAAAAAGAAGAAAGAACTACGGCCGATGGAGCCTACATTCTTGGTCTTATGGAATCAAAAAAGATTTCTGAAAAACTTCAGAAAGAGTTGGGCGCAGAAAAAAATTACCTACTTGGTTTTTTAAATCAATTTCCTACGAGCGCTGAACGTCAGTTATTTGTAGAACAATTAGAGCGACTTACTTAGGTTTCTTCCACAAAAGGTTCGTTGGGATCAATGAATTCAATGACCGGCAATAAAACAGAAAAACAAGTTCTCCCCGGTTCAGATTCTATATAAATATTCCCTTTATGTTTTTCAACGATTGACTTTGTAATTCCAAGCCCCATCCCCGTTCCTTCTCCATGGTTCTTGGTGGTAAAAAATGGATCAAAAATTTTGTTCTGAATCTCTAATGGAATCCCTGGACCATTGTCAATTACCTTTACTTCCACTCTGTTTCCCTTTTGTTCAGTAGTGATCATTAGGTTTCCTTTCTGATCCATAGCTTCTAACCCATTTAGGATTAAGTTGGTCCATACACGAATTAAATCTTCTGGCCAACCAAGAATGGTCGCATCCGTTATGAAAGTTTTTTTTAGAGAAACCTTCCCACGCATTCTGTATTGATAAATTGTAATGACTGTCTCTATATTATCTAATAAGGTAAAGATCCTTCTTTCTTCGACCTTTGTGACTCGAGAAAAGTTTTTGAGAGCTAAAATGATTTTGGAAGATCGATCAACGGCAATCTGGATGATTGATAAATGAAGTTTGAAATTTTTTTCTTCTAAAAGAAGGTTTGAGAGTTTTTCTTCTCCCGATTTTAATAAGGTTATTTCTTCATCGTATAACTTTGTAATTCCTACATCTAAAAATCTTTCTAAAATGGAATCCTCAAATTCTAACCCATTGTCTTTGAATGTTTGTTTTAGGTTTGCTTTTTTGTCTTTTCTCTCTGTATAACTTGCAACAAGTCCAAAATCAGATTGGAAACTTAACAATTGTTTCATTGTTTTTATTTCTTGCGGTGTGAGTGAAGAATAGATATTTTCTTTTGAGCCTAAATTTTTAATTTCGTTGTTTTTGGATTCTATCAAAGTTTCAATGGATGCTTTGATGGCACTTAAAGGGTTGTTGATTTCATGGGCAACGCCTGCGACAAGTTTCCCCAATTCAGACATTTTTTCTGAAAAGACAAGTTTACTTTCGGTATGGCTGATTTGCAGTAAAGCCTTCTCTAGTTCTTCTTTTTGTTTTTGAATTTCTTTGGTACGTTCCCATACGATTGATTCTAGTTCCGCGTTTTCTTTGGTTACGGTTTCTTCTTTTTTGATGCGAGTTTGAATTTGGAACTTTGAAATGGCAATGGTAAAGATCGTCATTTGAAGTGCTGCTCCAATTTCATTGGCAGAACTTAGGAAGGGATAAGAGGGAAGAAAACCAAAATTTGTAAAAATAAGGAGGCTTGTGCTTAATTGTCTAACAAAAAATGCGTAGAACAATACATTTGCATTCTCTTTCTTTTTGATTAAACTATAGATCGCATAACCGAAAGTTAGTGATGTTAACATCAAGCTATTTGAATAGATAAATCGAAAATAATATTGTAAGTCTATAAAAACAATCAATATGGATGCCAACATAAAGATAGCATAGGATACTAAATATTTATCTGCATTTGGATATTTTTCTTTCGTTTGTAAAAATTCTCTTAAAAAGATGACGAGTCCAAATGGAGTAAGTGAAATGAGGCCTGGTATGTAACGATAAAACCATTCATAGTTGCTGGCACCATATTCGTATAAAAGTCCAGATCTTAATGTATTGGTAAAAAGGATAGAAAGAGTCGCAAACGTAAGTAATAAATATACTTTTTCTCTTAATAACACAAACTGTGTCGCAGACAAAAGACAAACTAAAATACAAAGTCCTAAATGAAAACCCTGCCATAAAGATATGGATTTAGTATATTGTAACAAGTTAGAATCACTTCGGATTCGAAAATTGATTCGATGTGGATCGTCTGAATGGACTCGGAATAGATAAGTTCCCTTTTCCTTTGCGGGTAAAACAAATCCGCCAGTAAACAAAACATCAGGATTTTTTTTTCGTAGTAATCCTGTTTGTAATTCTGAAACCAATCGATCATTTTGGAAGAACCATACATCCAGTTCCGAGATCATTCCATTTTCAAAATGAAAATACTGTGATGCATTTTCCTCAATTTGGATTTGGTAGTAGTGGTCTTCTTTGGTAAAACCGAAATAAAAATGATGGTGGTAATCTTTGGGAGAAAGTTCCGATTGTTTTGTTTGTGGATTGGTTCCTAAATGCCAGAGTCCCGGATTCCCTTCCGCCGAAAGCGTGAGAGGAAGGAAACATAGGCAAACAAGAAATCGATACAATCGTTAAGGTCTGTTGGTTCTTAACTTATTGCGGAACAATATTTGGTGCATTACACTTGATGGTTCCGCGAATGATTACAGACTTTGAATCTGTGCTTGTGTTTTGCACTAAACAAGTTTTGTTATCAGAAGTAAAACATTGTGTTGTGGATGTTCCTGAAGTACAATTTACACTATCCAAAGTATTACAAGAGAGCAGGACATTTGTAGTTGTAGCAGTGGTACTATAAGTTCCATTGAGTGTGAGTTCTAAGTTAAAGAAAGAAATCTGTTGGGCACTTTGTAAAGCAGTGTCAATATTGATCCCTTGGTTGAACCATTCCACTGTCCCCTGTGTTCCTTGGACCGTTTTTCCAAATGCACCGCCTGCAAGAACAAAACCTTGTTGTGGATCGATCTTTCCTTGGATCTGTGTGCTATCATAAGTAAAACGTAAGTTAAGTGTTTCTTTTGTTTTGAAAATCAACTGAGAAATTACCGTAAAGCGGGTGTTATTTGTGGTTGAAGTAGACCCAGTGGTTCCTGTTGTCGTTCCGGTTCCTGTCGTTGTGGTGGTTGCCGGAGTGGCTTGACCACAACTAGTGGTGATATCGCTATCCACTTCCCCTAAAAAGTAGAGGCCGGGTTCTCCGTCGGCGAGCATAGACAATTCCGCTTTGTTTTCGTTTTTAAGACCACAAGCCGCAAAAACGGAGGAAAGAACCAAAAGGATAACAGTCGATCGAAACATACCATCCAATCGTCACAGGAATTCATTCCCTGGTCAAGAGGATTCAGAATTTCCTTGGGAAATTTAGGCGAATTTGCAATCTTGCCCTATGGGGTCAAATTTTGGTCTAAAGGGCGTGTTTTCTATCCAGGGACCGAGATCGATTTATGTCTATTCGCTTCTCATCGGACTCCTCTCAGGTTTTGGTGCCTATGGATTCAACTGGGCCTTAACTTGGACGGAATCGTTTACCTTTGGAAGTTTGATGGGTTATGATCCAGGGATCCCGGCGGGTGATTTGCATTTCCATTCCATCGGTGACGTGGGTCCTCTCTCTCCTCTTTGGGTTGTTTTTTTACCTGCCATCGGTGGTCTTCTTGTTGGGATCATCACAAGTTTTTTTTGTTCCGAAGCCCAAGGTGGAGGGACTGATTCTCTCATTTATGCATTTCATTTTAACGAAGGAAAAATCCAAACCAAGGTTCCATTTTATAAAGCAATTGCCACCATACTCACGTTAGGTTCCGGTGGGTCTGGAGGAAAGGAAGGACCAACAGCACAAATTGGTGCCGGGTTTGGTTCTAGTTTGGCTGGGTTTTTAGGTGCCGGAGCCAGAGCCCGAAGGACTTTGATGTTAGCAGGTACGGCGGGAGGACTTGGAGCCATTTTTCGTGCACCACTTGGTGGAGCGATCACTGCCGTAGAAATGGTTTACCAAGAAGATATCGAAAGTGATTCTCTTGTTCCTTGTATTTTATCATCTGTTACAGCCTATTTGACATATACAAGCATCGCAGGGAGTGGTTCTATATTTTCTGTACAAGAGTATAGTCTTAACGATTACAGGCACATTCCTTTATATATTTTACTTGGGCTTCTTTGTTATGTGGTTGGATATTTTTTTGTAAAAGTATACCATTTTGTGCAGGATATTTTTTCGAAACTTCCTTTACCCAATTTTTTGAAACCAGCGTTTGGTGGTCTGATTGTAGGTTGTATTGCTTTATTGTTTCCTGAAGTTTTGGGTTCTGGATTTGGACTCATCCAAAGAATGATCAATGGAGAAGTGTTAGAGTCGACAAGTTTTGCTTTTTCTGGTCCTTTTTTCCTTTTGGCCGTTGCTTTATTTAAAGTTTTTTCTACATCACTAACTGTTGGTTCTGGAAGTTCAGGCGGGTTACTTGGTCCTTCTTTTGCCATCGGAGGTATGTTAGGTGCCTTTGTTGGTTCGATGGCTCAAGTTGTATTTCCAGAATTAGGTATTGTTATTTTTCCTTTTCTTTTGGTGGGGATGGGATCTTTTTTTGCCGGAGTGGCAAGAGCTCCCATTGCTGGAATGGTTATGGTTTGTGATATGATCGGAAGTTATGAACTCCTACCGCCACTGATGATTGTATCTGTTGTTGCTGTCGTTTTGTCTCATAAATTTTCTATTTATAGAAACCAAATCAAAAATAGATTTTTGTCTCCTTCGCACCATTGGGATATGAATCAGGACATTATGGATCGGATTCGTATCACGGATCATTTTTCTGAATTTAGAAAGTATGCAATTGTTTCAGAACATCTTTCTTTGACTGAATTACAATCCAATGCACCGGGTATCCAAGCGAGTGATTTCATTCTGATTGGGGCCGGAGAAGAATACAAAGGGATTGTCTCCCTTCGAAAAAATAGAATCCTTCCAGAATTTGAAGCGGATTTAAAAAACTTGATTACTTGCGGAGAAATTGTACAAGATGTTCCTTCTGTTTGCACGAAAGACACTTTAGGAAAAGCGTTACGCATTCTTTTAGAATATGATGTCGACAAACTTGCAATTGTTGAAGATGGTAAATGTTTGGGTTATTTGCGTTATATTGATTTATTCAATGCATACCAAAATGAAGTGAAAAATAAGCAGCGTAAGTCAGTATGAGTTTTTCCAGTCATTTTATGAAATTTCAATTCAGATTCATTGATTCCAATCATTCTCGTTTTTTATTTATTTTTTTACTTGGGTCAATGTCGCTTTTTCTCAATTGTTTTGGATCCAAACAAATCATTGAGAAAAAACCAGATTCACATATCAAACCCATTGTCATTCCACCTCAATATTTAAAACCCATCATTGGTCGAGTGGAATGGGTTGAATTTCCCAATTGGAAACTTAAACTTCGGGCAAGAATCGATACAGGTGCTAAATCCTGTTCCATCCATGCAGTCAATATTGAAAGACTCACGGAAAATGGGGAAGAATTTGTTGTTTTTGAAACCTTTGTGGATGAAAAACCAGTTAAGTTAAAAAGTCGATTTGTAAAAGAAGCAAAGGTTTCTAGTACTTCTGGAGTTTCTGAAAAACGAATTATGATTCGTGAGGTGATGAAGATGGGTAAAATCAAAGAAGAAGTCATCATCAATTTGAATGATCGAACGAATTTGAATTATCCCATTCTCATTGGTCGAAATTATCTAATGGGTAAGTTTTTAGTGGATGTATCTTTGTCGCACGCATTAGGGGATTAGTTTGGATCGCAAAACTTTAATTACAGTATCGATACTGATCATTTTACCCATTGTATCGATTCTATATAAACTAAAGGTTGCTGATCTTTCACTTTTACCAATGGAAGTTGATGATACTGTCAACTTACAAGTAGTGATCCTTCCAAAAGAAAATGTTGCCGTTTCGGAAGTGAACTTTCCAGTCCCAAAACAATTCATTCAATCTAAAGTTTTAAAATCCAATATGAAGATAGAGGATTTAGATTTTAGGATGCAAAAAAGACAGTATGGCCATTTGGGAATTTGGGAAGGAGAAGATTGGAATTCTCCAATTGGTTATTATGCAAAAATAAAAATTTTACCTTATACACATTCTCATCCAGAACCTGAAATTCCTCAAACAACGGGAAAACAAAGTGCAAAGGAACCATATTATCTTTCTCTTAAGAATTTTTCTCCAGAAGAAATTCAGTTAGCAAAAAAACTCTTTGAACAGATTCATCCTTACGACAAAGACAATGTGGCAGCAGCCAAACAAATTTTTTATTTTATTTCAGAAGAAGTTTTGAATACAACCAAAGAAATTTCCCTTTCTGATACAATTCGTTTGCACAATGGAAGTGCTTATACACAGGCGATTCTTTTTTCCCTACTTTGTAGGATACGGGGAATCCAAGCCAGGACAGTGGCTGGTTTTGATTTGTCCAAACAGAATACAAAAGATAACAAAACAAAACTTAGTTTTTGGAACGAAATTAGAATTCATGGTAAGTGGTATTTTGTATCCACTTACAAAAATATTTTTGCCAGTGCTGTCAACGGGTATCTGCCACTTTGGAAATCCGTCGAAGAGAGAAGATCTCTTGGGGAAGAACCAGCTACCTTCCGTTATACGACGTATATTACAAAATCAAATGTAAATCGCTATAATTTTAAAGAGTATAGTGACGAAATAGCTACGAGTAATCGTTTTTTGCGTTATTATTCTTTGTATAGTTTGCCAACACCGCTACAGAACTTATTCCGGTTGGTGATTTTGATTCCCATTGGTGCCTTGGTTTTATCGGTGGCTAGGAATATGATTGGAATTCCTACTTTCGGAATTTTTACACCGATCTTACTTGCGATGTTTTTTTATGAAACAAATCTCCTCTTTGGGATTTGTTTTTTCCTTTTGATCATTGGACTTGGGTTTTTTGAAAGGTATGCTTTGGACAAATACTATCTACTGGCTGTTCCAAGACTTTCGATCCTACTCACAATCACCGTCATTACCCTAATTTTATTTTCCGTTTTAAATGAAGAAATTTCTATTTTTAATCAAATGAGTGTCACTTTGTTCCCAATTGTCATTACTACGATTTTTGTAGAACGATTTTCGATTATGATCATTGAGGAAGGAGTTTTACATACTTTTGTGACACTTGCGGGAACATTACTCATTGCTCTCATTAGTTATATGATTTTCTTTTTTGGTTCTTTACAAATTCTCTTTTTTACTCATCCCGAATTGTTGTTCATTGTCATCGCCATTCAAATTCTTCTTGGTCAATACAAAGGGTATCGAGTTTCAGAACTTTTTCGATTTAAGGAAATATTTAAATCATGATCTCTCTTTTCAAGAAGTTTGAAGAAGAGGGAATCCTTGGAATCAACCGTAGGATTGGGGAATACATTTTGCCTTACAATCCAAGAGAATATTACCCCTTAGTGGATGATAAATGGAAAACCGCGGAACTTGCTAGGCAGTTTCATGTTCCTATGCCTCACCATTACGGAGTAGTGGATGCTTTTGGTGGAATCCGAGGCACTCGGGAACTCATCCAAAAAAGGCCTGGATTTGTTGTCAAACCAGCTAACGGTGGTATGGGGAACGGAATCCTTGTGATTACTGGTGAATCGGAAACCCCTAGTGGTTCTATTCTTTATCAGAAAGTAGATGGAAAAAATATCTCTGAAAAAGAACTTCACCACCATATCTCTGGGATTTTATCAGGACTGTATTCTTTGGATGGAAACTCGGATTCTTGTGTATTACAAGAGAGGTTGGAATGCCATTCTTTCTTTCGTGAGATTTCCTTTCGTGGAATTCCAGACATTCGTGTGATTGTATTTTTAGGATATCCTGTGATGGCTATGTTACGTTTACCTACAAAAGAATCGGGAGGAAGAGCCAATCTCCACCAAGGCGCTCTCGGTGTGGGTGTAGACTTATCTACGGGAACTCTCACACATTCGGTTTGTAATGATAAAATCATTCATCTACATCCTGACACAAAACAAACATTAAGTGGAAGAGTGATCCCTCATTGGGAAACTATTTTAGAAATGGCCTCTCGTTGTTACGATATGTCCGGTCTCGGATATTTGGGTGTAGACATTGTGCTCGATGAAACTAGGGGACCACTTCTTTTGGAAATGAATGCAAGGCCAGGGCTTGGAATTCAGATTGCGAACCGGATGGGACTAAGAGATCGTTTGCAGATAGTGGAGAGGATCAAAAATTCGGCGGATGGCCCAAAGACCCGAGTCCACCGAATGTTACAAGAATTGTAAAAGGAAAATTTGTTTTTATGCGTTTTGTTTTGCCGTAACAAATACAGTGCGATTGAGGAAAGCCATCGATCCAAAAAGGATTCCGGAATATACTAAATCACCGGCAATTGAGTTTTGGAAAAAAGGAATGGCGAGTGTAAAACAAGTCGCAAGTCCAGAAGCATCTAGAGTATACATACCGCTTGTGGCCCAAACTGCTAGGTTCGTCAGAATAAAGAAAACAACCGATCCAACCACTGTGAATCCAAGGGATTTTATAAGGGAAGTTCCAATTTGTTTTCCAAAAAGAACTGCAAGGATCATAAATCCGTAAACCACAGGCATTAGGTCATGAAACCCGATGAAATAATCGGAAACGAACATCGCTAAGATAGGAACAAAAAGAGCAAGTCGTCTGTCTGTCAAATAAGCACCCGAAAACAAAGAAACGGCCAAAATGGGCGTAAAATTCGGTGGGTGAGGTAGGATACGGCTGATGACAGTAGCGATCACCATAAGGATGGCAACGGAGACACGAGATTGGAACATAGGGATAGACTCGTAAAGGGGGGGGGCTTTCGCAAGATAAAATTTCCGTTTGCTTCCCGCAAGGTTCGGGAAAAATACAATCAGTGAACCCTCCTAATTTTGATTCACCCTTGGAAAACCTACTCGCTCTGACGGCAGATTTACGCAGTCCCGAAGGTTGTCCTTGGGACAAAGAGCAGACCCATCTTTCCGTCATTCCCCATTTACTGGAAGAAACTTACGAAGTCGTTGATACGATTGAAAGAGGAGACGACAACCACCTAAAAGAAGAATTGGGTGATTTACTTTTTCAAATTACCTTTCATAGCCAATTGGCCAAGGAAAGAGGAGCCTTCGAGTTCCAAGACGTGGCCAATGATGTATTTCAAAAATTAGTGTTTCGCCATCCCCATGTTTATGGAAACAAAGAAGGAATCAATTCTGGGGAACAGGTGCTGACTCAGTGGGATCAGTTAAAACAAAAAGAAAAAGAATCGAAAGGAAAAGCTGATCCCGACAAAAGCATTCTTGCCGGAATTCCCAAAGCACTACCTGCCATCCAACGTTCTGAAAAAATCCAAAGTAAGGTCACGAAACATGGATTTGATTGGCCTACTGTTTCTGGAGTGTTTGAAAAGTTCCAAGAAGAAATAGGAGAATTAGATACCGAACTAAAATCCAAAGGATCTTTAAGTGCGAAAAAAATACCTTATGACGAGCGCATCGAAGATGAGTTAGGTGATCTTTTCTTTTTACTCGTCAATTTATCTCGTAAACTGTCCATTGATCCTGAAACCTGTCTTCGCCGTGCCAATGAAAAATTTGAAACTCGTTTTCGTATGGTTGAGGGTTTCGTAGAAGAAATTGGGAAAACTTTAAAAGATCATTCCCTGGTAGAACTAGACCAGTTTTGGGACAAAGCAAAGTTGCAGTTAAAAGAAGAGGCAACAAAAAAAGAATTCAAATGATGGTTGTTTGGCGAGTTTTTTTCGGACCAAAATTAAAAACGGTGTTATCAAACTATGAATGCCATTGAACTCAATGATTTGCCTTATTTAAGAGAAGAATCCCTCCGCGTTTTTCGTTGGTTGTTGGCAAAATATCCAAATATAGAAAGTCCGGCACCTCAAACCCAAGAACCTATCGAATTTCCCATTCGTTGGAAGACAGAACAGATGGGACAGGTCTTTGAATGGGTAATTTCAGACATGGGCTCCGTAACATTAAGGTTAGGTGGTTTGGAAGGGAATCGAAGGAATCCTGCACCTATCTTTTATTTGAGTTTGCGAAAAGGGGAGGAAGGGAAGTTACAATGGACAGATCCAGAAGGAAATCCGATTCCTTTCCCAGATCCATCCATTCTTGTGGAGATCCAAAACCGAATACAATTGTATATTGATTCGGTTTCCTAAATATAAGAAAAAAAATCGGAAAGATTGATGAAAGTATGTTTTGCAACAATCTTTCCTTACGGAATTTGATTAAGATTCCTTAGTTTCAATCCCTACTTTTTTTTCAATGTTTTCAATACGTTTCAACCATTTGTTAAGGTTCACAATGTTTTTGATATTCACACGATACTTTTGAAATTCAGGGAAGGTAAGGCCCAAGTCCCAACCCACATATACATCTTTTGTTTTTGGGGATGTGCGAAGACTTGATCCACCAGCAATGATGGTTCCATCAACAAGTGTTAAATGGTCGCTAATGGCACAAGCCCCACCGATGATCACGTGGTTTCCAAGTGTCACACTGCCTGCAAGACCGGACTGGCCCGCAATGATCACATGATCTCCCACCTTGCAGTTATGAGCAATGTGAACCATATTATCAAATTTACATCCACTGCCGATGGTTGTATCTGTCAGAGCTCCACGATCGATGGTGCAGTTACTTCCTACTTCCACATCGTCACCAATCACAACACGACCCACTTGTGGGATTTTGTTATGTTTGCCATCAGCAAAAACAAATCCAAAACCATCGCCACCAAAACTGGAATTTCCAAATACGATGAATCGTTTTCCGATGATGGTATCATCAAAGAATACGCAGTTTTTTCCTATTCTTGCACCATCACCAATATGGACATTGTCTCCAATTTTGACTCCATCTTCAATGATACAGTCATTGCCAATGATAGAGTTTTTTCCGATGGTTACAAAATGTCCGATATCGGTATTGGATCCGATTTTTGCAGTAGGATCGATGGCAACTTGTGCACTATGTTTTCCTGACGGTTGTTTTTCAGGAAAGAAGTGACGGATTATTTTTGCAGTTGCGAGTTCCACTTTGGGAACTATGACCAAAGCTTTGTCAGGAAGGGAATCAATAATATCAGAAGATACAATGAGTACGGGAGCTTTGCAAGTTTTGGCATCATTGACAAATGTTTTGGAAGCTACAAAAGAAATATCGTTTGTAGTGGCTAATGAAAGAGATTTGAGTCCTGTAAAAGAAAGAGAAAGAATACTTTCTGTATTTTGAAACTTTGCTTCTGGAAGTAATGACTGGAGAGCAGATAGAGTGAGTTGGTTCATCTCCGATTCCTTATCGTTGGTTTAAGACAAGGAATCAGAGAGGTCAAAGTTTGGCTAACACTATTAGATAGTCTTAGTCACGATTTTTCTATTATCCTTCGATTTTATGAGCGATGATATCATCCAATGAAAACGAACCAGCACCTTTAATGATCAGAGGGATTGCCAAACCAAAAGTTAAAAGTTGGTATTCGTATCCACCTTTATCAGCAAAGAATCCGTTTGGTAAATGTACAAGCACTGCGGCTACAAGCATAGTAGCGAAAATTCCAAAAGCTGCTACTCTTGTGAAAAGTCCTACGATAAGACCAATGGCACCAAAAAATTCAGCGACAATGGCAAGAAGAGCAAAGAAATACGGAATGCCCAATGTTCCAGTAAAGAAACCCATTGTTCCTTCGAATCCGTATCCGCCGAATGCACCTAGAACTTTTTGAGCTCCGTGGGGAAGGATCACCAGACCGAGTGTAACACGGAGGATGGTGAGTGTGATGTCTTTGTTTGTTGCGAGTAATTTATAAAACATAGAACCTCTTATTGCTAAATAGTTTAATATCAAACTACTTAATGATGGCCAAACCCGTCAATCCTATTTTTAAAAAATTTTACGGTTTTTCGTACACAAGAAAGATTTCGTTTCCCTTGGCAAAATGGTCCTTTAGGGTCCAACGATTCTGATCGAATCCTGGAAGTTCCGCATTGCGGTCAGCAATCCCTGGTAGGCCAGTTTTTCCGATCACAAAAGGCACAATGGTCAGATAAATCCGGTCCACCAGGTCCGCTTCCAAAAAGGAAAAATTGAGTTTGGGCCCGCCTTCTAAGAGGACATTTTTATACCCTTTACGTTTGAGGATTCCTGTGACTTTTTTCGGATCAATGTCATCAGAATCCAGAGCGAAGATTTCCGCTTTGTTCTCAAGGCTTGTTTTGATTTCTTTTAGGTTGGATTTGGTACAAATGATTAAGGGGATATGGTCGGATTCTTCGAAGACATGTTTGTCGGGAGGGAGAGTCCCTTTGCGGACCAAAATGACTGGTCTTGGATTCAATGCGTTGGGAATTGCACGGATTTTAACAATGGGGTTGTCGTTTAATATAGAGTTTTTTCCTATCAGGATTGCATCGGACTGGGAACGGTAGACATCCATTTGGGTTTTGTCTTCACTGGATGTAAGACCATACCAACGACCATCCGGTCGAACGACCTTCCCGTCCAAGGTCATGGCCATATTGATCGATAATTTCATGAAATTTTCCTCCGTGAGAGATTCTGCAATTCGCGCTGGAGGATGTGGTACACTTGCATGGAGCAGGTGCCGCAGCCGGTAGAGGCCCTTGTGGTTTCTCTGATTTGTTCCATTGTCACGGCACCCGCATGGATGGCACGGACTAATTCATCTTCCGTCACCATTCGACATAAACAGACCCGTTTGGGCCTCATAAGGGAATTTAAATCGAAAGGATCCATTGAACTATTCATTTGACAGATTTAGGAAAGGGAGGGAAACTCTTTAATTACTTTCAACCAAGGAAAATTCTAACACCCTCTATGTCCCAAGACAAAAACCCGGAAGCCAAAAAGAAAAAAAACCGCGAAATTTTTGGATGGTGTATGTTCGATTTTGCGAACTCCTCCTACACCACAGTCATCATCAGTGTCGTTTATTGTGAGATTTTCACAAGACTCGTTGTCCCTGCCGACATGGGATCGGACAATCCGTACCGAATGGGAAATTCCCTTTGGGCTTGGGCCCTCGCTGCCTCGTATTTATTTGTGGTCGCCACTGGACCCATCTTTGGTGCTATCACGGACTATAGTTCTAAGAAAAAACTATTTCTTTTCCTAAGTTATATCGGTTGTGTCGTTGCGACCTTTGCTCTCTACTATGTGGAACCAGGGATGGTATGGCTCGGAATGGTGCTTGTTGCTTTTTCTAACTTTTTCTTTGCTTCCGGCGAAAACTTTGCCTCTAGCTTTTTACCCTTCCTTGGATCCAAAGAAGACTTGGGTAAAATCTCCGGATATGCATGGGGGATTGGATACTTCGGTGGGATTGGGTCTGTGGCTCTTGCGACCACTCTTGGCGATTATACCTTAGACAATTTTCAAAATTTAAAGTTAGTTGGTCCTTACACTGCAATTTTCTTTTTAATTGCTGCGATTCCTACTTTCTTATTTTTGAAAGAACCTCACTTACCACTTGGTGTTTCGCACCATGTAAATTATTTTAAGATAGGAAAAGATCGTGTGGTCCAAACCTTAAAGGATGCAAGCCACTTCAAAGATTTAATGGTGTATTTGGTTTCCTTGTTTTTTACGATGGCAGCCCTTGCGATTGTCATTTCTTTTGCCTTTATTTACGGATCACAAGAAATTCATATCGAAGCCGAACACAAACAAGCTATGTTTATTTTTATCCAAATTTTTGCTGCCGTGGGTGCGCTTGCCTTCGGGGTCATCCAAGATAGTATTGGTGCTAAAAAAACATTCAATCTAACTCTTGTTCTCTGGCTCGTGACTTGTGCTTTAATATATTTTGTACATGATCTCACAAACTTTGCAAATGCCAGTCTTGGTAAAACTTGGACTGTTCAGTGGGTTTTTGTTTTTATCTCTTCTCTTGCAGGAATGGGACTTGGTTCTACCCAATCAGCATCCAGAGCCCTTGTTGGGATCTTTAGTCCAGAATCCAAATCAGGGGAATTTTTTGGAATGTGGGGACTCTCTGGAAAAATTGCAGCAGCAGCAGGGCTTTTTCTTTTTGGATACATCCAAACACTAGTAACCCTTCGTAATGCCTTCCTTGTGGTGGCTTTCTTTTATTTTCTATCTCTACTCATCAATTTATTTGTGAATGAAGAAAGGGGAGTGGAAGCAGCTCAAGCGTTCCAAGAAAAAACATGATTGTAGAAGACGAGGACGATTTTGAATTACACCAGAGCCAAAGAAATTTGGCTTTGGCCACCATCGATGAACTAATGTTAACAAAGATGGATCTTTTGGATGCCGAAAAGAAGGTGCCTCGTTTTATTAACAATGCCCTGTCATATTTAAAGAGGAAGTATGTGACAGAAGAGCAGACGATTTCGCAGCTCCTCATCAGTCGAAGAGAAAAACAACAAACCTGAATTTTGGTTTGTTGTTTTATGATTTTTTAGTTCGTATTATAATCCAAAATTTTAGTAATCATTTGTTTTTGATCTAACTCAATATTACGTAGTTTGAATGCAGTTTGTTTTGCAATTTTTCGTAACATCTTTTTGTAAGATCTCATGATATGTTTTTGTTTGTCGTAAGGGAGTGGATCTTTTTCATCATTCAAAACCATAGCAATGTCTGGTTCTGCTGGTTGTACCGGATCATTTGGCCAAATGGTGTCGGATGTAAGAGATCTGTAGTATTCCAAACGGATATCAGAGTTTGTATCTAACTTCGCTTCCCCTTTTTCATCTTTTTCCGTACCTTCTGATTTTGGTGATGGATTTACAAGACGTCTCATTTCTTTTACGTGGATGGTTCCATCTGCATTTACGCGGCGAAATGTTAAAATGATTTTGTCCAAATCACTGAAATCTTCTTTCGGGTAGATGTAAGCAAGTCCATCATATAAAAAAACTGTCGGATAATCAATGTAAGACTGTCCTTGAGGAAGTTTGATTTCCAAATATGGTTTCCCATCTTTGTCTTTTTTATAAAGTTCTTTATGTTCTTCAGGTGTTTGCGCCAAGTACTGGGCTGCTGTTTTATCCACACCTAACTCTTGGAGTTTTTTGATTTTACGCAAATTTCCAATGATATCTGAGTGAAGGGTGTCGATTTCGTTATCACCAAACCCGTTTTTTCTTTGTAGATCGATTTGTTTTTGGGTCTCACGTTCCTTCAAGGTAGCAGAAGCCGGTTTTTCAGCAGAAAGGGCCGAAATCCCAAGTAAGAAAGCGAGAGCGATGGAGAATCGTAGAATCATGACGTACCTCAAGGAATTCTGTCTTTTATAGTATCGAATCCTGCCTTGTCGATTCTTGAATGGACTGGCTCAGATTTTTCTTGCAGAAAAAAATCGCACTAAGGACTGGAAGAGGTCCTGTTCGGCTTCCTTGGCTTTGGGAATGAGCCCTGTCAATTGGATGTATCCATGGACCAGGGAAGGGAAAAGCCTTTCCTCTACCTTAACTCCTGCGGATTGCAGGTGTCTGGCATAGGTTTCCCCTTCTTCCCGGAGAGGGTCGTAACCCGCAACCCCGATATAAGTGGGTGGAAGACCCTTTAATTCTTTTGGGTCGGCCAAAACCGGGGAATTATTGTGTAAAAGTCGATCTTTTGGATTGGGAAGGTAGTTTTGAATGAACCATCTCATGAGAGACCTTGTAAGGACATAACCTTCACCGAAGAGCTCATAGGTTTCAGATTCTTTTGTTGTATCAAGCATTGGGTACAAAAGGGCCTGGAAAACGGGAACAGGGATTTTGTCTTTTTTGGCACGGAGGCAAAGAGAAGTGGCAAGGAGTGCTCCTGCGCTATCTCCACAAACGGCAATGGCGTTTGGTGATCCTCCAAAAAGATAAGCAGTATTGCGAACATATTGGTAGGCAAGCCAGACATCATCATGAGCGGCCGGGTATGGGTGTTCCGGTGCCAAACGATAATCTACAGCAATCACAATACTTTTTGTGTAATGAGACATTCTTCGGCAAAAATTATCATGTGTTTCTAAATTGCCGATGGTGAGTCCACCACCGTGAAAGAAGAGTATGGTGGGAAGATTTCTTTTTTGTGGGTTGGCGTTGTAGACTCGGATGGGAATGAAAGAGGCACTAGGAGTAGGAATGAGTTTGTCTTCGATGTGAGCGATGGGAAATTCCGGCTCATCGAAGATCCGCATTTGATCGCGGTAGTGCCTACGTGCTTTTTCTGGACTCATTTGTTCCATTTTAGGTAGGAACTTCGCAATGTTACATGCTAAGGCACAACGCGGATCTAACTGGTTGGTTTCCGGTTGGTTATTTTTACGCGCCAAAGCAGATATCCAATGTTCTGGTAACGAAAAGACAAGTTGTGCGACTGATTTTTTGATACCTAACATTAAATAACCGATAATCTTTCTTGTAACATTCTATAGATTAAAAACAAACCATAACTATCAAGTTTGCAATAAGCTATCAAATCCTCCAGAACACGTTTTTTTTCTTCGGCTGTCACCTGCTTTTTTATCAATCTTAAATATTGGTAATTCGCATCTTGCCCCTCTCGAATGGAAAGGCCCCCGTGACTTTCTGTACTAAAACAAGGCAGTATTTCCTTTAAGGATGCTTTCCCATTTTGACCCGGATGGTAGATCCAGAGTTTTTTAAAAGGCATTGCAAGGTCGATAAACATCGATTTGACTCTTTCCCAGAATTCTAAAAACTCAGGATAAGCTTCTGCAGCCTCCTGAATGATGAGTTTTTCAAAAAAATCGTTAAACGAAAAGACGGTGATCCCTGGAGGTAAGTCTTTTTGCAATTGGGCCATTACAGGAACGCGGGGATCTGTTTCTAAATCTTTGTGTAAATAGGTTTTATGTATTAATGTATCGTTCTCTCTATCCCAAATATGCAAAGAATACAGATAAGGCACATGTTGAAAGGGTCTTGTTTGTGGATACAGAGGGAGATAAGGGTTGATTGATTCAAAATCTAAAAAAGCAACAGATTTTGTCACATTAGATAAATAGGTTTCGAAAGATTTTCGATCAAAGTAAATATCTCCCGTGATATGGGCTTGTTTTTGTATTTTTTGTATGGGAGTAAGTTCCGAATCGGGAACGGATTCGTACGATTCGTACCCTAAAGCAAACCATTGTTTTGCTAATTCGGAACTGTCGCGAAAATCAAAGATTTCTTTGGCGTTTTCTTTTCCTTTTGCACAATGTATGGGAGACAAACAAGTTTTGAGTGATCGACAACTGGGTTTGGAATCTAAAAACGAATACAGTACAGTTTGTCCTTTTGTTCGTTCCAATTCTTCTTGAAACTGGTTCCATTCGTCTGCTCTTGTTCCGAGTTCTGATTCCATCCTTGGAGTTATGTCTTCTATGAGTAAGTAATCTTCCGGTTGGATGGGGCCACCTGGATAAATGTATTTGGTTTGGATGCGAATCAGTTTGTATCCCAAAATGTTTAAAGACATTCCCTCGGCCACTTGTTTGTGGAAATACAAAGACCGCATGATATCTTGTTTGATCGAACCAATGGGACGGAAATCCCAAAGAATCCAGCCCTCTCGTTCGTTGTCGTATTCTAAATATTCAACAGTGGATACAAATTCCTTAAATCGAAGGTGAGCATGGAAAATTGATTTTTTTTCCAAAATAAGTTTTTCAGTTTTTTGGAAACTTTCTTCTTTTTCTAGTGTTTTATCGATAGAAGTTGCATCGCTAAACTGGTCTCTACATAGTTTTAAAAAATCACCCCATTCCAAATAACCGCCGTAAGATGCAGAGGAAGGTTTTGGAACAATTCCATCTTTTACCAAATGGAAAGCATTGTTGCATCTTAAGTATTGTAAATACTGAGATTTGGTGATGGGAGTCGATTTTTGATCAAACAAACTGATACAAATCTTCCCAATGTTTTGTGTAAGATTGGAAGGTTTTTTTCCAATCTTCTGAAGTAACAACAAGAGCTTCTGGAGAAAGGACAAAAAATTGGAACAAAGCATTTTGATTTGTGGTCCTGACTCGGTATTCGTTTTCTACTTTTTCAAAACTTGCCCCTTCTAAAAACAACTTCCAACGATCTTCATATTCAGGATGAATTTGTATGGGAATTTCTATTTCTGGGTGTTTGGAAAGTAACAAAGGATGAAAATTTAAATCTTCCTTTGTGATTTTAAGATTGGATTGGAATTCTTCTTTGGATTCCTTTTTGACTGTGATTTTGGGAAGAATGAATCTTCGTAACGATTTTTTTCCACGATCATAGGCAAGTAAGTAGAAGTCGGTGGTATTTTTTCGAACGAGCCTGTACGGTTCTATGGTTCTTTCTTTTTCCTCAAAACCGTATTGGATGGTGAGCGCTCTTTTATCTTTGATTGCTTGTAAGATTTTTTCTGTATGTGATGAGTCTGGTGTATCATCTAATTCAATATTTTCTTTTGGTTGTTTTGCAAATTTAGGGATGAGATCCAAATGATGGGAAAACAACTTTTGAGAAAGGCTAATCCCTTCTTGACTAGGTTCTGTTGCAAACAAAACCCTGGAAAGATATTCTAACTCTTCTTTGGTGAACTTTAGTGTGCGGTCAATGGATTCTTTTTCTAAATAATAAGGAAAATAGTCTTCTGATTGGTAACCAAATTGGGCCACTTTGATATTGAATCCAAGGGACTTTAGTTGGTTTAAATCTCTGTATAGTTTTTTACGGTCTGATTCAATGTCCTCGTTTTTGTAGAACCGAGGCATAATATTACGAAATTTTTGGAAACTGATTCCTTTGGGTTCACGGAGTAGATTGAAGAGCAAAGCGAAGAGACGAACTTCCGTCTCATTCATTTTTTTCACTTCGATCATTGGAAAGTCTTCAAAAGAAGTCATATCTTCCCAAATTGTTTGTTTTTTTGATTCCGAAAAGTAGAAAATGAAAAAAACTGGAAAAGAATGCGAACTATAGGACTCCTCATTAGCCTCTCTTTTTTTCTACAATGTGCCACATATTGGAAAAATCGTAAAAATGATTTCCAAGACATTGTAACCGTTGGTGCGGAAACACCCATGTATGGAGCTGCAGTGAAAGTAGGACCTTTACCCATTGGATTTGTTTTTCAAGGTGGAGAATCCGAGATGGGGAAAAAAGATTTGGGTCGCGGAGTAGGACTTCGGGGCGGGCAATTTGGCACTTACCATTCTCAACAGCTCGTCTTTGGTATATTAGGTGGTGAAAGTTTTCATTCTGGATTACCTCTTTTGGATGCCAAAGGGAATTGGCTTGTGGATAAAAAAGGAATCCCTCTCACGAGCGACGAACGTGCCAATGTAAAAAGTTATAAAATGCGTTATTACTCTTATATTTATGATCCTGTCAAAGATCGTAAGAGAAGAAAAAAGGAACATTTCCGTCGAGAGCTCACAAACGACTTGGTTTCTGCTACTGGACAAAAAGAATTTTTAGTTTATCTTCCAGCAGAAGACTTAAAACCATTTGGATATCCACCTGGATATTCATGGAATGTCGAGGTCACTGCTGGTGTTTATGGTGGGGCTAGACTTGGATTTAATGTTGCGGAAGCTTTTGATTTTTTATTGGGATTTACCACCATCGATTTGTTAGATGATGATGTGGAAGGAAAAGTCAAACCAAGTTTCCCTGGTTTTCCTTTCCCCGCTCCAACCGAAACAGAAACTGATTCCGAATCGGTAGAATGATTTTATAGTTTAAAGTCTTTTGCAGTAATTTTGTTTTTAGCATCAAATGTGAGCTTCAAAAACTTTTCTACTGTATCTGGTTTTTCTTTTAGAGTGTAATACTGTTCTGGGACATCACGGTCTTCTGCAAAATACCATACCATCACTGTTCCACTTGGATCAGATGATTTTTCGGTAGATTTGCCAAGGACAGCTTCTGTTTTTACTAGACCATCCCCCACTTTGATCATATCAATTTCTAATTTGCGAAGTGCTGTGTGTGGATGAACTTTAGTGCTTCCTGCTTGTACTTTGTTTCCCGACGAACAGGAAACTAAAAACAAAACAGACGCGAGTGTGCTGAGTATCAAAAGTTTTTTGATCATAAACCCTTACCTTAAGATGGACTAAGGAAAGATTCTACAGGATAGGATCAGGGTTGGCAAGTGATATCTTTTCTCTTTCCTCATCGATTCGGTTCATTTTTCCCAAAATCTTTTTGAAAAATGGAATGGTTAAAAACACAAGTCCAATCTCCAAAAATCCAAAAAAGAAAGAAAGCGCAGAAAAACTATAAGCCGGAGGTAGAATTGATTCAAAGACCAGTTGCATTTGTACAGAAACAACAGGACCTAACATAAATCCAAGAGAACCCACGCCAGTGAAGGCAGACATGGTAGTGGCAGTAAGTCCAGGTTTTGACATTTTACTTGCAAGCATCATGGAAGGCACAAACATCACACCGGCTCCAACCCCGCAGATCAGTAAAAATGTAAAAAGATACCAATACTCATTGGTGGTTCCTGAAAGACCTAAAAAAATTCCGTAAATCGTAGATCCTACAAGTACAAGTGGCAAAACGCCTGTTTTGCGAGAGAGGAGAGCTGATGGATAAGAAAGTAAACTCATTGGAAAAAGAACAAGTCCTAAAAAAACACCTAGCATTCCGGGATGGAAAGCAAGTGTTTCCCTTAGGTGGATATTAAAAGATGAAATGATAAAACCAACAGTAAAACGATCGATAAAGTTGAATAAAAACGGAACAAATAAAAACGGATTTTCGAAAATGGCAACTTTCAAGTCACTCAGTTTAAAATCTTTTGCTTTATGAATCCCTTTGTCTTTTAGCATAAGCAAACTAAATAAACCAACAAAGATTAAAATTCCTGAACCAACGTAAAATGGCAAAAGAGGATTTTTCCTTCCGAGAATCCCGAGTGGCATTCCAAAGGCACCACCTAGGGATAAAAACATTCCCGTGATGCCCATAAGAATTCCTTTCCCATAATAACGTTTGTTCTCTGGGTCATTTTCACGATCCGCAGCAGAACTTAGGAGAAGTCCAATGATAAAAATATGAGCGGCACCTTCTAGGAATCTTAAAAACAGAAAGAGTCCCATGTCAGTCACGATGGTGAGTAAGTAAAATAGTCCAGCATCTAAAAAACAGAAAAAACTAATAAAGTATTTTCTGTTTTTGAAACGATCTGAGATGATTCCCGCAACCGGTGCAAAAAGAAAGGAACCGAGCATGGGAATACTTGTAAAATAAGCAACTTCCCAATTGGATCCAAGCATCCGATCCTTTACAACATCCTTGACTACCGGTACAATCATTGTGACCGGTAACATGGATAAAAAAACTAAAGTAACTAATGTATACGGGAATCCCAAAAATTAACCTGCTGGTAAAAGAGTTTGGTAACGATCCATCCCAATATTTTCTTTTAGATCGGAGTCGAGTTCAATAAACAAAAATTTATTCAAATCAAAAGTCGCATTTGCTTCTGCTAATAGTTCTGCTTTTTGTGAATCGTTCAATGGAAGAGTATCCAAGTTTTGACGATAGATACCTTTGAATGCCATAAGGTCTTCGATTTCAGGAAATTCATAAAAAGCAGTTCCTTCATTTCCTTCTAGTTCAAAAGTTTTTGCTACTACTTTTTTGATCGACTGACCACCAGAAAGATCTCCCAAGTAACGGACGTAAGCTTGTGCCACGAGAAGTTCTGGTTTGGTTTTTGCCGTATTTTTGATATGGTCAATGTAGTTTTGTGTGGCTTTGGAAATGGAACCACGAAGTTTGGTTCCGAATTTTTTTTGAAAACTAACAATGTCTTCTTTCAAAGAATTTTCACGAAAAAGAGCCGGAAAGTAAAGTTTCGCAAGGATAGGGTTATCTTTGTTTTGGCGGTAGAGTTCTTCCATCACTGCATAAACAGCATGAAGGCTTTCCAATTGGTAAGTATACGTTTGGGCGTCGAGTCCGCCTCTAAAAATGGCCCGAATGTAAGGAACCTTTTCGGTTTCTTGGTGTTTATCGGCAGTACCTTCTCGTAACATCATTGCTATGGACATAATGGCTCCTGGTTGTCTATGTGAGAATCAATCTCATATATGACACTACCCTGACAATTGCGGGGAATGTCAAAGAAAATTATAGGGAATCTTCCTGGACGGGTGTTTTCCAAAATTCTAGAGGGGTATTGGCCCTTTGTTCGGGGTAGAGGAAGTAGGAGAGAAAGAAAACCAAAATGGAAACAAGGATTCCTATGGTGGCAAGAACCACGTCCTTTCCCACTTTTCGGAAGGTGTCTAGGTAAGGAAGGTCTTTGTAAGTGATGACATTCAAAATGATTTCCCGGCCAGCAAGGAGGCCAAGGAAAGCCCAGGTGGTGGACATGGGAACGTTACTGATATATTGGAAAAAAAATAACAAACTTCCATACACCAAATCAACAATGGTTGCAGCTTTTGCCCATTGGATGTCTGATTTTTCAGAAACCACTCTTTGGATGGTTCCACCATTGGTGCGGATGATGATGAGTAAGGCAGCGATGAGAATGAATGCTGCTGTTAAGAATTCGATAATTCCCAACTGACGAGGTAAAAATACGGCAATGTTGGCTGTGTCTTGTAATAACCATGCCACCCAAAGATACATGGTAGAAAGCCATTGTAACCTCGACCATCTCCTTTCGGAAACAGGGTCAGGGGTGTGGACTTCATGGTATTCGTGAGGGTCTACTTTGACAAGGATGGCCCAAACGACGATGGCCACAAGAAAAGCGAGCCCATATCCGAAAAAGGATTTGGTTAACATTTGGTCGATACTTTTGCCACCAAACAAACCTAAGACGAGAAATGTGGTGGAAACGGGAGCTCGGAGCCTTGTTATGACGACAAGTAAAACAGGTGCTAAAAGTTGGAGGAGGTTGAAGTCTCTTGTTTCAGGGATAGAATCTAATCTGTGGAAATGGATTTCACCGCCATGTAAAAACCAAGCGATCAAATGAACCAAAAATAAAAGACCACCAAAAACGAAAATCTTTTGGAGCCAGTGAACTGATTTTTTACTCTCGATAAAGGTTCCGATGGTTTGGACTGCATCGTTTCCGGCCACAGAGAACGATGCAATCGCAAAAGAAAACCATCCGAGATAATACCGAGGAAGGCCCAGGAAATAACCGGCACAGATTGTAAGAACCAAAAAAAGGGTAAAAACGAAAAATCGAATTTGGTCCTGTTTGGTTGGGTGCTGGTAATCTATTTCCTGGTTAAGACTCATGCATTCATATAGTGTTTCGCATATCTCTCCGTGATTTCCTTGCGGTCGAAAAGAATAAACACATCTGTAGTACCAAAAACAGAATCCAGTGCAGGAATTCCACAGATTTTAGCACCCACCCGGAGGTATCCTTTCAAAAGTGGAGGGATATTTTTGGAGATCGATTTTGGATCTTCTACTTGAAAATCGGCATCAAACCCAGGGAGAACAAAGTCAGGGTTTGGATATACCCGAAATTCTTCCGGAGCAATGGCGTCTTTTGCTTTCAAAAATCCATAAGATTGTGAAGCAACTCCCGCATCAGTAGAATGGATGGATCCACAACCCATCAGGTAACGAACATTATGTTTGTTCATAAACTCAGCAAGACCTTGCCAAAGTAAAGAGATTACAGATCCATCGCGGTAGTCAGGGTGAACACAAGAACGTCCTACTTCCGCGATCTCATCTGGAAGGTTATAAATAGAAGTAATATCAAATTCGTTTTCACTGTAAAAACCAATTCCGTTTTTTGCATTTTGGCGTGTTAAAATTCGGTAAGTTCCTACAATTTTTTTGTCATCTGTTGATTTATCGATAACGATTAAGTGGTGGCAGTACAAATCGTACTCATCACGGTCTTTTCTTGTTGCAGAAGATTGTGGCAGACCTTCTCCCATTTCTAGGTTGAACACTTCATAACGTAATGCAAGTGCTCTTTCAATTTCTAGTTGGTTTTCAGCCAAACGAACCTCTAGGATTCGTTCTGTTTTGTTAATTGTATTTGGTTTCATCGGATTTTATCCTCTTGTTTATCTGAGGATAAAGTAAAATGAATCCGTTACGGCAATGTGACAATAAGGTGAAAAACGGGTTTTGTTTCTGAAGGTAGAATGTTACGTTTCGATTACGACGTTTTATGTTTATCTTTTATCATGATAAAAGGATATTCAATGAGGCGATACAACACCACACCTACTGAAATACTAAGCAGAGCATATCCAATAAAGTAAATCAGGTAGAATACTGAGTTTTCAAGGTAATCTGGTTTTGTTAGTTTTAAATTCCCTAGAACAGATAGGACTGTCATGTGCCAGAGATATATAGTAAAACTAATTCTTGCTAAAAAAGTCATGGTGCTTTTGTATATTGAGCGAATTGGCGTATTATAAGAAAAATCGTTCATATTTAGACAAGCGATTACAAGTGAGCCAAATCCTAAGTTTATCAAATTATTTTTAAAAGTAACAGCCATAAAAGAGTCATCTTTTCGAATCAAATGACTCAACACAATGAGTAGGATGAATATCGAGAAAGTGATGGAACTTTTAAGAAATTTTGATTTTAGAATTTCCGGTTTATATTGGCTCCAATATGCAATGATGATCCCAACAATGAATGCATCATAACGAGTTTCTGTTGAATAATACATTTTCTCAAATTTGTTTGTTACATCATCGGAATAAAAGTAGAAAAGGCGAAACAATAGGGCAATCACGTAAAGTGAACCCAGAAACGTCATTGTATGTTTAGGATATTTAAACAGAACAAATGTCATAAAAAATGGGATACAAAAGTAGAACTGCTCTTCCACAGATAATGACCAAGTGTGAACATGCAGATTTTTTATATAATTCCCAACAAATACAAAGTCCGCCCATGAAGCACGGAACATTGACTTCAGGTCAATGTAGGCACTTAAAATATTTAAGTCGGTAATCCCTTTTTTTTCGATAGCATTTTCAATTAGTAGGATTTGTAAAAAAGTTAGGAGGGCAATAGTAGAAATAAAGAAATAGTAACCTGGAAATATACGGAGAACACGGTTCCTGAAAAATCTCTTAAAGCTCATATCTTTTCCATTTTTATGTGCCCTAAAAAGTTGTTCAGAAATCAAGAAACCACTTAACACAAAAAAAGCATCCAAAGCAGAGGAAAAATTTGAGAAAAAAAGGAAGAGTTGTGGGTTAACAATGATAGCGTCTTTTGCTATTGTATGGGTAAAGTGTACCATAAGCACTACAATTATCCCAATCCCTCGAATCGTATGGAGGCTCAAAATTTCACGAGGATGCGGATTCGTTAGGTGATGGAAGTACTTTTTCATTGTTTTTGACAATCACTTCCTGGATGATTTCACGTGTCAAGTCTATAGATTTGGAAAATTGTAATTTAATAATGTATAATTGATTTACATCTGTTAGGTTTTTTAAAGAGTAGTTTTTGAGTTAGTTTATGGAAAAATTTTTGCGGATCATTCTAAAATTTGCAGTTTTAATTGTGATCGCATTTTGTTTTCAAAAATTGATTGCATTTACTAATACAAATCAGGCTCGAATTTTATTCGAAAATCTTTCCTTTTTGTCTGCCGACCCGCCGTTAGTTGGGCCTTGGCTTTACCGTGATATTTACTATCAGTTAGGTTGTTTTTTCTTTTTCACATCCTTCGGTTTTTTATACCTTTTTGTTTTGCCTCATTCCTTCCTTTTGCATGATACTAGGATAAAAAACCTAATGCTTATTATTTGGATGATAACTATTTTGTTAACCATTAAGTTAAAACCAGATACATACTCTCCATTTAAAAAATATCTTGTGATTTCTTTTAGTACTGCAATCTACTTTGTGGTGATATTTCGTAACCATTTGATCCAGGATTTTTATCGATGGATGGTCTCTCGCATAGGCCTGACTATTTTTGCAATAGTAATAATCAGTACTACCCAAAGGTTTGTTGCTTTGTATTTTGATCCTTTTTTTCTTGCAGAAGGTGATGATCCTAAAACATATTTTTCCGCAGCAAAAGCCCTTTTGGAGGGAAAGGATTTTTTGCAAGGTTCATTTAGTAAGGGAATGACCGTATTTCTTTATTATTGTTTTCTAATGTTTGGTGAGGGGCAGGTTGTTCCTAAAATTCTGATGATTTTAGTAGGGACAGTTGGTCTGTATTGTTTGCTAAGTTTTGTTTTGGATTACACAAAAAACAATACGATAGTTGCTTTGGTTGGTCTGTTTTATTTATTTTCAAGTCATTATGTTTCTTTTTCCAATCAGTTTTGGAATGAAAATTTATTTCATCCGTTTTTTTCAATATATTTGTTTCTGTTTTATCGACTGAAATTGGTAACAAATGGTTATTTAAAAGTATTGTTTGGTTTCAGTATTCTGCTTGTTGTTTTTGTTTTAACTGAACTCAGGTCTTGGTTTCCCGTTGTTTTTATTTTAACGGTTTTCATATATTTTATTATCAATAGAAGGCTTATTTCCAATGCGGTCATTCCTATTACTACTTTGCTTTTGTTTTTTGTAATCAATGTGGCATTTAAAGAAAAAGTAGATAGACCTTCGCCACTTTTTGCTAGTAATAACATGGAATTTAATTTTTTAGTGGGTAACAATCCTTATGCGCAGGGAACTTATTCTCGCCATTGGTTTACTTATTCTAAAGAAATTAATTTGAGTCAAAACAAACACGAAATATTTAGAAATGTCTTAATTACGAATTTAAAAAATCCTGATATTTTGATTCAGAATCTATGGAAAAAAACAATTCTTTGGTTTTGGGGGGCCGGAGGTCCTCGGCCAATTTCTATTTATTATCAAAATCCATTGTCATTGTCTCAGACAGTATACCGTTGTTTTTTAACCATATTTCTTTTTATTGGTATCTATCGCTCTCTTATCGGGAAGGATTTTTTGATCTGTTCTATGTATCTATTGATTTTTTCCGTTCATTTGATCTTTTTTGCGGATTATCGATTTACTCTCACGGCAATGCCTTTGCAGGCAATTCTTGTTTCTTATGGCGGTTTTTATTTTTGGAACACTAAATGGTTTCAAAATTATTTTCTAATTCAACAAAAAGTTTAAAACAATTAAAGAAAACTGGAGTTACTGAGATGCGTCGAAACAAAGTTGATGCACTTTAGGTCTGGAGTTGATTGTTTTGAAAGGATTGTAAGAAACGATTGGATCTTTGAGTGTTGCTTTGGCGTAAATAGCTAGGTAACCGTTGAAAGAACAAACACTTGTTTTTTTATCATTCAGTGAAAAGTTTGGATGGTACTTCTGATTAAAAATCAAAGTTTCTCCTTTTGGTAAGGCATCAAACTCATATCGATCCGGTTTCCATAATTTAGGTTTGAATTCTTTTTTTGTAGAAAGAAGATAAACTTCACCTTTGTAATCTTTGTCAGAGGTTGTTTTGTTTGTAAAATAGAAGGTTAAGTTTTCATAAATATCATTGGTTGATAAATTGGAAAGGATGGCAGGTAACATCCGTGAGTCGGAGCCATAATCAGGAACTGTGGGAACTGTAATCGGATAGGTATTTGGATTTTTGATACTTATGTTAGGCAATGGAAGTACAAAAATCTCCGATAGAATTTTTGTGTTCATTCGTTTTGTATCTTGGGTATGGAAGAAAAAACAAAGGATGATGAAAATTCCTAAATATTTTTGAAATCGAAATGGGACCAAAGTCGAAAGATTTTGAAATCCTACCGCCAAACACCATACATATAAAAAAACAACACTTAGACTCCAACGAGGATACACTCGTTCCCAGGAATAAATGGGTAAAAGTTCTAAAAGGTTTGCTGGTGCGTAAGCAGAAACTTTTCCCATCATCATCCAAATCACCAGCCCAAGAAGAAGAACCACGGGCAACATCCTTTTCTTTGTGAAGAATAAGAGGGGAAAAAGATAAAGTGGGAATTGTCCAAGATAATTTCCATACTCCCAATACCGGTATTGCATTTGGGAAAGAGAGTTTGCAAGCAGTGGGTGTTGGGATGGACCAAAAAAAATAAGATAAATATCGTTTAAGGAAAGTGGAAACTGGTCTGCAACAAAGTGTCTACCGACTGAATGAATGAATTGGTAAACCGGAACCCACTTGAAAGCGAGAAAAACAAAAACAAAGACGGATAGTTTTGTAAAATTTAGAATCCTTTTTTTTGGTGAATCGGAAAAACAAATTTCTCTGATCACTAAAAAAAATAGAAGAAATAGTGACTGGGTGAGTGGGTAGATGCTACCTTCAGATAACAATATATAGGTGATAAATGTAATGGATATCCCAATATCCCAATTTTTTTTTTGGATGAAATACAAAGTATAAAAAATAAGGGCCGGTAAAAATAAAGCAGGAATTTGGTTTAAGTGACCCGCATAGAATTTTTGAAATACGAATCCGGAAAATTGGAAAAGGAATACAAATAGTAACGATGGTAAGTTGGAAGACTTTGTATAGAGCCGAAAAGAATGAAAGTTAAGTATTCCAGAAAGGACAAAATAAATGAGAAAACTTATTTTTAATGCAATGAGGGTCGGCAAAAAAAGAACAAGTAGGTGGGTTAGGCTTCCTATCTTACTTGTTGGGTTTTCCCAAACGGGAAACCCAGCTCCGTAGTATGGATTCCATAAGGGAATGGTTCCAAATTCTAAAAAAGATTTTCTTAAAAATTCAACATGGAAACTATACATGTCCCAATCGAAACGACCATAGAGGTTGTTTGTTTCGAATAGGACTTTTGTATCCCAGAGATAGAATGTGAAAAAAAGGAGAAGTAAGGCAAATGGCCTAATGTGCTTCATCCCAGTTACCGCCAAACTTCCCTTGGGCGACAATGGGAACTTTTAGTTTCATTGCAGATTCCATTTCATCCTTTGCCATTTGGTAGAATTCTTTTTTTTCTTTTGGATCTACCTCGAAGACAAGTTCATCATGAACTTGTAGTAGGAGTTTGGAGCGATAACCATTCTTTTTGATTTTGTTATGAATCTGGATCATTGCTAACTTAATCATATCAGCAGATGTACCTTGGATGGGAGAGTTGATGGCCACACGTTTGGCTGTTTCACTTGCCATTTTGTGTTTGGAGTGAATGTCTGGGAGATAACGTCTGCGACCAAGAAGTGTTTCGACATACCCATGTTCTTTACAAAACTCTACAATCTCTTCCATATAAGTTTGGACGCCTTTATACGTAGCAAAGTATTTTTCTATAAACTCTTTTGCTTCTTTGCGACTGATCCTTAAGTTATTGGAAAGACCAAAGGATGTAACTCCGTAGATGACAGAAAAGTTAACGACTTTTGCTTTATTTCGCATATCGGGTGTTACTTTGTCTTCTGGAACTCCGAAGATCCCTGCTGCAGTTCTTTTGTGGATATCAACTCCTGATTGATAAGCATCCATCATTTGTGGATCATTGGCAAAGTGGGCCATGATGCGAAGTTCGATTTGGCTATAGTCAAGAGATAAAATTTCATATCCTTTTTTAGCGATAAAACCCTTTCTAAGCAATCTCCCTTCTTCATCTTTGATGGGGATGTTTTGTAAGTTTGGATTTGTAGAAGATAACCTTCCTGTCGCAGCAATGGTTTGGTTATAACTTGTATGGATACGTCCCGTTTTGGGATTGATGAGTGTAGGCAATGTATCTGTATAAGTGGATTTTAATTTTGAAAATTTTCGGATTTCCAATAATTCATCAATGATGGGATGGGTTCCTTGTAAAGATTCTAAAACGGAATGGTCGGTGGAATATCCAGTTTGTGTTTTTTTCTCTGCGGGGAGGCGTAAATCTTCGAATAAAACGGTTTGTAACTCTTTCGTCGAATTGATATTAAATGCTCTTCCCGCATAGAAGTGAATGTTCTTTTCATGTTCTTTGATTTTTGTTTCGAAGGATTTGGAGAGAGATTCGAAATATCCCTTTTCCACACTGATTCCTTCAAATTCCATATCAGCCAAAGTGAGAAGCACTGGCATCTCAATCTCATAAAAAAGTTTTTTGTGAATTCCTTCCTCCATTTTAGGAGAAAGTACATTGTGAAGTTGAAAAGTGATGTCGGCATCTTCACAAGCATACTCGGATACTCGTTCAGGATCAATATCGTATAAGTTTTGTTTTTTCTTTCCTGTGCCAACTAACTCATCATAAGTGATGGTTTTATAATTCAAGTAGTCAACGGCCATATCATCCATATTATGGCGTCGTTCCCCTGGATTTAAAAGATAAGAAGCAAGCATGGTATCAAAATGAATTCCAGAAAGTTCAACACCATAATTGCGAAGTACTAATAAATCATATTTGATGTTTTGTCCCACTTTTTTCCATTTGGGATCGGTAAACATTGGTTTTAAAACTGCGAGTCCTTCTTCGGGTGTTGGGAGTAGGTGGCTATAAATGGACTCAGGATGTGAGAATGCGATATAATAACCAACGCCAGGTTCCTGGGAAAAGGATACACCGAGTAACTCCGCAAGCATTGGATCTTGTGAAGTGGTTTCTGTATCCACAGAAATTGGTTTTTTCTGATCGAGTTTTGCGACAATTTTTTTTAATTCATCCAAGGTTTGGATTCGTTTGTAGTTCTTTTTTGTTACCGCCGAACCTTTGTTTGGTTTATTTTCACTCTCAGTACCTGCTATCTCTTTTGATGCTTTTTTGCCTTTTTTGGCCGGTTCTGATTCTGAAACTTTTTCTTTGGAGTCCCCATCGCTTACAATCTGAATTCCTGCTTGTTTGGCAAGATCGCGGTGGAGGACATTATATCCTTCATCTTTAAAATATTGAACCTTGGCTGGTTCATGGTAGTTCGGAAGTTTGAGATCATTCTTTTTGATATCGAGTTTGAGGTTGGTAACAATGGTTGCTAGTTTTCGCGATAAAAATGCGTTCTCTTTGTCGGCTGCTAACTTATCAATGAGTGATTTGTTTTTTACCTGATCTAATTTTTTATAAATGGTTTCTAGGTTTCCAAATTCTTGGATGAGTTTGGCGGCACCTTTTTCTCCCACACCTTTGACACCAGGAATATTATCAGAAGCATCTCCGAGTAGTCCCATATAATCAGGAACTTGTTCTTTGGTAATTCCGATATTGGTTTCTACCCATTTGGGATCGATCTTTTCAAATTCAGAAACACCGCGTTTCCCACGTAACATGTGTATGTTTTTATCAAGGACTTGGTATAAATCTTTATCACTGGAAAGAATGACTATTTCATCAAAATCTTTTCCAAATTTTTTGCATAAAGAACCGATGATATCGTCAGCTTCAATCCCATCCATTTTGTACATAGGGAATTCCAACGCTTTTAACATTTCATAGATTGTATGGATTTGAGGTTTTAGATCCTCTGGCATTGGTTTTCTATGTGCTTTATAATCCTCATACAAATCGTTTCTTTCGAGTCTTGTACCGGGATCAAAGGTAAAGGCAATATGGGTTACTTTTTCATCTTGGAGGAGTTTGAATAACATCCTCCAAAAACCAAAAACAGCACCGCTAGGAAGTCCTGTTTTGGAATTGGTAAGGTTTGAAGCTGCAAAAGCAAAATAGGCTCGGAATGCCAAAGCATGGCCATCAATGATAAGAAGTCTTCCGCTCATGTTCCTTCTCCGTACAAAGTATCTCCTAAAAAGGAATAATAGATGAGTTTTGTTTTTTCAACTGTTTTGGTAACGGAAAAACGTTTTACAGAAGTTTTGTTGAAAACACCGAACTTGGTTCGCAAATCTTCGGATCCAACGAGTTTGTCCAAACCTTGGGCAATACTTTCCGAATCTCCCACCGAACAAACGTAAGCGCCTTCATTATGATCCAACATCTCACCAATCCCACCGCCATTTGTGGCAACAATAGGAAGAGCCGATGCCATTGCATCCAAAACAGAAGTTCCTAGGCCTTCTTCTTTGGAGGTGAGTGTAAAAATATCAAATAAAGAAAGAAGAGCAGGGATATCTTTTCTGTATCCAGTAAAAATGACTTTATCCTTAATTCCCAATTGTTCTGCTTGTGTTTTTAATTTATTTTCTAGTTTCCCATCACCGACGATCATTAGGCGAAAGTCTACTGTTGTTCTCATTTTTGAGATCGCGTTGAGTAAAGTTTCTTGGTCTTTGTGATCGACAAGGGCTGCTACGTTTCCAATCACAATACATTTTTTAGGAATATGAAATTCTTCTCTTAAGTATTCGTGTGGTGCCGATTTTGAAAAACGTTTTAAATCAATCCCCGAATACACTGTAATGATTCTTTCTGGAGCAATTTTACTTGAAATCATTACTTCTTTGATTTTTTGAGAAACTGGCAGATAATAATCGTTAGCCGTATGTTGGTATTTCCATCTAGAGAAAAAACTAGATTTTGGTTTAAAATCTACTCTTCTCGAAACAATCAAAGGAATGTTTAGGTGGTTTCGTTTGGCAAGTAATCCAAGAGTGTGGGCGTGAGCCGTATGAGTATGAATGAGTTTTACATTTTTGGAAATACAAAGAGATCGAATATTCTTATATGCTTTTCTATCCCACTCTCCACGCATTTCAATTGGGACAAATTCATAACCGTTTTCTTTGCATTTTGTTTCTAAAGGAGAACCTGGTTGGCCGACAACGATTTGTGGGATTTTGAAATTAGTTAGTCCTTGGACCAAATAAAAAAGCTGCTGTTCTCCGCCGCGCCACTCGCGGGAAGTATTGATATGAAGGATCAAATTATAAGTGTTTGGAACGGTCGTATTCGAGAGCGATGATGGAACCCATAACTTTGAATCCCGCCGGTGCTTCGTCTACCATTCCTTCTCCGTGAAACATTACTTTAACGGAGTCCATCATGGCATTGATAATTTTCAATCCTTTTCCCATGTTCTTATGTTTTTGGCCGAAACCATTATAAGGAAGGGTATCCGGTTTTTTACTTTGGTGATTTTTGATATGATCAAGGAAGGTACTAAAACATTGTGATTGGTTGGATCTCAGAAGTTCTTTGTCTGTATCGGGAACGGAACCTTCCCCGGAAAGTCCTGACCCATAATCCAAAATATAAAGTGTAAATTTGGAAGAATCAATCCTCCAGCGACAGATGATGGTTTCGTCACAGTGACAGGTAACATTGGCAGAGACTGCATTGGTCAGGGCCTCATCAGCTGCGAGCTCAATGTTCATGATATGTTCAGCACTAAACCCATTGTCTTCTAGGGTTCGTCTGAGATCCTTTCTGAAATGTTTGACAGATGACATGTCGGGAGGCAAAAACATAGCATAGGACCCAGGCGAGGGGCATAACAAATACGGTAAAACTTCGGATGGTGCTGTCAACTGCCGCTTTCTCCCCCTCTCTTACTCATATTACACGAACAAGAGGGAGAAAAAAAGTCAAAAATCCCTTAAAAGCAAACAGTAGGGGAAAAAATTTCCTAAATCGAGAGTCGTAGTGCCTCGGCAAGCTGTTCCATCCGTTTGACAAGCTTCTCTTGGCCAAGAAGGCTAAAGAGGATGGGTAGTTCTAATCCGTGGGATTTCCCCGTTGTGATGGCCCGAATGGGCATAAAAAGAGTCCTTCCTTTTTCCCCCGTGGTTTCTCCTGCCTTTGCCATCGCTTCTTTGTATTCATCTGGAGTGGTGAGTGGTTTGGCTTTGACCGTTTGGTAAAAAGCAGAAACTACGGCTTTTCCGTTTCCTTCCAAAATCAGTTGTTTGGCTTCTTCGTTTTCAAATTGGAGATTTTCTAAAAAGAATTCTTCGATGTAGGGTGGGGCTTGGATGAGGCGATCCAAATACACACGTACAGAATCTAAAATGGAGAGGAGTTGTGGATTGGTTCCTATTTTGTATTCTTCTGGAATTTGGCAGTCTTTAAGAAAGGGTTCGAGTTCCTTGCCTAAAGTTTCAATTTTTACATCACGAATGTATTTATTCGACATCCAATTGAGTTTTGATTTTGGGTTTAGATATTCTGCAAGACCTAGAAGTGATAATTTATTGAAATCAACAGTTTCCTTTTCTTCTTCTTTTAATTTTTTGAATACATCAAAGGTAGCAGGAGATTTGGAGCAACGTTCCACATCAAAGACAGAACAAAGCTCTTCATCGCTCATATATTCTTTTCCATCAGGAGAAGTCCAACCAAGGAGTGCCATGTAGTTACGCATGGTATCACTCGAGTAACCTAAGTCACGGAAAGCAAGAACGGATGTGGCACCTGCCCGTTTGGAAAGTTTTTTTCCATCGGTTCCCACAATTTCGCTGGCATGAGCAAATCTCGGAAGGGGAAATCCAAAAGCCTCAAAAATTAAAATTTGACGAGGAGTGTTGGAAAGATGTCCCACTCCACGAATCACATGTGTGATTTTCATCAGTGCATCATCAATCACCACAGCATAGTTATACGAAGGAAATCCATCGGATTTTACGATAATAAAGTCACCAATGAGTTTGGATTCAAACTTTACTTTGCCTTGGATCATATCATCGACAATGACAATTTTATGTGGAGTTTTAAACCTTACAGTGAATGGGATTTTTTTCTCCATTTGGGATTGGATTTCTGCATCTGTAAGATCTGAACATTTTCCATCATAGATGTATGGAATTCCCATCGCATCGGCTTGTTTTTTTTTGCCTTCGAGTTCTTCTGCAGAACAAAAACAACGATAGGCTTTTTTTTCAGAGATTAGTTTGTCTGTGTATTCTTTATAAATATGAATTCTTTCGGACTGAGTGTACGGGCCATTGGGACCTCCCACACCTGGACCTTCGTCCCATTCCATTCCCAGCCACTTTAAAGATTCCAAAATGATTTTGAAAGAGGCTTCTGTCGAACGGTCTTGGTCTGTGTCTTCAATGCGTAGTAAAAATTTTCCTTTTTTTGCTTTCGCATACAAATAATTGAATAAAGCAGTCCTTGCTCCTCCTACGTGGAGAAATCCAGATGGGGATGGGGCAAAACGAGTGCGAACTTCTGTCATTTCATTTCCTCTTTGAGTAAAAAGTCTCCGATCCGCTTATAACCAAATGGTTCTTTTGTTTTAGAACCCAGTCCATTGGTGTACGGCGGAACAAAGAAAATTTGTGTATTATTTTCTTTATAGATAAGTTTAAAGAATAGTTTATCGGTTTCTGTTTCGTTTAGTTCATAACGAAGTTGTAAATAATCATAATGATGGGAAACATGTTCCGATTTGATGGTTCCAGTTTCTTGTTTGGTGAATACTGTGGAGTTGGGAAACAATTCCATACTTCCTAAACTATGCGACCAACGACTATCACCGCCCAATTCAGAACGAACTCCTTCTTCAATGAGTTGGCCCGTGTCCCCACCTAATTCAAATATATCGAACTCCTCGATGGGAGTTTTTGTTTCTAAGGAATTGGATTTGTTTTCCAAAAGAGAAGTGATTGTGGCACCCTTTGTTTCTGAAATGTAAGAGCTGGTATAAGAAAAGAAAATTCGATTTTCGGATTCTTCTTTTCTAAATTTTCCTACTTTCCGGTTCCAAACTATTTTATAAGCTTCAAATGGTACATTTCCAAATTCGGATTTAACTTTTGATAAAAAATTGTTTTCGTAAGCAAAGAAACTGAGCTCAATTTTCTCCGCATATCCCATCGTTTTTCCTGGTTCCCATTCAATGAATCGGAAGTGAGAAGAACCTTCCCGAAAGAAAGATAGGTTCATTTTTCTGGGTGATTTGATGTACAAAACGGAAGCGGGAATTTCTGAAATTGGCTCTCTCGTGAAGAGTGATTTCAGGTTCTGGCAGTTCGATCCAGAAAAAAATATCAAGGTACATAAAAGCCAATAGAATCGGGAGTATACTTGAGTTTCTGGGGACATAGACAGGTACGTATCGCCAGTCTAAAAAGGGAAAACCGCTTGACAAGTCAATTCATCCCATCCCTGTGTCATTTGGAACCATGAAGAACGAAGAACAGTATCCAAAACGCCCCTTTGAAGACCAAGTGAATGATGACCAAAGGAAATACTCTCGCTATGTATGCGATTCAAGAGCCATTCCGCAAGAAATTGATGGTCTAAAGCCTGTTCAACGAAGGATTTTATGGGCGATGTGGAACTCTGACGCTCGTAACCGCCATACCAAAACCGTAAAAGTGGCAGGGCTTGCGATGGGATACCATCCGCACGGAGATCGTTCGATCCAAGATGCCCTTTCTCAAATGGCCCAAGACTTTGCTTTTGCAAATAACTATCCTTTAGTGCATGGGGAAGGAACTTTTGGGGATGTTTTAGATCCCAATGCAATTGCTTCTCCTCGTTATACGGAAGTTAAACTTTCTGACTTTGCGAAAGATTTAGGATTTTTTGAAAGTTTACCGGACATTGACTATGTCAAAAACTATGATGAAACAGAAGATGAACCCATTCATTTTGTGGGAAAGGTTCCAGTTGTCCTCCTAAATAACATCCAAGGGATTGCAACGGGGTTTCGTTGTTTTATTCCTGCTCATAAACTGAGTGATGTCATTGATTCTCAAGTTACCTATTTAAAAACAGGGAAACCAAAAAAGGTCACACCTTGGTACAAAGGGTACGGTGGAGAAGTAAAGTTGTCCAAAAATGACAACGGTAGCACAGTGATGTCCACAACCTTCGGATTCAAAAAAGAAGACGGAAAATTGTTTCTTGTCGACTCTCCTATGAATTGGAACCGCGAAAAGGTTGTGAATTACTTAGATGACCTGATCGAAAAGAAGGACAATTGGTTGAAGGACTATGTGGATCATTCCAGCCAAACCTTCAAAATAGAACTCATTGCCAAAAAAGGCGAAGAACCATCGGAAAAAGAAATCAAAGAACTTTTCTCCAAAGAGAACAATGAAGTTTTAACCATCAACGTCATCACTCACGAAGGAAAACTTCGTAACTTTAACCCTGAAGAAATCATCAAACGATTCTGTGACTTTCGTAAAACCCATCTCATCCGTCGTTTCAAACGACTCGCTGGACTCGAAAAAGAAAAGATTGATCGTAACTCAGAACTCATTCGATTCATCAAAGAAAAATGGAACGAAAAAGTAACAGGCATTAAGTCCAAAAAAGAATTCGAAGACAAATTGAAAGCAGCTAAGTTTGTTTATTTCGAATGGTTGAGTTCCATTCCTGTGTATCGGATGACTTTGGAAGAAGTTCGTAAATGTGAAGATGCCATTGTCGAAGCAAAAACAAAATACACTGAGTATACGACATTACAAAAAGATGATAAAAAACTCACCGGTTTTATGACCGATGAACTTGACGAACTGAAGAAAAAATGGGATCCGAAATAAATCATTATGGCTCAAAAAACTGAAAAAACCTCAGGAAATTCGCGAAATTTTAAGAAATTATCGAATGTAGAACACGTTCGGATGCGGACAGGAATGTGGCTTGGGCAAAACTCCCTTTCCACTTTTGAACAACATTTTTTTACCAAAGATAACTCTGGTAAGTATGACATCGTACACGAAGAACTTTCCGACATTCCGGCCAAACTAAAGTGTTTGGACGAAGCATGTATGAACTGTGTGGATGAGTACAGAAAGAACTTAAACGACAAATCCATCCCAGAAAAAGACAAGATGAACAAACTCATCATCCAATTGTCTACAGACCGCAAACGTGTTACCATCCAAGATAACGGTCGTGGAATTCCTGCAGACAATGCCGAAGGAGTTTACCTCCATTTGATGTATGGAGAAAACTTTGATGACAAAGTCAAAGAAGACCATGTTGCCGGACAAAACGGTGTGGGGATTTCTCTTGTGCGTATGGTTTCTTCTTTTTTTAGAGTGAAGACCATCAATGGTGGGAAAGCTTACAAAAAAATGTTTAGCATTCACGATGATGTGAAAAAAACCATCCGTGGATTTAAACTTTCTAAAGAAGATACAGAACGAGTTCATTTATACTATGACGAACATGGAACCTTTGCCGATTGTCCTCTTTTGTCAGCTGACCAAATCAAACAACTAAAAGCTCCTTGTGATAAAACAGGAATGACAGCTGTTACAGAAACTGCCAAAAAAGAAGATCACGGAACAACAGTTGAGTTTGAACTCAATCCTGCTTATTTTAACAACCTGGACACTTCTTTTAACATCAATTTGGTGAAACAGTATCTCCAAGACATTGCGATGTCGAATCCTGGTCTTGAAGTGGTTTTTATTCACAAAACGGGAAAAGAAAAGTATAAATTCAAAAAAGGTTTTGATGAGATTTTTAGTAACTCCGAGATGGTTTACTATAAGTTAGATTATGCGGATAAATCTTCCTCTTCTCAAATCCATATGGATACTTATGTGGTTGTGGGACAAAACAAAACTCTCACTTGGGTGAACTCGATTTTTTGCCCTCAAGGTGGATCTGCGATTGAATATTTAGAAAATAGGCTTTGTGATGAGATTCGTAAAAAATCACAAATTGTGAGTTTAGAAAAAAAACTAAACACCCAATGTACAAGAAACGATGTCAGAAGTTGTTTTCATATGTATGTAAACCTTCGTATCCTCAATCCACGGTTTAAGTCACAAGATAAATCTTATCTCATTAATGATTTGAATGAAGACATTCGAAAGTCTGTGGACAAACACCTCGACAAACTTTTGAAAAAAACGGGCCTCATCGAAGAAATTAAGATGGTGATGGAACGCAGAACCCAGATGAAACAGCTCGAGGACGCGCAGAAAGGCCTCCGTAAGGCGTCGCGGAACAATATCCCTAAGCTTATGCCTCCGACAGGCAAACCAAACGATCCAGGCCGAATTCTTTTTGTGGCGGAAGGGGACTCTGCGATTGCGGGTCTACGTCCGGCAAGAAATCCAAAGTTACATGGACTTTTCCCTCTCCGGGGAAAACCACTCAACTGTAAGGGGATGTCTCTTGCCAAAGCCATGCAAAACGAAGAGATGAAAAACATTGTGGCCATTGTGGGCCTTCCACTCGACCAAAAAGTGAAGTCCATTGATGAACTTCATTACGATCGCATCAGCATCATCACCGATGCGGATTTTGATGGGTATGCCATTCGGTCTTTAATGTTATCCTTTTTCTATGAGTATTGGCCTGAACTTTTTGATTTAGGTTTTATCAATATTTCTGCAGCACCATTATATGAAGTGGATGTGAAGTGGAAGGATGCCAAAAAAGAAACTGTATTTTGTATTGATGATTCCGACTACGACAAGTTAGTTGCGCGTGTCAACAAACAAGGTGCTGAAATCACTCGTAAAAAACGAAATAAGGGACTTGGAGAAACGGGAAAAGAGGCAATGAAATACGCTGTGGATCATTGTATGACGACTATCACCGTAGGAAACAAAAAGACCGCTAAAAATACACAAGACCTTTGGTTTCACAAAGATTATGCAGAAAAACGTCGTGAGGCGATTTCTGAATACTCCATGAGCGTAATCGAAGATTAAGATTTTTTACCGAATCTCACAAACTTTTTACCAACAAACAAAACCCAAACGAAGAGAACTTTTGTAGTTCTTTCCGTTTGGCATAGCGATCACTCCTGAATCCATAGGTCTTAGGGGTTCTGCGTTTTATGGGCTTGCGATTGATTGCTTGTTTTTGATTTTTAGAGGAATGAAGCCTCGTTCCCCAAAAAACACTCAGTCTTCGCCCAAATCCTCTGTTAAGAACAAAAACAAGGAAAAAGAAGAATCTCTTCTTCCCTTCCATCCCCTGCCATTATCTTTTCCTCTTCCGGCTTCTCTAAATCGAAAATCAAAATCCTTTTTTTTGATTTTAAACATTTTGTTTTTCCTACAATGTTCCTCCCTACAAGAAAAACCCAAAGAGGTTTATCATAAGGACCTAACTGCTACGGAGAAAGTGGTTTTGTCCAAAATAGAAGAAGTAGAAAACTCAGGAATCAAATCACTTTCGTATATGTATTTATTAGGTGATGGAGTTGTGCATTCAGGTTCTCTTGGTGTGGACAAAAAAGGCCAGATACAAAGATTTAAAATAGGAAGTATTACTAAACTATTTACAGGAATCGCTCTTTTGCAATTACAAGAGAATGGCAAACTGAAGTTAGATGATCCTGTTTCCAAATACCTTCCCGAATTAGTTGGGATGTCTTCTCGTGGGCAAAAGTATCGTGAAATCACCATTCGAGACATTTTAACCCACCAATCGGGATTACCTTCTGATAGAGCTTCTGGTTTTTTCCTTTCGCCAAATACCAAGGATCCCGAGATTTTGGCTGCCTTTCGTTCTCTTCCGCAAACACTTTCGCAGATGGAAAGAAACGAACCAGGCAAAGCTCATTCCTATTCCAATTTTGGGTTTGGGCTTCTTGGAATCGTCATAGAACGAACCTCAGGCATTGGGATTGAAGAGTATTTCCAAAAGAATCTATTTTCCAAAGCCGGAATGAAACACTCCACCTTGTTAGAGTTAAATGACGGATCGGAGTTAGTGACTGGATATTCCGGTTTGTTTTGGAAAACAGAAACCCTTCGGCCCGTGATCCGTGATTTGACGGCTGGTTCTCTTTCGACCACCGGAGAAGATATGGGTCTTTTTATGAAGACATTCTTTCAAAGTAAAAGAGGGAATGGTCTTCTTTCCCCATCCAGCTTTTTCGAATTCCATCGCATCCAAAAAGGACCGAGTTCTAATTTTCAAATGAAGTTAGGCCTTCCTGTTTTGATGGAAGAAAAGAAGAGTGGTGAGAAAAGTATTTGGATTTCAGGGCATTCTGGATCACTACCTCCGTTTTTTGCAGATTTGCTTTATGATCCAGAATCGGAAACTGCAAGTTTTCTTGTCGGAAACACATTGAGTTTTGCGACTGCTTCCATTCGACCAGCTAACAAAGATATTTTGGATATAACTTATGAATACAAAACGGGATTTAAATGGGAAGATCCACCTTTGCCAGAACGAAAGAAACAAAATAGGTTAGATGGTTTTTATGGCCTCTATGTTTCTCCTTTGGGAATCCATGAAGTAAAACCAGGAAATCCACCTAAAATAGAAATGATGGGTTTTGACATTGATTTAGTAGAAAAGGACAATCGATTTGGAACCAACTTACGTCTGTTTTTTGGTTTGATTCCAGTAAAAGAAAAAACCTTGGAATCCATGCGGATCGAATTTGAAGCTTGGGAAGGAACTCCTATTTTTACTATGTATTCATTGAATGCTGCCAAAGGAAGTTGGGGTTTTGGAGTTTTGGCAAAACCTGACTACCGGTTGCCTGAAAAATCATTTTTGACAACCTATCAAACGAAGGATCCGTATTCACTGATCTCACGAGTGGAATTGAAAGAAGACAAACATGGGTTTGTGAATGCCACTGTTTATTATTCGTTAGGTGGAATGGAAAATTCTAACCAATTGCCTTGCCAATTAGAATCAGAATCCACACTTAGGATTTTAGGTTTTGGTCGCAATTTAGGGGAGAGAATGGATCTAAAAAAAGTGGATGGAAAACCGGTTCTCGTATATTCGGGGATTCAGTTTTTGGGGGAATAAGGGGAAGGGGTAGAGATTATACCATTGCCTAATGAAAACTAGGCAATGGTAAGGAGGAATTAGTCTCCTCTTGCGATTGTACAAACGCTTGTATAAAGACCAAGAATATTAGTATATTGGTAATCTACAGCTTTCACAACCTTGATTCCACCGTCTTCTTGAGCACTCTTGATACTCGCATCTCCAACAGTAATTGCATAAATAATGGAATACGCACAAGCGTCTCCAGTTTTAGCTCCTACTTCGGTTGCAGTTGAAATATCCTTATTGAGTGTTACATTGGTGTACAAGCTTCCTGGATTAATCCCATATCCTGGACCAGCAACGGCACAATTGAAAAGGGCAAACCCGATCATCATTACAAATAAAAGGTTAAATTTTTTCATCTTAGTCTCCTCTCGCAATTGTACAAACTCTGCTGTATAAGAGAGTTAACAAAGAAAGTCGTGAATAATCAACAGCTTTCACAACTTTGATTCCACCTTGTTCTGCTGCTGCTCCAATTCCCCCATCTCCTAAATAAAAAATGGAAAGAACACCATGAGTACATGCAGTTCCTGTTTTGGTTCCAATGTCATTTCCTGTGGAAACGTCTTTGTTCATTGTAATATTTTGAAAAAGATATCCCGGTGGCGTTGTGTATTGAACGGAACAATTAGCAAAAAAAACAGCGATGATTAATACACCTAAAACTCTGATTAAATTTTTCATTAGTCTCCCCTCGCAATAGTGCAAACTCTAGTCCAAATTGTTAGGAAGCCTGTGATTTGGTAGTCTACAGCTTTTACTTTTTTCATATCTACTTTTGCACTTGCTTCTTTAACTCCACCTTCACCAGTTGTCATCCAACCCATGATGTTGGATACACATGCTTTACCAGTTTTTGTTCCAAGGTCTGTGCCAGTTGAAACGTCTTTGTTCAAAGTGTAGTTTTGGAACACTGCAAACCCACCAGTCTGATACCCTGATGAACAATTCACCAAAGCGACTAGAGAAAAAATTGCAATCGATGCTATTTTTAACTTCATATTTGTCTCCTAGGCGACGATTGGAAATTTTCTTGGGATTTCAATCAAATCAAAAAAAAAACATTTATGCAAATAAAGAAAAACTGAACAGTTTGACGCCTTTTTTTTAATTTGACTTGGGAGTAGGCCTCACATAACTCTGGTCAGATAAGCTCCCCTAATACAGATTTCACGCCAACTTTCGTTCTTGTGTTAGTGTATCATCTTTTTTAATTCACTTCTGGAATTTTGGCTGAAACCCCTTAAGTTTAAACATTCCAGAAAGTGAATGGTGTTCAATAGCCAGAAGACGGTAGCTGGTTGCATTTTCCAGCATGTGCATTTGTAGTTGAATTTTTTACATTCTGTAAAAGGGGTTTTCCAGGGCGACGGAACACTACTTTATCCGAAACAATTGGCTTTATTCTAAAAAAAACTTTGCGGTTTGCAAATTGGTTTTTTTTGATGAGGCGTTCTCGTTTGTTTCGTGTTAGTGAGAATCGAAGTAATTGATTATTTTCCTCGTGTAATTAAAAAGTTTTTGACTAAAATAAATCCTTCCGATAGATTTCGTCCGAATTTGATTCGAAAGTTTCAAAAGGAGAATTCGAAATGGGAAAAAGAATTACCTCAATCCTGTTTTTGTCTGCTGCCGTTGTAGCTGTCTCTTTGACATCTACTTCTGTAGAAGCAAAAAAATATGGTATGGCTGGTTGTGGACTGGGAACATACGTGTTTCAAAAGAATAGCAGTGGTGAGCAAATCTTAGTTGCTACGACAAATGGAATTTATGGAAACCAAACCTTTGGTATTACGTCTGGAACTTCCAACTGTACTGCTGATGGTGTTGTAAAACAAGACAAAGTTCAAGAATTGTTCGTAACAATGAACTACGATTCTCTAGGCCAAGAAATGGCTTCTGGGAAAGGTGAAAAATTAGAGTCTCTTGGAAACCTTCTTGGTTGTTCTAATGATTCTATTTCCCGATTTGGCCAAGTGACGAAAGAAAACTATGCCAAACTCATCACTGAAGATTCAACACCTGCAAGTTTACTTTCAGCAGTTAAATCAGAAGTTAAAAGCGATAAAATCCTCGCTAAGTCTTGTTCACAAATCTAAGGAGATATGAAATAAAATGAAAAAGTTAACACTCATCTCCACAATCGGAATCTCTATGGTTCTCCTTGCGTCTCAAATGTCTGCTGCACCTAAATACGGTATGGCGGGATGCGGACTTGGAACTCTTGTTATGCCAGGTGGTAACCAAATTTTTGTTGCTACAACAAACGGAACTGCGGGAAGCCAAACCTTTGGAATTACAACGGGAACATCTAACTGTACAGCAGATGGCGTTGCCCAAAAAGAACATGCACGTGAAATCTATGTGCACATGAACTTTGATAGTTTGGAACAAGAAATGGCAGCTGGCAAAGGGGAAAAACTTTCTAACCTAGCCACTCTTTTTGAATGTAAATCTGGTGCTCGATTCAGCGAAGTGGTAAAAGAAAACTACTCTAGAATCTTCACCGAAGAATCAAAAGCAAACCCTAGTTTGATGTTGTCAAACCTTCACGAAACTTTGGAAAAAGACCAAACAGTAAAAAATTACTGCAAAATCTAAACCTTTGTAAAAAATCAGAGTATCCAACCATTGGATGCTCTGGTGTTTCCTCTGTACTTACTTACTTTTCTTTTCATCCTCTTTACAACATCGCTTGGGGCCATCGAACCCACTGGCGAACAAAACATACTTGAATTAGATTTTTTAACGGCAAGAAAACAAGGGAAAGAAATTCCAAAATCTCCCAAAAGCAAACAATACCTAGAAGAACTGATCAATGAATCGAAAGAAAGACATCTTGCCGAAGAAACCCATTGGTATCGTTTGCTTAGATTTAAAAAGACCAGATGGGGATTTTGGGAAAGTGAAGTCGATAACAAACGTTATTTTCTTTCGGATGAGGGAAAATACCATCCAGAAAAAGAGTTAATCGCAACCCTTCATAGTTTTTTTACAGAAGAACCAATTCCTGAAGGATTACAACATCCTCAATGTGCCTATCCAGAAAGATACCATTGGTTGAAAGGAAAACTTAAATTTGATTTCAATCGAATGAACGAGGTCCAATGTCCACGTTTTGAAGTTTGGAAAGAAACTCTTACTCCCGATTCGATATCCGTTGTGTTTTCATCTTATTATATGCAAGCACCAGCTTCTATGTTTGGACATACACTCATCAAACTCAATAATAAGGTAAATGAAAACTCTGAGTTATTAGATTATGGAGTCAATTATGCTGCCAATCCGGGGGAAATGAATGGGTTTGCATATGCAGTGAAAGGATTAACCGGTGGGTATCCCGGTACCTTTGCCATCTTTCCTTATTATCTAAAAGTAAATGAATACAATGATATGGAAAGTCGGGATCTTTGGGAATACAAACTAAAGTTAAAACCTGAAGAAAGAGATAGATTGATCCGGCATCTTTGGGAAATGGGAAGGGCAGACTTTGATTATTTTTTTATCAATGAAAACTGTTCTTATCATTTAATGGAATTTTTAGAAGTATCCATTCCTGAATTAGATATCAGTAAAAAAACTGGTTGGATAGTGGCTCCTGGTGACACCATAAAACTTTACTTAGCTGAAGATGGTTTTGTGATTTCGAAAAAATATCGCCCATCTTTGTATTCCAAAATTAAATATAAACTTTATGATATGACAGAGGATGAAAAAACCACCTACTTTGATATGATTCGTTTTGAAAATGCATTCCTACCAGAACCAAAAGAAAACTTTCGAATGTCTTTGGTTACTGATGCAGTTCTTGACACATATCGTTATCGGTATTCAAGTAATGCGGAGATCCCGAAACAACACAAAGATTATTACGATAAGTTACTCGTTTTTCGAAGTAAACAAAATGATGAATATACTCCAAAAGAACAAGTGCCTTTGTCCACACCACCGGAAGCCTCACATCCTTTGAGCCGAGTTGCCACATCCTTTGGTGTCTCTTCTTTAGGAAATTTTGCAGAGTTTAAATATAGAATCGCATACCACGACCTATTGAATGTAAGTAAAGGTCATGCTCCCAATTCGGAATTGGCATTTTTCGACACAACGGTTCGGGCGTATGAGAATCAAAAGCCAGAGCTAACGTCTGTAAGTGCCATTAAAGTAGCTTCTTTGAATCCCTATAATGCAATTTCAAAAGATTTTTCCTATTTTTTTGATACAGGTATCCAAACTGCCGTTTATCAAAACAATAACGAAACTCTTAGGAAACAAGTTGGTAACTTTGACCTTCGTATGGGGTATTCTTTTTCCAATGAATTTGGAAAAACACCGATGAGTTTAGGTGTATTAAGTATTCTTGGTGGAGTGAAAGCTCAAAATGGAAGGATGTTTGAAAATGGAATTCGTTATGGTGGAAACCTTAGTTTACTGTATCAAAATGAGTGGGGTGCATGGAAAATTTATACAGGTGCCACTGCCCAAAACTACCAACTAAGCCATAATTTGAATTCTTATTACGTAACCTTTAAGGTTCGTTATGCATTTTCAAATATACATGAAATACGATTAGAAGTTAATGGAGAAAGATTTTATGAAGAAGCACTTATATCTTATCATTATTTGTTTTAATTTTCTTTTTTTTAATTGTTCATCTTTGTATTATCATCCAACAAAAGAAACTTATTTTACACCTACACAAATGGGTTTTTCGTATATTCCCACTTTTTTAACAACAAAAGATGGGGTGAAGTTAAATGTTTGGCGGATTTATTCGAAACAACAAGAAACACCCAAAGCGGTCATTTTGCAATTTCATGGGAATGGACAAAACATGAGTGCTCATTTTTTATCTCTTGTTTGGCTTGTGAACCATGGGTATGAACTCATCGTATTTGACTATAGAGGTTATGGTGAATCGGAAGGAGATCCCGATCCTGAAGATATTCTGGATGATAGCAAACTAGTTTTAGATTATGCATTACAAGCAACGAGGGAAAGAGGTTCCAAGTTAATTGTTTATGGCCAAAGTTTAGGTGGTGCCATCGCGATGCGCTCTGTCGCCGATTGGAAAGATAAAAACGAAGTTGTTTTACTTTGTATTGATGGATCCTTTCCTTCTTATCGGGAAGTTGCTAAACAAACAATGAATCATGTGATCTTTCCTCCAATGGGGAATTTATTTTCTTGGGTATTTCATGACCACACAAGTCCACGTGATTCCATTGCGAATCTTTCTCCTATTCCACTTTTAATCATTCATGGAACTGAAGATACGGTTATATTTTTTGAAAATGGAAAACAGATTTTTGGTTTAGCAAAAGAACCTAAAGTGTTTTGGGAAATACGTGGTGGGGGGCATGTCGACTGGATGAATCTTGGTCGATCAAAGTTTGCAAAAGATTTTTTGGTTCTACTCAATCGGCATTTGTACTGATTCAAAACGAGATTCGGTGAAGGTTGGTGTTGAAAGAATTTCTGTTAGAGCTGACTCTTTATTGAATTCTTTAAAGGTGAGTTCGCTCCTACTTAATTTTGTTTCACTGAATATTTTAAGTTCAAAATATTTTTCTTCTCCTTTTTTGATTTGGAATACTTTTGTTGTATCTTCTTTCCCTATGACATCCAAACGGTAGGTTCCTTCCGGTAACCGAATAAAACCTAATGATGCATTCTCAAGTTCAATTTTAAAAATGGGAGTGGGTTTGATTGACGAAGAAAATTTGTCTGGATAACGTGAAATCAAACAGTCGTAGTTCCAAATGGAAAGGGAAGTATGATCTGGGCGAACTAAATACAAAAGTCCTGTTTCATTTTCTTTTGTTACCAATTTAACAAAACTTTTTTTCGAAGTACACTGCATCGTAAATCCGACGATGCATGTTAAAAACAATAAAATGGCAAAATAAGGAGGATGGTTTTCTTCTTTCACACTCATATTGTTCGTTCTGATTCCGCAAGGATCCGCTTTTGGTTTCTGTAATGGGCAATGTATGTGATGAGCACTAATGTTCCCACAGGTACTGCAAAATAGATATGGACTTGGATGAGTCCTGCAATCATTCCTAAAATTCCGCCGAGGAATTGTATAACGACAAGGTTTCCGCCAGTATTATCCAAAATCATTTTTTCCAAATCGTCTGTGTCAAGTGCCATCACACGTTCTTCGACAAGGGCAGTGACATTGATATTGTGGACAAATTTTTCTATATTGGTTTTGAGATAAACTTTTCCTTCTTCACTATTCATAAATTCAAGAAGTCGTTTTTTAACCCAATCCACAGCACGGAAAAAATTCTTTTCTATTTCTTCCCAGTTGTTTGGATCATCTAAGTAAGATTGTAATCTTTCAATTCCCGATGGCAAAAGGTTTTGTCTTGCGTAATCACCACTTGCTTCTAACCAATTGGAAATTTTTCCAGTAATGAATTCTTGTGTTTCTTTGGAGTTTAATCTTTCTTGGAGACCTGCCATCATCTCATCCATCATCTTCATAAACTGGTCTGAGGTTTCAGGATCTTTCACAAATCGTTCTAAAAGTTCACGAATGGCTTCTTCGTTAAAAGAAAAAATCTTTTTCACTCCAATCCCAATTTTACCAAGCGTACTTCTTGTTTTTAAATACTCTTCTAATCCTTCGTTGAGTAAGTTTGCCAGTTTTGGCATTTCTTCCAGTAATACCACTCGGAGTTGTTTTCCCAACTCTTCACGATTGGTTTCTTCGGTTAGATAGTATGTTAGGCGTTCTTTTGTGTAGTCCCAAAGTTTTTGCACTTCTTCTGGACGTTCTGCCATCTTTTTCATTGTTTCTTCTGAAAAATCAAAGATGACTTCTAAAATTTCTGGTCCTCTTTCCTTTAACATAGAAATGATTTTGGTGACAAGCATGGTTCGGATTTCTACGTTATGGATGGCTTCATCAATTTCTTTGACGATTTTTTGAATTCCCGTTTCGACTAGGTTTCGCTCATAAATATAAGTTAAAATAATATCCGGATGAAGGAGGTTACTTTGGATACTTTCACCGAGTGATTTTGCAATTTTGGATTTGTTTTTGGGAACAAGACCTGACCAACCAAGCACCTTACCATGTTTAGGTTGGAATAACATTTTAATCGCAAGGAAATTTGTGAAATAACCCACAACTCCTGCCATCAGAACAACGAAAACAGCATTGATCCAAACATTACCTTCGTAATATACTTGAAATCCCCCAGCAATAATGGAGGAAACTACAAGTAACCTACGATACCAGGCATCTAATTTTGCAACATCCATCCTATTCCTCTTCTAGTTTTAGATACTTTCCACTCAACCTACGTAGGAAACCTCGTGGGATTAACTCGGATAGAGTAACTGCTCCTTGATTGAAAGAACCAGTAATACACACCGCTTGGTTAGAACGAAGGGCATTTAACGATTCTTCTACTACGACATCTGCATTTTGCCACATAAAAGATGGATATTTGGATTTGTTAATCCCTGCTCTTTGGTGAAAGTCAGAATGAGTGAGTCCTGGGCAAAGTGCTTGGACAAAAATTCCGTGGAGTTTTGCTTCCTCGTGGATGGACTCTGTAAACGATTTTACAAAAGCTTTGGTGGCGGCATATATTGCACTCCCTGGTGCTGGCAAATAACCAGCGATAGACGCCACATTGATCAAATAACCTTTTTTATTTTTTTTGAATCGGTTTAGTGCCACATGACTTAAGTGTACTAAAGTTTTGACATTCAGATTGACTTCATCTAGTTCTTTGTCGAGTGGAAGTGCTGCAAATTCACCGACAGTTCCAAACCCTGCGTTGTTGACTAGAAGTTCGGCTTCTTTGTCTTTTGAGATGATCTCAGCGAGTTCTTCTACATCTTTTTTTTTGGTAAGGTCCAGAGCAAAATATTTCAAAATCCCTCTGGATTTTGGTTCTAGTTCTAAAATTACTTTTTTTAAATCGGATTCCGTTCGGGAAATTAAAAAGACATTATAGTCTTTCGCAAGGGCACGAACAAATTCCTTTCCAATTCCTTGGGATGCGCCTGTGACATATGCATTTTTCATTCTGATGGATTCCTTTTCATCAGGACAGCTGTGGATCCGTCCGGATAGTATTTTTTACGTCTTTCTAATTCAATAAAACCGACGGATTGGTAAAGACCAATGGCGGCAAGGTTTGATTCCTTTACTTCCAAAAAGAATTCTTTTTTAGGAAATTCTTGGAATAGTGCCATCAAAAGTTCTTTTGCCAAACCTAACTTCCGATAGTTGGGGAGTGTTGCGATTCGAAAAATTTCGATCTCCCAAGGAGTTTCACAAACAAGCGCATAACACTTTGTTTCTGGATCTCCCAATCCAAACGCCACATGGAATTCTAAATGGGTTTGGATCATTTTTTCTGTCCATTCCTCTCCTGGAAAACAGAGAGATTCCCATTGGAGGAGAAGGGAAAGATCGGCTTCACCCAGCCTGCGAAAACTATGAGACATAATCACATTTTTTTCTTTTCATCCAAAAGAAAGAAACTAAAATCGAACTGATGGGCACAAAAAACAGCAGGTTTTCTTTGGTTTCCTTGCCACTAGGTTTCCTTTTCCTCCTGCTTGGCTTTAGTTTGGTTGGTTGTGACTATCTCAAGTCACTGACCGAATCCAAATACCGCAAACGAATTGGAGGGGAACTTCCTTCCGAAAAAGACATCGTGAATTGGAAAGAGAAGTTAGCTTTGGAAGAGGCTGAAATCGAAGAGATGGACAAACGGATTCGGAAAATGGTTCAAAAGTCCAACCAAGCAGCCGCCCTTTCCTGGAAAATTGCCAGGGCCTATATGCGTGCTGGATCTTCTGATTTAGGAGCCAGGTATTATGAAGAAGCTATGGGTGAATCTTTACCAAATGCCAAACAAGGTGGATTTGAAATCCATTCTTACGAGTCTGCATTGCCTTATTTTGAAAAAGCCATCCAGACTGGGAAGTTAGACAAGCAGTTGTTATATGAAACGGCTGTAGCTTATGCCAATGCATCCAAAGATATGGGTTGGGAGCCGGTCAGACGCAATCGTGCCATTGGACTTTTTAAACAACTTTCGAAATTAGACAAAGAGGATTCTCGGTTTCCTTTTCAATTGGCACTTGTGTATTTCGATTCTTCATTGAAGGATGAAGCTTGGAATGGAAAACTTTCGAATGGGTATGATGAAGTAGAAACTGCCTTTTCGCTTCTCGACCAAATTTTACGTAAAGAGCCATACAATGTTCCAACACGGTTTGCAAAGGCTAATTTTTTATACCAAATAGGAAAATCAAATTTAGCTTATGATGAATACACTCGGATCAAGTCCATACTAGAAGAGATGAAAGAAAAAGGAAACATCCGGGAACCATTGGAAGAAAATTCTTCTTACCGCAATGTCATTAAAAACTTAAACCAGTTGGGGGCCCAAAACAAATCTAACTGACCACTCTCTTTGTGGTAGTTTCGATTTTAGGCCATCCGCGAATTTCTTCTTTTCTTCGTAGAACAAAACTTTGGCGTCAGTTTACCAATTTTTCAGATTTATACCTGGCCCTTCCTCATTATTTTGAAGAAGAGTTTTGGAACCAATGTTTGGCAGAATGTATCCAATGGGAAAAATTGAAAGATCCTCATTGGAATCTGGTCAGTTTTTATGACCCAGAATATCCAAAACCTTTAAAGGAAATTTATGATCCTCCTTTTGTTTTTGCCTGTTTGGGAAACCTTCAATTATTTCAGTTTCAGTTGGTGGCGATTGTTGGGACAAGAAAATCTTCGCCAGTATCTCTTTCTGCCACTAGGAAACTTGTGGAATTACTATCAACAAACAAAGATTTTGCGGTTGTATCGGGGATGGCACTTGGGATTGATCGGGAAGCTTTTCTTTCGGCATTAGAATTTGGACTTCCGGTGATAGGAGTGCTTGGAACCACTTTAGGAATGGAATACCCACCAGGGAACCGGGATCTTTACAAACGAATCAAAGAAGACCCAAACCAACTTCTCATCACAGAATTTTTACTCAAAACAGAACCAGCCAAATGGACTTTTCCCAAACGCAATCGTGTCATCTCCGGTCTTGCGGACAAAGTGTACATCATGGAATCGGGTCGAAAATCGGGAACCATATCGACAGCCTACAGTGCTATGGAACAAAACCGAGAGATCTTTGTTTTTGACCACCCCAAACAATTTGATAACGAAGGCGGAAGGTTACTGGTAAGGCAAGGGGCACAAAGGTTATTTGGGGAGAAAAAAATCCCAACAGAAAAAATGGTTTTAGAAAGTAAGGAAATAAGTTATGAGGAATGGAGAAACAAAAGAACCATCCCTTCTGGAAAAAGAAGAGATGGTGGATGGGATCTAAACTTTACCCTTTAAATACAAATCCTGCGACTGTTGCCAGGACATAGATAAAGAGTAAAAACACACCAAACGGTCGTTTGATTTTGTCTTTTGAAAAAACAATTCCTAAACGAAAGAGCACCAGAACGATGAGCATGGATGGAAAGTAGAATGTGAAAAAACTTACCGGAGCTTCCAGTCCGTTTTTAGTCACAGCAGCAGCAGCCCCGGAAACAAAAAGAACATTCAAAATATCCGCACCAATGATATTTCCCACAGCAAGTTCGGAGTGCCCACGACGAGAGGCTTGGATGGCCGTAACAAGTTCGGGAAGGGATGTTCCAAAGGCAACGAGTGTGGCTCCAATGATGGAATCAGGAATAGATAACCGAACAGCTGTTTCTTGGACAGAAGGAATCAGAACTTTGGATGATAAAATCACAAGAGTGATGGCCACTACCAGTTTTAAAAAGATTATCCAAAATGGGGATTCATCATATTCGGTTGTGTCATCAATTCCTGCTTCGACTTCTCCTGGTTTGGAACGAGACCAACGAATGCTGAAATAAATATAAACAGCAAGGAGAACCAAAAATACAAAACCGGTTCCTTGGTCGATCCTTCCTCCAGTGGAGAAAACAGATGACAAGTTGGCCCAAGGTAGGGCAGCAAACACAAGTAAAAAACCAGAAAGGACTTGTATCCAACCTTGGCGATTGACAAGTCGTTTGTCAATGTCAGGTGGGGAAATAAGAATGGCGATTCCTAAAATTAATCCCGTGTCGCAGATGATGGAACCTACGGCATTTCCGAGTGCGATTCCTGGATTTCCCTCTAGGGCAGAAAGAACCGAAACAGAAACTTCAGGAAGGGTTGTACCCAAACTCACGATGGTGGCCCCAATGATCATTTTGGGAACTCCCCATCTTGTGGAAAGGGAAACTGCCTCATCGACAAGTACGTCAGCAGCTTTGCCTAAAACAAGGATGGAGCCGATGATGACGAGTAAAAGAACTGGCAAGGGAAGGGTTTGAAAAGTTGCAGTAAGAAATGCATCCATGGATAAAGGTCAGAATATGGAAAACTTCATCCGACTGCGACTCTTTCTTTGGGTAGGGACCCTCGGATTTTTTTCTCCGGTACTCGGAGAACCACGATTGCCCAAGGAACCAAACCTTCCTTCCCTCCCTTTGGAAGAATCCAAGGAACCACGAAATGCTCGAGGAGAAAAAGACAATTCCGAACCCAAGGTTTTAAACCTTACCCTGTGTGATGGGAGGATAGTTCGCGGGGAATCATCTAGCGGCAGTCAGTCGATGTCTTTTGAACATTCTAAAGATGGAATCCTTTACAAAAAGAAACTGAATACAAACGAACTGGACTCGTTGCGAATTGACTCCTGGGAACTAAAACAAAAACGAGAAGAAAAAAAAGGGATCACTTATGAAGTGGTGCCCAAAAAAATTCGGATCCGCACCCGGAATGGAGAAGTGTTTTATAAGGAAACGGGTGTTTCTGATTTAAAACTTCTGAACATCGAAATTAAAAACAATAATGGAGAAACCACTCTCTTTTCCTTTTGGGTCGATTTAAAATATCCGGATGGGAAATGGTATTCTGGATTGCCTACTTTGAAACCAAACCAAGAATTTAGGGAAGATTGTTTGAAAGATGTGGTGAAGATGATTGAGTGGGAGTAAACATTCCTTCGATCAGTTGAGTCAAAAGGTGATTCGCTTCACTCAAACTTCGTTTACACTGTTGTCATTATTGTTACGAAAAACCAATCCCAGACTGGAGAATCTTTGGTCTGGAATTGGATCTTTATCTTTTTTATTCGGATACACAATCCACATAGTAAGTCACATGGCCTGACTCTGACTTTTCTTCCACAAGGCCGTGGATATCAGTTTCAAAACCTGGAAACTTAGAGTTAAACTCCCGTGCGAATTGTAAGTAACGAATGATGGTCATGTTGAACTTTTCTCCTGGGATGAGAAGTGGGATTCCCGGAGGATAAGGTGTGAGTAGGACTGAAGTGATTCGTCCTTCCAATTCATCAATCGGAACCCTTTCAATGTCACGGTGTGCCATTTTAGAAAATGCTTCCGAAGGTTTCATCGCAGGAATCATAGGGCTCAAATACATTTCCGTTGTTAGGTGAGAGATATTATTTGCTCGGTAAACTTCGTGCATGGATTGGCAAAGATCACGGAGTCCAATCCGATCATACTTGGGATAAGCCGCTGTAAATTTTGGCATCACACGCCAGAGTGGTTGGTTCGAATCATAATCATCTTTGAACTGTTGTAATTCGGTCACCATAGTGTTCCATCGACCTTTTGTAATCCCGATGGTAAACATGATAAAGAAACTATAAAGTCCTGTTTTTTCTACAATGATCCCGTGTTCTGCTAAGTATTTAGTGAGAATGAGAGCAGGGATTCCCCAATCAGCAAATTCTCCTTCCACACTCATTCCAGGAGTGATGACAGTTGCTTTGATGGGATCGAGCATATTGAATCCTTCGGCAATATCACCAAACCCATGCCAACGGTCATTGGCTTTCAGAATCCATTCGTCCCTTTCTCCTGCACCTTCTTCGATGAGAGCCGCAGGGCCCCAAACACTAAACCACCAATCTTCTTCGAGTTCCAAATCCACTTTGCGCATGGCACGTCGGAAATCGAGGGCTTCTTCAATGGATTCTTCCACAAGGGCGTTCCCACCGGGAGATTCCATCATAGCGGCGGCCACATCGCAAGAAGCAATGATGGCATACTGCGGACTGGTACTTGTATGCATTAAAAATGCTTCATTGAATAAGTTTCTGTCTAAAGATTCTTTTTCACTGTTTTGCACAAGGATCTGGCTTGCTTGGGAAAGACCAGCTAGAAGTTTGTGTGTGGACTGTGTGGCAAAGATCATACTTTCTTTTGGTCTTGGTCTGTCCGATCCAATGGCATGCATACCAGTGTAGAACCTATGAAAGGATGCATGTGGTAACCATGCTTCATCAAAGTGTAATGTTGAAATTTTACCATCTAACTCTGATTTAATGTCTTCTACATTGTATAAAATTCCATCATAAGTACTTTGGGTGATGGTTAGAATTCTGGGGTTTCCTTTTACATCTTTTGCAAAAGGATGTTCTGCAATTTTTTTCTGAATGTTTTCCCATTTGAATTCAGATTTGGGAATAGGACCGATGATTCCAAAATGGTTTCTTGTCGGCATTAAAAAAACAGGTATAGCACCCGTCATCGTAATGGCATGAAGGATACTTTTGTGACAGTTTCGGTCAACAATGACAACGTCGCCAGGGGCAACTGTACTATGCCAAACAATTTTATTGGAAGTGGAAGTTCCATTGGTCACAAAATACAAACTATCACATTGGAAGATCCTTGCGGCGTTTCTTTCACTGGCAGAGATGGGACCTGTGTGATCTAAAAGTTGACCTAGTTCATCTACCGCATTACAAACGTCAGCTCGTAACATGTTCTCTCCAAAAAATTGGTGGAACATTTGGCCGACGGGGCTTTTCAAAAAAGCAACTCCACCGGAGTGACCTGGGCAGTGCCAACTATAACTTCCATCATGCGCATATTGTGTTAAGGCACGAAAGAAAGGTGGGGGCAAACTATCTAAATAAGATTTTACTTCCCTGTGAATGGCTCTTGCCATAAACTCAGGTGTGTCTTCAAACATATGAATGAAGCCATGTAATTCTTTTAATATACTATTGGGAATATGGCGACTGGTTCTTGTTTCTCCGTAAAGAAACAATGGTATGTCGGCGTTTCTATGACGCACTTGCGTCACAAAATCTTTGAGTTGGCGTAGAGCATCGGGAACTTCACCTTCTGTTTCCGGAGTGAACTCTTCATCGTCAATGGAGAGGATGAATCCACAAGCCCGGCTCTGTTGTTGCACAAAACTCGTCAAATCTCCGTAACTGGTCACACCCAGAACTTCAATCCCTTCGCCTTCTAGGGCCTTTGCAATTGCTCGAATGCCAAGACCACTGGCATTTTCGGAACGAAAATCTTCATCAATGATGATGATAGGAAATTGTACGATACCATTTTGATACATCAACTCCATAGGAGGAGTGACCCGTAGGGAATCAAATGATTTTAGTTTTTAGACTCGTTTTTTCGGAAGGTATTTATAATACTCCATCTCAACCGTATTGATGAGGTAGGTGTAGTACTTAACTAGTTTTTTATCGAATTTCTTTTTGTTCATCTCTTCTCTGTAGAAGTCGGCTAGTTGGCCACGAAAGAGTGCTGATTTCATATCGTTACGATTGATCAGAATGGTGCTTGGAAGATCTCGAATCGCAACATCATCGGGAATGAGAATGGTAGAAACCGATTGTAAGACAGCATATTCCACAGTGGAAGCCACTTTATCGTCATCTTTCTCTTTGCCGAGGGTCATGTTGTTGCGTTTGATATTGTCCAAGTTTTCGTAAATCCGAGAACGTAAGGATTTTGGATCCAAAACTTTGTCTGTGATTTTATTGAATCGTTTTGGAAATACGAAGTTATCTGCGGCTTTGTAGATATGAGAAAGTTTTTCTTCTTTTTTGGAAGTCTCTGCTTCGTCTTCATAGGAAGAAGTGGAACCAGAATTGTAAGTTGGTTTTCCCCAATCTCCAATTCCAGAAAACTTTCCCGAATTTTTGATATCTTCTCGAATCTCTTCTGTGGATTTTTCTCGGAAGTAAATTGCCGCCATAAATCCAAGCACCACTGAGAAAGGCACCCCAAAAAAGATCGGCATCGCCGAACGAAGGTAATAGGCTCCGGTGATGAAGATAAGAGTGCTGACTACAAAAGTTAATATCCCCGGAACGGCATTGAACCTAGAACGAATTTCATTGGAACGTTCCCGCTCCAATTCTTCTACTTCCATGTTTTTGACATCAGCATTGAGTTTTGCAATTAACTCAGGTTTTAGTTTGTTGTTGAGTTCAGGGTGTTTCGGATTAGAAAGTTTGTGGTTGATGATTTTTGCATAACCCAATTGTTTTTTGTATTCTGGGTTGGTTCTGCCTTCAAACGCTAGTTTGTGGATGACTGCGGCCATATATCCATGATCCACTACATAATATACAGATCTACCATCGGGAAGTTTTTCTTCATAATAAGAATGGTCGGAAAATACATCGTCTTTCAAACGTTTGATGTATTCGTTAGCTTTTTCTTCTGAAGTGATTCCTGCTTTTGCGACCTCATCTTCAAAATCAATCCTAAGTAGGGTATTGTGGTTTTTTGTATGTTCTGGAATTTTTGCAATGACTGCATTTTTAACGGTTCCGTAAATGCTATCGTCTTTACGAGTGAGAACTGATCCCTTTTCTTCTGAGAGTCTTTTTAGAATTTTTACACTGAGATCGATTGTTTCTTTTATAGAAAGAGACTTGTTAGCTTTTTCTGTGGGATAAGGAAAGTTTTCGATGATAGATAAAAACTTCTTCACCTCTTCTTCTGGATTCATTTTAGATTCTAAAGAAGAAAATTTCGGTTTGGAAATATAGTCACTAAAAGTTGCAAGAAAGGACTCATACTTTGCGTCTTTAGCCAGTTTGGTGAGTTGGTCTTTTGTGAAATGTTCCAATCCATTCATATGGGCAAGGATTTGATTCACAACCTCTGGTAATCGTTTGAAACTTCCGTCAGGTAAGATGTTCAGTTCATCAATGACAATATGGTAATCGGCAAGAATGGGAAGTGCAAGATTTTGTTCTCTTGCAAAAACAGTGAAGTCTTGGAGAAAGTCTGGCATGGGGATATAAGGTAAATTTCCAAATCCCTTTCGAACTAAAGAGGAAACTTCTGCTTCTAGAGACCCAAGTTTTGGATAGAGCCAGGTGTTTCCTTCTTTGTTCTTTTGTAAAAGTAGAGTACCAGGATTTTCTTCATCCCAGTTCCTTCCTTTTTTGGCGCGGTTCTCTAGTAATACTTTGATGAGTTCTTGCGAAAAACGAAAACAAGCCAATCGATATGGTTGGGTGTCCGTTTTATTTTCGTTTTGCGGTGCAACGAGTGCAATTTTGGAAGAGATTTTACTGCCCGTACGAATGAGATAAGGATAAGCATAAGCGGCACGGTTTTGGCCACGATGGTCAATGTCTAAAATCTGTCTGAGAGCATGGAAGATGGAACTTTCGGAACGACCTTGGGCACCAAGGTTTGTATACTTTCCTAAGGCTTCTGGGAGTTTATCCACCGTCATCAGATAGGATGCGTGTTTTTCTTTAGAGCCGTGTTTTTCTACACGTTTATGCCAATCTTTTAGTTCATCTAAGATACAACGTGCTGTGGGTGTAAGACTTCCCACTGAGTCAGACAAAAAAATGTAAGACTGCGCAGAAGGTCTATCATTAGAACTTTCGTCTTTGGACGAAGGATTTTCTAAGACTGTGTCTGATAGATCAATGCTGTCTTCACTCATTCGGATTTCGTCTGGTGAGAGGCCACAATTTCCGCAAGGATATGGGCTCCCCTGGCTAATTCTTCTTCTGGACGACAATATGTCAAACGTATGCAATCTTGAGTATGCGAAAAATCAGAGTTTAAACCTGGAAAGAAATAATGTCCTGAAACAATGAAGAGCCGTTTATCTTTACAAAGGTGGTAAAGTTTATGGTTGGTGACTGACATGTTGGGGAATCGAATCCAAAGAAAAAATCCACCCAAAGGATCATGGATTTCATACTCGACTCCATGTTTTTTGAATTCCGATTCGAAAATGGAGAGAGCCAGTTCTCTTTTTTTGTCATAAAACGGACGTAAGATGTTTTTTGAAAGGTTGGTGAGGATGTCTTTACGAAATAGGATATCCATCAGATAAACACCTAAATTTCCTACAGCAAGATTCCCTACAGCAGCGTAAGAGGAAAGGGTTTCTATGGTGTCTGGATCGGAAACAACCATCCCCAGACGAACCCCTGGGAGTCCAATTTTAGAGAAACTAAGGGAGAGAGTTCTCCCTTCCCGGTAATGAATTGGTTCTTCCGATCCTATTAAATTTGGGAATGGATTCCCGTAGGCTAAATCAATCAGGAGGGGAAGATTTTGTTTTTTGGTTCTTTCTTCCATCCATTCAATGTCTTTGTTTGATAAAATATTTCCCGTGGGATTTGTGGGGCGAGACAAAGCCACACAACCAACCTTGGAAAGATCAAACTCTGTTTTGTTTAAACCGTATCGAAACCTATGATTTCCTGTCGGAATCACTTCTGGATCGGTAGCCAAAAATGCATCTGCTTCTATGGATTGGTCCGCATAACCGATGTATTCTGGAACTATCGGTAAAAGAATTTTTTTAAAACTTCCATCCAACATCTTTCCTGAATGAATGTTGAGTAAATACGAGTAGGCGTTTTGACTGCCGTTAAAAAAAGCAATATTGCCTTTTTTTAGATCATAACCTAAATGAGGTGAGAGGTATTCCGCAGCAAGGGAACGAAAACGATCATTCCCGATCGGGGCTTGGTAGTCTCCGAGTAAGGCCCCAAGTTTAGGATCTTTTGCGAGACTCTGAAAGGTCTCGGCAAAAATTTCTTCGGCTTCCGGGATATGGGCCGGATTTCCCCCTCCCAAGAGAATTTCATCGGGGTGGCCCGTCACCTGGCCCAAATCTTCCATTAGGGAACGGATTCCTTGGTTTTGGCGGAGGCGACTAGCCCAAAGGGAAAGGGAAGGATTCGGCATGGGGGTCATATTTCTGAGGTATTCTCCATCCTGAACCATTTTTCCAATGAAATTCTAAAATTATGTTCTCATTTCGAAAAATGAAGTGACATAATTCAGAAATCGGGTATTTAAGTGACATAATATAGAGGAGTGCTGTTGGATGAGCACCGAAACAATACAAAGACCCGTTCGAAAAGAAAAAGATATCGAATTTTTTAAACCGACCCTATCTCGGGAAGACCTAAAAGGTGTTTTAGAATGTCTCGTGGACGAACACCTTTCTACCGGCGAAATCGTAGAAAGATTTGAAAAAACCTTCTGCCATACTTTCAAAATCAAACATGCCATTTCTTCTAATTCCCTCACTTCGGCATATCACTTAGCATTGCTTGCGTTAGGTGTAAAAGCAGGGGATTCCGTTTTACTTTCTAGTTACGCTCCGATTTCGGCACTAGATGCGATTTTTCTTTTACAAGCCAAACCAGTGCTTATTGATTTGAAACGAAACTCCTTTCATCCTTGCCCAGAAGAATTCCTTCGCAAAAAAAATGAATCGGGTGCAAAATTTGCTCTATTCGATCATAGTTTTGGATCACTCATTCGTCTCAGTGATTATTCCATCGAAGGTTTGGAAGTGGTAGAAGACTTTACCGAAGCCATTGGTGCCACCTCAGAAACCATTACTGTTGGGAAACAATCCAAAATCGCAATTTGTGGCCTCAGTGCCGAAAATATCATCACCACTGGGAACGGTGCGATGATCATCACTTCTGAAGTTTCTCTTTCGAATGTTGTGAAATCTTATAAATCTGGATCATCCGCCAAACGTAACTTTGGTGAACCTAAGTATGATTACAATTTAGTGGATTACCAAGCCGCACTTGGAATTGAACAACTTTCCAAACTTGGTGTTATCTTAGAACGTAAGAAAAAGATTGCTTCTGCGTATTTACAAGCAGTTCAAAATTCAAGATTGGAAACTTATTTTCAAAATCCAACAGAAGATACATTCCAAAGATTTCCCATTGTTGTTTCGGGACAAAACTACGAAGAGATCCAAAGGTATTTTAAATCCATTCATATTGGAACACAAAGAACTGTAGATGAACCTCTTCATCGAGTGTTGGAAGAAAATCCTTTGGAATTTCCTAATGCGGAACGTCTTTTCCAACGTGGACATTGTATTCCGATTTATCCTAACCTAACAAAAGATAATGTACAACGGATTGCAACAGCCATCCGACGCATCTATTGATTGGTGTCGGCACTTTATTCTCTAGACTCATTATTTGAGTATAGATTGTATCCAACACCTCTGAATTTAGATTCCTCCCTCAAACGGAGGAATCGTTGTTTGGAGAAGATGTTTTTTCCCATTACAAGACCTGAAGACTTTGTTCTTGTTGAAGAATTGCCTAGTGATGAACTTTATACGCATTGGAAGGATGTTAGGTTAACTCCCGGAACTCCGGTCCAAGAAGGGGACATACTTGGTGAAGTCACTCTTGTCGAGTGGGGATGTCGGAACGAATGGTATGAAGGTAAACTTCTAGAAGATCCCATTCGAACGGAAACGTCTCGGTATCTCAATTCTAAAATCACCCAACTTGATTTTCGAAAAAACCATTCTCCTTTACCAGCCAAAGTGATATCCTCCGAAGAACATTTGTTTGCTGAACTTGAAGAGGCAAAACTTCCCATTGTTCTAAAAAGTGAATTTGGGCTTGCTGGTAGAAATCATATCATCTTTAAATCCAGATCGGATTCCTGGAAGATGTCCCAAGTGAATAAAAAACTTTTTGGTTTTCCAATCCTTGCAGAGTCCTGGGTTGGCGATGAAAGATTTTTCGATTTTTCTACTCTTTGGGATGTACGTGATGGTGAGTTCGTTTATCTCACTTCTACTGCCATGCTCATTGATAAGGAAGGAGTATTTCGTGGGATTCGAATTGGTGGATCGGAACTTCCTTATGCCAATTCTTTTCTTCCACCTGTGATGGATCTTGTTCGTGATACTAAGGGACTAGTTCCAAAAGAGTATTCAGGTCCTTGTGCTATCGATGGATTTTTGTATCGGGAAGAGGGGCGAATACAAATCCAACCTGTATCTGAATTTAACTTCCGTTATTCGATTGGTCGGATTCTCTGGGAAGTGAGAAAAAAAAGAAATCCAAAAGTGGAAGTGGTGACAGGAATTTTAATTTTGCCTTATCCCAAACAAGGTTCGCTTGATGAATGGAAAACGATAGAACGTTTGGAAAAAGAATTGGGTATTCAATTAATTCTATTAACGCCTGTTAGAGACTTATCTGGCAAACCTTACCAAAATACAGTTTTGTATTTTGAAACCACGGAAGAAAATGAACCTTCCGTGGTGGAATCCATTTGGCAATCCTGGACGGATTGATTTTAAGAATAAATTTCTTTTTTATACCCCATCCCTGTTAGAAATAAATTCATGTTTTCCGTTGATCTCGAGAGTTGGATCAGAAGGATTTCCTCTGCGTTTGATTTCTAAAATATCAGTGTTAGTGAGAGGAAGAGTTGCTTCTAGGCTAACAATGACCTTATCCCCTTTTTCTGTCCAAGTACATAACATCTTTGCTGTTTCGTATCCCATTTCACAAGTTCCATCGTTATGGAGTTGGATCCTTGCAATATTGGATTTGGTTTTCCACTTTCCAATGGCCCAAGTATTTTTGGGAGGGACAAGGGCCGATCCCGCTTGTTCTGAATTAAAAGTGAGTTCAGCTATGGCTGTGTTTTCTGTATTGGTTCCTTTATAAACTTCTTGGATGGTGAGAGAAATTTCTTTGGCTCGAAGTTCCGATTTGAATTCAATCATTTGCAGAGACAAACTATCTTTTAAAGTCACAATTTCTTCATTTCCGTCTTCGGTAGATATTTTCAGTTTTTTGATTCGATTGTTGGCGGCCCAAAGTTTAGGATCACCAAACCCATTGTAGATGGAAAGGGAGCGAAAATTGATAGGTGATTTGTATTTGATCTGTAAAGTTTCCCCAATCCCTTCTCCATTGGCTCCTTCGACCCAGCTGGTTTTGAGTTTCCCATCCATCGCAAAGATGGGTGTGTATTTTTTTGATTTTGGTAGGAGTTGACTCGAAGAGGTGAGGCTTGGAGGATTGAGAGGTTCTGCAAAAATGGGCAGACAGATGGCGATTATTAAAAGATAAGTTTTTGGACTTGGACTACGCATACACAAGATCATACGTATCTAAAATGAAGGGCAAGTAGGAAAAAAAATAAATGGAAGATTCATCGGAATACTACACTGTCTATGTTACATTTGCTTCCGAAGAAGAAGCGAAACAAATTGCTAAAGTTGTTGTTACAGATCGATTGGCAGCTTGTGCCAATATCATCAAAGGGATGCAGTCAGTTTACATTTGGAATTCTGTTTTAGAAGAATCAGAGGAAACAGTTGGATTATTCAAAACAACCAAGGACAAATCCAAAGTTTTGGTGCAGAGGATCAAAGAACTACATTCTTATGATACTCCCTGCATTGTCATTTGGCCAATTGTTTCTGGAAATCCAGACTATTTGGATTGGATTCGAAACTCTTTATAAAATTCTCCGATTCTTTCGAATAACAATTCATAACCCAAGTCCTTTCTCCAAGTGAGAAAAGATTCTGGCATTTGTACAGAAGCAAACCAAGGATAAGCGGGAGATTCCATTGGCTCTGCAAGCATTCCCATAAGACTTGCCATGGTTAAGTCCACTCGTCCAAAGGAAGTTCCATTAAAAAACTTGCGAGTTTTGTAAATTTCGATTAATTCTTTGGAACATTCATCTAATGATTGTTTTACGATTTCTAGATTTTTAGGTGTGATTTTATATCTTCTTTTGAGAGATAATGCAATCAAATCGAAATGTTCAGGTGGCCCGACTGTATCACTGGCTTTGCTTGGATTTAATAAAAATAATTTACCAACAATCTCTGGGTAATCCAGGATAAAGTGATACAATAGAGTTTGTAGGCTCTTTCCAATTTGAGAGTCTATCTTTTCTTCCATTTGTTTTTCTTCCGAAGAAGCTGTGTGACCGAATGCTTTTTCTTCTACTAAATCAATAATATTGCCAGAACCTTGGATGACCCCAGTGTCAGTTTCTAAAACGGGGACATACAAATCACTGACAAGCGGTTTTAAAGTTTGGATGTGTTGTCCAGGGATTAAAGGTTTTAGTTCATAGGGATAGTGGGCGAGGTCTAATCCCCATCTAGCCTTTTCAGAAAAATGTGAGATGGGAAATGTGTATAAGGTTGGACTCATGAGTCGAGATTTACTGAAAAGAAATCATAAGGCAATCAAGTTTTTATAACGGAAAATAGATTGTCGTGTGTCGTTCCTCACATTAATATGTTCCCTGTTTTATGAGATTTGGCATATTCATTCTATTTTTGATTTTCCCTGTGGGGCTTTTGATTGCCAAAGATCATTCAGAGTATTGTTCCATGGACAGACTTTGTGTTATTTACATTCAAGATAAAACAGGGGTGGACATTTACTTTCAGAATAAAATTGCCATCAAGGAAACTGTTACAACTTTATCGGTGAACGCAATTTCTAAGAATATGAAGAGTAGTGTCAAACTTCCTCTTGTGACAGTCATTCAGGGACCCAAAAGGAAAAAACTCTTTCGGCTGAGCGTGAACAAACCAAACAAACGTTGGATCTACCAAATCAAATTCAAATGGATACTTGGAAATTTTTCAGTCCACCACAATCCAAAAGTAGTGTATGATTTGCCTTTTGAAAAAGGAATGAAGGTTCGAGTTTACCAGGGTTATAAGGGTACAAAAAGTCACCAGGGTGATAACCGTTATTCGATTGATTTTGGATTGAGGGAAGGGGACTTGGTCACGGCTGCAAGAGATGGAATTGTAATCGATACAGAACAAAAAAATAACGAAGGAGGATTTGAAATCAAATACATCCATTCGGCAAATTACGTAAAAATCCTCCATGACGATGGAACAATTGGTCAGTATGCACATTTACGTTATATGGGAGTTCTTGTCAAACGAGGCCAGAGGGTTACCTCCGGATCTCCACTTGGATATGCTGGAAGTACAGGATTTAGCGACGGGCCTCACCTCCATTTTGAAGTTTATAAACCAACGCCCCACTTACGAAAAAAAACGATCCCAACAAAATTTCGGACAGAATCTTCCGACTCGGAAGTCCTTGCGGAAGGACAACTCCATTGGAGGAGGGAACCAAACGATCCAATGGTCAAAACTGCCTCCGACATTGAGGAAATCCAAATTTGCGAATCGGTTCAAAGTTTAGAAAAATTGGGCTGTCGTTCCACAACATTTTCCAAAAGTTCTCCTCTTTACTTTTATATTCCTCTTTTGAAACCTTCTCGATATAAGATACAAATTTCCGTTCGTAAAAATGGCACGACTATTTCTAAATTGTATAATTGGGAGACAAATCCTGAATGGTGGGATACCTTTTTAGATGTCCAATTGGAAGATCCTACAGAACCATTAGAAGGTGAGTGGACAGCGGTTATTTCTATTGATGGAGTAATCCAGAAAGAAATACAATTTCAGATAATGAGTGTAATGTGAAGAATTGTTTTTTTGTTTTTTTTCTATTTGTTTCAATTTTCAGGTTTGATTTATATGCTGAACCAACAGAAACCGAAAATTGTATTTCGGAATATGTCTGTTTTGTTGTGAAAGATATTGAGAATGGTTTTGACTTATACATCAAAAATCGAAATCCAACAATTTTTCCAACCAATTCGGTGATGGTCAACGTCACCGTTAAAAATTTTAAATCTGAACATACTTTCCCTCAGTTCTTAGTCTTAAAAGGAAACGAATCAGTATTTGTATCTAGTTTTGTTTTAGAAGATATTACTAAACCTACATTCACATCCTTTGCAGTTCATGTGATGATTGGAGATAGAGAAAGTATACATGATGACTCTGTGACTTATTTATTGCCATTCCCAGCTGGGATACGATCTCGTGTAGCCCAAGCTTATAACGGGAAATTTTCTCATATAGGAAACTTAAAATACTCTGTTGATTTTATTTTACCAGTTGGCACTCCCATTCTTGCAGCAAGGAAAGGGCAAGTGGTCGCAGTGGTGTCGAATTTTAGTGAAGGTGGAATTCGTAAAGATTTACTGAGCAAAGCCAATTATATCATCATTTTACATAACGATGGCACTTTGGGAAACTATGCGCATTTAATGAAGGATGGGGTTTTGGTAAAGGTTGGTGATTTTGTAGATGCGGGACAAATGATTGGATATTCAGGTAACACTGGTTTTACGCAAGGACCACATTTACATTTTGAAGTTCATAAACCCACTCGCCAATTGGATGTGATGACTATCCCCACGGTTTTTAAAACTCAAAATGCAGAACGAGAAACCTTATCTCAGCATTATTTATATTGGCATCCAAAAGATGGTGATTTACCTCTTCGAACCGACATTTTGGATGAGGACATTCGATTGTGTAAATACAATGATCGTGGGGAAAAAATTCGATGTGGCGATACTTCATTTCGTTTAGGCGAAAACTATGCGATCGAATTTGAATTTGCAAAACCTAAAAATCAGGAAATTGAAATTCATATCACAAAGGATGGAAATTCAGTAAAACCTTTTTACTACAAATGGAAAACCCAAAACTATTTGGATTCAGACAGCCGTTATTTTGTAATTCCTAAAAATGAAGAATTCATTGGTCAGTGGAAGATGCGGGTGCGGATCAACGGAGAAGAAAAGAAGACTCTTTTTTTTGAAGTGAATGTGTAATCGCTTGACAAGTAAATGGATGTTTAGTAGATTGGCTTTAGGCTTTCCAAGACCATTTGGTCGATCTACTGGGGGTGCAAACCCCCATCTTTTTTCCCTCTTTCTTTCAGAAACATCTTCCCAGATTTGAATATTTTCCTAGTTTGAGATTTTCATGGATATGGATGAATCGATAAATGTGCTGGGCGGACCTCTCGCTCCTTGTTCCACAAGGCCGCTTACTGGATTTTTTCGGGATGGATGTTGTAATACTTCCGACGATGACTTAGGCTCTCATACAGTTTGTGTTCTCGCTACGGAAGAATTTTTAGAGTCACAAAAACAAAGTGGCAATGATCTCATCACACCTTGGCCACAGTATGCTTTCCCTGGAGTCAAACCTGGGGAACGTTGGTGTCTTTGTGCTTCCAGGTGGTTGGAAGCTTATCGTAATGGGGTAGCTCCCAAGGTGTTTTTAGAATCTACCCACAAACGTGCGTTAGAGATCATCCCTTTGGAGCTTCTCGAAAGATTTGCTGCAGATGATTTTGACTAGTTTGTCTTCAACGCATCTAAGTAAGCTCTCGTGTGTTTAGATGTGTTATGAAGTAACGTTCCAAGAATTTTATGGATGGGGTGATTTGCTTCATACAATTTCTCATATTTAGGAATTTCTAAGTTTTCCAATTGTTCATCAGTCGGTTCCCCGGCTAGGTATGCTTCGCGACAAACATTTTCTCTTATCGAGTCCATTCCCGACCATGTTACTAGATTATCTTTTGAAAAATCTGTGATGGAACTGGCAACCGGATGGTTCCAATTCTTTGTTTCAATTAGGTTTTTGATTAGATAGTATTGGTATTCTTCAATGAGAGTATGTCTTCCTGAAACAAAACTAATCATATTATCTTTCGGAGTTTGGTATCCAACAATAGATACAAGTTGTACGCCAATTTGTTTTGCTGCGCTCACTCTGGGTAAAACTGAGGAATGATAAGGTTGTGTAAGGTCTTGGATGTAATGCAAAGCCCAACCCGCAAATCGATAACCCCAATAAGGGTGACCCGTGCGGAATGCCAAATTTGATAGTTCTGTGAATTGGTGAATTCGGTATTCGGGATAAGTTCGTTTTAAGAAGCCAGCTAGAGTAAAAATAATTCCCGGTTCATAAAAGAATCCCATATGGAATGGTGCTTGTGACGAATATTCAACAGCAGGATTTCCAAAAGGTTGGCTACCAAATCCGTAGATTTTTCCCACCTCGCGTTCGTTATCTTCAAATAAATGTAAATCTAAATCATAGTCAGGTTCATCAGTTGCGGATACTAAAACTTCATCGGCACCGATTGTTTGGTCTTCTTGTAACGACAAAAAGGTTTCGTTCACTAATTTCCCTTTTTCATTTAACGTTGTTAGTTGGTCTAGAGGTAGTTTTGAACCTCCTCTTTTGGGGACAGATTGTATGTATAAGGCTGCTTTATGGTTTGGATTGACCCGGAGCGCTCTGTAAAAACTAACAACAAGGTCTTTCTCTTTTGTTGTTTTGGAAAACTTTAAACTTTCGTCAGTTTTTGTTAGGTGAGGAAGTCTCTTTAAAGCCCACTCCTCGGACTTGTCTAAAGATTCTTGGATTGTTGTTTTTTCTTTTGTCAAAAAAGTCTTTAGGGATTCTACTTTTACCTTGGGAGTTTGTTTGGTTTTCCAGTGGTCTTTGAGAATTAAATATGTGATGCCTGCGTGATTATTCCAAGCAAAAGTAGGGAAAGTGAAAACAAAAATTGTTACTAAAGTAATGATTCGATTCATTGGTTACTTATTTTTCCTTTTTTTGAAAAGTGGTTCCATTCCAAATGTATTCAGATTGGTAATATTCATGAGAACTTTCATCATCAATATCGAAACTATGAGTTAGTTCGATGATTGTATTTGGTTTTCCTTTTGTGACTTTACGGTTTATTTTTTTATCTGCCGGTAAACTTTCAGTTGGAAGTACGAGCCATGATTCCGCACAAGAAGGTGGATCACAAGCACCAGGATTCCAAGAAAACTGTGAAACAAATTTTAAGTCTTTATCTAATGTAAATATTTGTTCGTTTGTGTATCCGTATTCTATCTCAGAAAATACAAGATACTTTAATCCAAACATTGCAACGGGGGAAGGTGAAAAAGAAGACGGTTGGTAGATAGTATGATCCCAACTTTCGCTGCTCATTGGTCCAACATCCCAAGTGCCTTGTGCCAACAATTGATTTTTTTGGATTAGTTTTAATTCCAGTTTTCCAATCTGAATGCCTAAGTTGCGTGCTAATATGGTTTTATCATTCCATTCAAAAGAATAATCAGCAAGTAACCCTCCCCAAACATATCCTATCTCTTTTTCGGATTGGACTTGGTACCAAAATTCTTTTACTGAATTCTGTTCTAGGATTTGGTTCGTTTTTGCGATAATTTTGACGGAATCACCAATGGAAAGTTTCTTTAAAACTTTCGCATTTACATTGTTTGTTTCTCTTAAGTTGATATTGTCGCCAAATGTTAAATAGGTGGAGCCAACAGTTTTTTCGTGAATGTAGTGATCCCAATGGTTTTCAGAAAAAATGGGAGAAACAAAAATTACGAGTAGAGTGTAGAGTAAATATTTGTAACCCGACATAGTGCAAAAAATAGGGAACAGAGTCTTATGAGTCGATCTCTTTTCAGGAGGAATGGTTTTTTTCTTAAGAAGATAGGTCGATAATGGTAGTGTAGGTTTTTTTCCTCTCAAAGGATAGTGAATGATACTCGCACAAGTGTTAAAACCATATTCGATAGAGCAAATTCGTTTGTTAGAAGAAAAGATGAATACTTATGAAACATGGGTATTTGTTTTGGTTTTGTTTGTTGCCGTACTTGTCCTAATCACTGTCATGCAAAGGCTGACGATTGCAAAATTAAAAACTTTGGAAGGTATTAAAACAAAGTCTTCTCTTAAAGAAATCACAGCGTTATCCAATCACAACTTATCTGCTTCTGATGAATTTAATATTGCAGACATTCATACCATCACACAAACCCCGATCCAAACAGCAATGACCGTATTTGGGAAAGATTTACCGGATCCAGGATTAGTATTTAAGTATGTAGTTCCATTAAATGTAAGTAAAATCATTACCATTGGACAAACGGAAGGTAGTGTGATCACAAGATCCACTGAAGTTTTGGATCACCACCTAACGATTGATATAAATTCTGTTGATGTTTCTAATTTGGAAATTTTATCTTATAGTTTAGAGTTTCGAAGAGAGGGAAAGGTTTTGTTACAACTCCCTGGTGAAAGAGATTTTCATGAAATGAGTATACGCGAAAGAATTCATTTATCTAAAGATTTATCTTTTGGGGAAGAGCGATGTTATGAATCTTTGGATCTAAGAAATCCCATTCGATTCAGGATTGGAAATCGTCTCTCCGCTGACGGTAAGTTTAAAGCAGGATATTTTGAGTTTCATTTGTATACTAAGGATGTTTTCGAAAAAACGGTAAACGGAACCAAACGAATTGAAAAACATTTTTATTTGAAATTAGTTAAGATTTTTCCCGGATACGATACAGCCGGTCAGACAAAAGAAGGACTGGTTCCGATGCTTGCGCGGTTTCGGGGGGAAGGTGCGAATCTACTCTCCCCGCCCTGATTAGGGTGGGGAACTAGACCCGCCACCCAATACGTCCTCTCTACCACATCTTTTCCTTTCCTACAAATCCCTTTCTAAAAACCAAAAATTCTTTTCCAATAAGTTCATCTTTTCTGCAAACTATGGATCTCCGATTTCACATTATAGCGACTCCGCATTTCATATTGATCAAAAAAGTAATCTGTTTGAAAGAGCCGAATGGTTTCAGAAAAATGATCTAAAACTTGGCTGCGTCCCTTCCGGTAGTCTTCGTCTGAGTAAATGGAATATTCATTCCGGATATTTTTGGTGTATTCTAAGTATTGGTTTTCTTCACTTCCTAAAATAGAAAGATCCATATCTAAAAAATATTTGGTGTCAGTGTTTGAATTATCACCTAATCGATGTGATTTGGTAGCCAGGATATGATTGCTACAAACGCTAACTCGTTCTTTTCTGATTCCTAATTCCAAAAGTCTTTTTTCAGCAATCTTTGCGCTTTCCTCTTCGTTCGTTTTAGATTTTGGGTCATAGACCAAATCATGATAGTAGAAGGCAAAGAGAACCATTTCTGAATCTTCAAGTTTGGCTTTAACTGTTTCAAATTCACCTAACATTTGGTAAAGATGGTTTAAGTTGTGGTAGGCGCGGTGTGGTTCCGAATATCTGGTTTCGATTTCGTTCCAGAGGGAATCGGAAACAGTTCGGTTAGAAGATGGGTAGTTTGAGAGTAAAGAAACAAACCTGTCTTTGCATTCTCTTTGAATGTTCATGTTCCAAAACCCAAATCAGAAAGGCAATGTGGGTCTAAATAGTTAGCATTTCTCTAGTGCTATTCCTGATAGATCTACAAATTTAGAAGCATTTCCATGAATGTCGATTCCCACCAGATTTCCTTGTTCGTCCAAATCAATATTGATATCTTTTGTGATTTCCTTTGTTTCAAATGAAGTTTTTTCTGCTAAGTCGATATAGATTGAATCTGTTTCTTGATAATGTGTGATCTTCATGGTTTAAAACCTCTATCGAAAAAGGCATTGTGGAATGTGAATCCATCCTCTAGGACTATGACTCTAAGGTATTTTTGCGAATGGTCAATCCATTTCCATAACCGGATTCGTCCATCTTCTTGAATCTCCATAAAATCTGGAGAATGAAATGTCTCTATGACCCAAATGATTTGGATTTCAGGTCGTTTTCTTAAAACTTCATTTTGAAAGTAAGGAGTAAATTCCACTCACTTTCTTGGGTAATTGATTATATGTTTTGGGTCTCACCCCAAAACAAAAAAAGCCAAGGTTTCCCTTGGCTTTTTCCTTTCGATCTTTCGAACGAACTTATCCGAATTTTAAATTCGACTTAAGCTCTTTCTACGATCATTGATCCTGCGATCCCACCATGTGCACATGCAGTCACGAGCACTTTTTTCACGTCTTTGTTTTCTTCAAAGTCCATGATAGCGTTGTGAAGGAGTCTCACACCAGTAGCACCAAACGGGTGTCCAATGGAGATGGATCCACCGTTCGGGTTGATTTTTTTCTCATCAAATTTCTTTTCCCAGTCAAGACCAGTCCTAGTTTTGATTTCTTCAAGAGCCGCAACTGCAGTCGCAGCAAATGCTTCGTGGATTTCGATGATGTCGATGTTTTCGATTTTATCACCAGTTTCCCCAAGAAGTGCAATGGTTGCTTCTGCTTGGCCAAGACCCATAAGGTTTGGATCTACACCACGCATGTTAAAACCATTCACATAAGCTTTTGCAGTAAGACCTAATTTTTTAGCCGCATCTTCAGATGCTACAATGATACCAGCCGCTCCATCAGAACGTGGGCTTGCATTGAAGATAGAAAGAGTTGGTCCATGAGATTTCTTTAAGTATTTGCTGTATTTTTCTTTGAACTGGTCAAATTTCATTTGAGGGTTGTCAAAGAGTAACATCGCGCGACCCATACGAGTAGGGTTTTTCACAAGACCTTCACGAAGAAGAACTGCTTCGTCAGCTTGTAACATGTTCCCTTCATCATCTTTCACTTCCATAATATATGGTTTGTAACGACCTTCTTGAGTGGCATCAAAGGCACGTTTGAAAGATTCGTAAGCTACTTTGTCTTGTGTTTCGCGAGCGAGAGCGTAGTTTTGTGCGAGAATTTCTGCCGTTACTTGCATACCGAAAGAAGTTTCCCCATCACCAAGACCGTCTTCTAGTGTATCACGAAGTTCTACACCTTCAGGAAGGTCGTTTGGAAGAAGTTTTACAAGTGAATCTAAACTGTTTGTTTTTTTGTTAAGACGAGCATTTTTCACAACAAATGGCATAGAAGTTTGTGATTCTTCACCAATGACTAGGAAAACTTTTCCTTCACCAAGGGAAATGCGGCGAGTTGCTTCCGCAACGGCTTCCAAACCAGATACACAGTTGTTTGCTACTGTAAGACAAGGAATTTCCATAGGAAGTCCAAGCAAGTTTGCAATCACGCGTGCCGAGTTAGGTGCGTTAGAAAAACCTTCTCCCACGATCACACCGTCAATATCAGTCGGTTTTAAACCACTGCGTTTCATAACTTCTTCACCAACGAGTTTTCCAAGGTGGTGTCCAGAGTACTGCGAGAGTGCCTTTCCAATTTGAGCAAAAGGAGTTCGTGCAGGTGCTGCGAGTACTATCTTTTGTGTTACTTTCATATAAAATCCCTTCTTCCTTTCTTTAGACTAAAACTTTAGTTACCTTAAAAATTACTTCGCAAGCCACTTCATCATCGAACGTAATTTCGTTCCTACTGCTTCGATTGGGTGAGCCGCATTTTTTTCTTTGAGTTTTTTGTATTCAGGGTATCCAGCTTTTGTATCCGCCATCCAACGTTTAGCGAACGCTGCACCTTTATCTTTTTGGATATCAGTGAGAACGTCTTTCATACGAGCTTTCACACCAGCATCAATGATACGTGGTCCACTGATATAATCTCCATACTCTGCCGTATCAGAGATGGAATAACGCATACGAGCAAGGCCACCTTCATAAATCAAATCAGTGATGAGTTTCACTTCATGTAAACATTCGAAGTAAGCGATTTCTGGATCGTAACCTGCTTCTGTTAGTGTTTCAAATCCACTCATAATGAGGTTTGCCACACCACCACAAAGAACTACTTGTTCCCCAAAAAGGTCAGTTTCTGTTTCTTCACGGAAAGATGTTTCTAAAATTCCAGCTCTTCCTCCACCAACTCCACTTGCGTGAGCAAGGGCACGAGCTTTTGCTTGGCCAGTGGCATCTTGGTAAATAGCAATTAAACAAGGAACTCCACCACCTTCTGTGTAAACACGGCGAACGAGATGTCCTGGGCCTTTAGGAGCCACCATATAAACGTCTACGTTTTTAGGAGGAGTGATGAGATCGTAATGGATGTTAAATCCGTGTGAGAATACAAGAGCCTTTCCTTCACTAAGGTTTGGTTCAATCTCCGCCTTATACATGTCAGCTTGGATAGTATCAGGAGCAAGGATTTGGATGATGTCTGCTTTTTTAGCAGCTTCCGCAACATTGTACACTTCAAAACCAGCTTCTTTGGCTTCTTTGACTGATTTAGATCCATCGCGAAGTCCAATAATGACTTTCAAACCAGAATCTTTCATGTTTTGAGCTTGGGCGTGACCTTGGCTTCCGTAGCCAATCACTGCAATGGTTTTACCTTTAAGGAGATTTAGATCGCAACTGTCGTCGTAATAGATATTTGCCATGGATGGGCACACTTCCTGCGGAAAATTTAACTTATTTTTCCATCATTTTTAACTATAAGGAGGGAAACAAGAACGAATTAGGGCGCCTTTCCTTGCTGTCTCCGGACTCCGCTTTCGCTTCGGTCCTTCGGACGGCTACCGCCTCCTTCGCATCAAGGGCGCTTAGTGACATAATATTTTATCCCCGTGACCAGAAATTCACTTACCAAACCAAACAATGGGCATAGGTGATTTCCGCAAATGCGGAAACCCTCCATTGGCGCACGGGAATTTTCACCTTATACTGGATTCATGATGAACAGAATCAATTTAGAATCCGTTGAAAAACTAAACCGTCAAAGGCTCGTTAGGTTTTTTTGTTCCTTGTTTTTTGTAAGTGGTTTGGCAGTACTCGGCGGGGGCTGTGTTAGTGCCAATGGTTACAATGACTACTATTCGGATAGAACTTACGATACAAGAGGTCGAGATTTCCGACATTCTCCCTACCATAGCGGTGGATACTACTACCGACAACCTATGTATGGTTATCCTTACCAAGGTGGGAGGTCTTCTTTCCAATCTCCCCACAATGGTGGCGGTCACAATCCCTTCCATGTCCCTGCAGGAAGATACCATAATGTTGGCAGTCCCGGGAAATGGAGGTTATAGATCTTGGGAAATTTAAACTTTAATACGATCTATTCGGATAGGAATGACAAATTTCGTATATTCTGTCCGAATAGATCGGAGTCAAACTTCCGATTGGTTTCTTCTATTCGTTTTCTTTGTATCTCCGTTTTTCTTTTGATCGGTTGTGCGAGTTTGCTTCCACCCGAAAAGAGAGTGTATCCAAAAAATCCTGTCACTTTGCCAAAGGGTATGGACATCCATCAGTGGATGGAAACTAAGAAGAACCAATACCCAGATCGATTGCGAAGTTATTCTCCGTATCCGGATTCATATAAGATTTTGTTCTATCGAAAGAAATTCACAAATTTAGGATCATTTATTTCCTGTGGTGCGTTTCTTCGCCAAACGAACATTCATGCGATTGAAATCATTGAAATGGTCTCCAATGTAAACTATGCCAATTATGAAAAATCTGTCATCCCGAGAGGTGGAGACCTAGGTCCTATGAATGAAAAGGAAAGGACCGAAATCCTACTTCCTTGTATTGAAGAATTTTTAGAACCACCCCAAACAAAGGAATGATTGATTAGTGAAATATATTTATTTATGCCCAATGATTTTCTTTTATCAATGTGTCTTTGCTAATTTAGAACACCAATTAAAACCATTTTCTGAAAATACTACAAAAGAAAAAATGAGTGAATCCATCACCATCTTAAATCAAAATCGTGTTTTTCATCGTAGAGCTTTTACTGGTTGGATCGAAATGAATCCAATGTTTGGATTGCCTAGAAGTGAATACTTCGTCAAAAAACAAAATGAAATTGGAACCTCTCGTTACCAATGGAAAACAATTTATATTCATAATATAGAAGATAAACATTTTGAACTTACCAATCTGAAGACTGACTATGTGATTTTTGTTGTCGCAAACCATCCGAAAAGTGATTGGGACCAAAAAAGTTTTGGCCAAGTCTTACAAATGTTAACCATTTGTTTGTTCCCTTGCCAAGAAAAACTGAATTTGGAGGTAACAGTTAAGTTGTATCACAAAAACAGATTGGTCTCAGAGAAAAAAACATTGCAGCTTGCCACACGTTTTATAAGTCCCTGGTATGTTTTGATTCCAAATCAGTTTCAAATGCGAGATCACGGAAATTTGTTCGATGAACCGAGTGTTGTCTCTGCGATGTATTTGCAGGGATTCCAAGAAGCCATTGATGAGATTTATTTAAATCTACCGGACGAATTGGCAAAAGAGACAAAGGTTGTGCCTTAAGTGAAAGTGGTAAACCATAGATACGATGTTAGTAGAGGAGAATGTAAGGGAAATGGACTCTAAAATAGCTCAATTGAAAATAAGAAATCAAATGAGACAGAGATTAAGCCGATTTAAAATTGGCTCTTATGGTCTTTTGGTTTGTATCTCCACATTTTTTTTGGTCAGTTGTGCAAGTTTACTTCCACCTGAGAGACGAGTGTATCCCAAGAACCCTGTCACCTTGCCAAAAGGAATGGACATCCATGATTGGATGGATACAAAAAAGAAACAATTCCCAAATCATTTACTAAGCGATTCCCCATATGCCGCCGTATATAAAATCGTATTCTTTCGAAAAGAGAAAACCTTTTTCGGTTCTTATATTTCTTGTAGTGCTTATCTCAGACAAACCAAAGGGAATGCAATTGAAATCGTTGAAATGGCATCTATGGTTAACTATGCAGACTATACCAAATCACTCAGTCGGTTCAATAAAGGTGGAGACTTAGGTCCTATGAGTGAAAAAGAAAGAACGGAAGTTCTTCTTCCTTGTATTGAGGAATTTTTAGAACCGCCGCCGACTTAGGAATCAAACAGAATTAAACTTTGGAAGTCTCTTCGGTAATCCCCGAATAACGTATGAGCCCGAGAGTCAAATCATCTTGGATGGCAGCAATTCCTCCAGAAAGTTGGATGACCGATTGGAAAACTTGGTCTTGGATTTCAAAGAGAGGAAGACTTCGTATATCGCGAATTAAGTGAAGGAGTCTCTCCTCACCAAACATTTGTAATGATTCAGGTTCCCTTGCTTCGGTGAGTCCGTCGGTGAGCATTACAATCAAATCCCCCGTTTCCAATTGGAATCTCTCTTCTTCCGCAAGGATTTCAAAAATGGGGGTAATGATCCTTCCCATTGGTTTTAAACTTACAAGAGCACCCGATTTACGAATGATAAAAAGTGGAAAATGTCCTGCCCGGGCAAATGTGAGAGAACCCGTACCTGTATGAAGGTGGAGTAAACTTGCAGTGACAAAATGTTCCCGAAGGTTGGGGATGATTTGGTGGCGAATCGATTCTAAATTTTCTTTTAGATCCACAGGGTCTTGTTTCCATTTTTCCAGTGATGTTTTGACAAGGGCACTTAATAAGGCAGCGGGGATTCCATGTCCAGAAACATCACAGATAAAAACACCTAACTCTTGTCTTTCGGGTTTCCAAACAATATCATACAAATCTCCACCCACTTTCATCATGGGGATATTTTTAAAAAGGATATCTACACCTAGTGGCAAAATTTCTTTTTGAGGAAAAAGGGATTCTTGGATGCGTTTGGCCATATCCAATTGTTTTTCAATTTCTGTCCTTTGTTCTTCAATCACAGCGGTTCTTTCTAAAACCTTTTGTTCTAATTCTTCATTGGCCTTTTCTTTTAGTTCATTTAAAAACTGTAAGGACTTTAAGGAAGCAAGTTGTGCCCTTTCTCTTTCCCTTGTGGCTGTGACAAGGAAGTAAGCAATCCCGCTGATACAAAATAAAAACGCATCCAAAAAAATTAGGGAATCGTTGATGGAGAGCCCACTCGCGTCTCTTCTTGCAAAAACACCTTTTCCTTCAATGGTAAGTGTAACGGCTGTAAAGGCGAGGACAACTGTGGAGAGTGTGGCTCCAAATTGGCGAAACCGAATGCTTGTGACAATGACAAAGGGAATGGGTAAAAAGAGTAAAGGCCATTCATCGCTAAAAGCTATAGACCCAGAAATGTAAACTAAAATGATCCAAAGTAAAAGTTCGATTTGTTTGCGAAGTTCTAATTTTAATTTTGCTTTGGGATGAAACCAAACATAAAGCAATGGTGCAACGATGAGAAAACCAAGCATTTCTCCCGAAAACCAAGTGAAGAATACATTGAAATAAAGTTCACTCGATAAAAAATCCCAATACCATAAACTCGTAACACCCATAATGGTGCTCACAAAAGATCCAGGAAAGGTTCCGATGCTTAAGAAATAAATTAAATCCTTGGTGGAGTAAATCGGATCACTTTTTTCTGTGACTCGTTTGATGATTCGATAATTGATATAACTACTGAGTGTATTTCCGATCCCAATCAGGAATGCTGTTTGCAGATGCGGATTGTTAAAAAAATTGGCAACAGTGGCACCTAAATAAATTCCAGGCAATGCAACAGGGCCAAGAAGGAGAAGGGAAGCAAGACCAACACCTTCTGGGGGCCAAACAGGGGAAACTTGGCTATTTAAGAAGGCAATTTTAAATCCAATCTGTGCTGAGATGAAGTACCCAATAAAGATGATGGGTGTCCAAATAAAAATTCTTGTATATAGGACAGTCTTCATTCGGATTGAAGCATTTCCCATTCCTCCATTTTGTAAAGAATTTCCGTTTCTATCTTTTGGATTTCTTCAGATATTTTTTGAAGTTCCGTATGATCATTTGCGAATGTACTCAATTTCGTTTCTAATTCTAGTTTTGATGACTCGAGTTTGGCAATCTCTGTTTCTAATTTAGAAAGTTTCTTCTGGTCTTGTTTGGATTTTGAGGGTTTCTCCGATCCAAGTGGAGTTGGCAAAACTTCTTTTGGTTTTTGGGAACTAGGTTCAGCTTCTAATTCTAAAGAATCATTTTCTAAAAAGGAAGAAAATGTTCCAATGAAATGATCCAACTTACCTTCTTTTCGAAAGACAAGTAGACTTTCTGCTGTGCGGTCTAAAAAATAACGATCATGGGAAACAATCACAACGGTTCCCGGAAATTCATCTAAAAATGATTCTAAAACAGAAAGTGTTTGGATGTCCAAATCATTGGTTGGTTCATCTAAGATGAGAAAGTTTGGACCCGTCATAAGGATCTGAACCAGAAATAGCCTTCTTCTTTCGCCTCCCGAAAGTTTGGCGATGGGTGTGTATTGTAATTTCCCATCAAAAAGAAATCTTTCTAACATCTTTGCTGCTGAAATTTTTTCACCAGATTCGGTTTCGATCATTTCACCAGCAACATCTTTGATATAATCGAGCACATTTCGTTCCAGTGGAAGTTCGGAACTAGTTTGGTCAAAGTATCCCACCTTGGTATTAATCCCTGGTTTGATGTACCCACTATCGGGTGTAATGCGGCCAGACATAAGGTTGAGAAGTGTAGATTTGCCAATTCCGTTTGGCCCAATGATTCCGAGTCGTTCTTTCGCTTTAAAAGTATAAGTGAAATCGTTGATGAGTAATTTGTCAGCAATCCCCTTTTTTAGATTATGAATTTCTAAAATGGTTTTCCCTTGGCGTTTGGCGGCCACACTCAGTTCTAGATCTTTTTGTATTTCTCGTTTTTCTCTGTTTTGGAGGTCGCTTGCACGATCAATCCTTGCTTTTTGTTTGGTGGAACGTGCTTTGGGTTGGCGTTTCAACCACTTCACTTCTTGTTTGAGAAATTGTTTGATTTTATCTTCTTGTTTTTGAAGGGTTTCTTCTCTTTCTACTTTGCGTTCTAAATAAATAGAATAGTTCCCTTCATATAAAAAATGACTACCGCGGTCCAGTTCCAAAATTTTGGTAACAATTCGATCCAAAAAATACCGGTCGTGTGTGATGAGTATAATTGCCTTGTCGAGCCCCGCCAGATATTCTTCTAACCATAAAATAGATTTTACATCCAAATGGTTTGTTGGTTCATCTAAGATCAGTAAATTACTTTCATCAATGAGGGATTTGGCAAGTTCTACTTTTTTTAACATCCCACCAGACAACTCAGACATTTTTCTTTCTAGTTTTTCGACACCTAACTCTTTTAATATGGATTTGATTTGTTGTTCGTAATCCCAAGCAGAAAGTCTGTCCATTTCTTGTGAGGCATTGGTAAACTCATCATCGAGTCCTTCTTCACCTTCACTCATTCGTTCGCAGATATCTTCATATTTGCGGATGGTTTTGACTAATTTGTTATCACCTTTATAAATATGATCAAGGATGGTTTCCTTTGGATCAAAGATAGGATTTTGATCGAGGATCGAAATTTTAAGGTTATTGTTTTTGATGATTTGTCCGGAATCTGTTTCTTCTTTTCCAAGAAGAGCACGAAGGAGAGTGGACTTACCCGATCCATTAATCCCGACAATGGCGAGTTTTTCTCCTTCACTAATGGAGAAGTCGAGATTTGAAAAAAGTTTTTTTTCGCCGATGGTTTTGGAAAGTTTGGATACGGAGACTAGCACAATGTCCATGAGATGGAATGAGGCTCAATCGGACAATCGTATTCAATATTTTGTTACGAATGTACATCTGATTTATCGACTTTGTCTTGGATTTTAAGACCTTCGGATTTTTCGCATTCTCCCTATCTCCTGCCAAGGACTTACTAGCATATATGTTATCGAATGGACAAGATGAATTTTATAGTTCGATCCTCGGTCGGCAATCCATCCCCGAAACTGTGGTTGGTGGCAAACAAGTGGCCAGTCGGTTTTTGGAAGAATTGTTTTCGATTCTTTTTTCTGGATACCATTCCGAACGTAACTTTACTTCTAAAGACCAAATCGTAGACCAGTTGGAACTCTTTCGTATCCGTTGGAAAAACTTATTAGAACCTTACTCTGCTTATGCGGATAGGGAGTTTGGAAGGATCATTCCTTTGGATGATATTTTGCATAACTTCATTGCCAAACTTCCTGGTTTGTACCAATGGATGTGGGAGGATGCGGAAGCTGCATTTTTAGGAGATCCTGCTGCCGAAAGTATCCATGAAGTGATTCTCGCCTATTCAGGGTTTTATGCCGGTGCTGTGCACAGGGTGGCAAATTATTTTTTTAAGTCTGATTTGCCTATCTTTCCAAAACTTTTATCTCGTGTGGCACATGAAGCAACAGGGATTGACATCCATCCTGGTGCCGAAATTGGTAGGGCATTTTTTATGGATCATGGAACAGGAATCGTGATCGGAGAAACCACACGTATTGCAGACAATGTAAAAATTTACCAAGGTGTGACTCTTGGAGCACTTTCAGTAAACAAGTCTTTGGCGAAACAAAAACGCCATCCGACGATCGAAGAGGGAGTTGTGATTTATGCAGGGGCCACCATCCTTGGTGGGGAAACTATTATCGGCAAACAGTCGATCATCGGAGGGAATGCTTGGATCACTCAAAGTATCCCTCCTTATTCCGTTGTGTATCAAAAATCAGAAGTGAGAGTCCGAAGTGCAAATGAAATCCAAGGTTTGGATTTTACCATTTGAACTAGAACCAAATCGCTAAATACCAATCCTGTTCCGACTTCCTAACTCGTACAACACTCGGATGAGTGCATCAATGTCTTCACAAGAATTGTAAAAGGCAAGTGATGGCCTGACTGTAGATTCCAATCCAAACCTTCTTAAGATCGGTTGGGCACAGTGGTGGCCTGCACGTACGGCAATTCCTTCTTCGGCGAGTTTTTTTCCGATCTCTTCTGTTTTGAATCCATCTACCACAAAGGACAACACTCCCGCTTTCTCCTTGGCAGTTCCGATCAAACGTAAACCTGGAACCTTTAACAATTCTTTGGTGCCGTATTCCAATAGATCATGTTCGAAGGCTGAAATTTGTTTCATCCCAAATCGGTTCAGATATTCAATCGCTGCTCCAAGTCCTACCGCATCAGCGATGTTACCTGTTCCTGCTTCAAATCGAAACGGTGCCTCTTGGAAGGTTGTATGATCAAAGTTGACATCCCTAATCATATTCCCACCACCTTGCCATGGAGGCAAACTGTCGAGGATGGCTTTTTTTCCGTAAACCACACCGATTCCAGTAGGTGCAAAGAGTTTGTGGCCACTAAACACAAAGAAGTCACAATCAATTTCCTGAACATTCACCGGCATATGCGATACGGACTGTGCACCATCCACAATCACAAGAGCCCCCACTTTATGAGCCGACCTTGTCATCTCCTCCACAGGAACCACGGTTCCCAAAGCATTGGAAACTTGTGTGATGGAAACAATTTTTGTTTTAGAGTTTAACAGACGTTCGTATTCGCTAAGGATGATTTGTCCAGAATCATCTACGGGTGCCACTTTTAACTTAGCACCTTTTTTGGCACAGACCATTTGCCAAGGAACAATATTGGCATGGTGTTCTAAGTGGGTGATTAATATTTCATCACCAGCTTGGATCTGTTTGTCGGAGATGATATTCGAAAGGAGATTGATTCCTTCCGTGGTTCCTCTCACAAAAACAATTTCCTCTACACTCCCTGCACCAATAAATCCTTGGACCAGTGACCTTGCTTTTTCATAGGCATCCGTAGATCTTGCTGCCAAAGTATGAGCTGCACGATGGATATTCGAATTTTCATGCAGATAAAAATGAGATAACCTATCTATCACCGAAGTTGGTTTTTGTGTTGTCGCTGCATTATCAAGCCATACCAAAGGTTTTCCATTCACAGTTTCTGTAAGGATAGGAAAATCTCTTCTAACTCCCGCCAAATTCCCACCACCTGACTGTGGTATGTCGATCGTGGGAAAGGACTGAAAATCAGAATAGGAAAAACCTGTGTCTGTTAATTTTAAGTCTTCTAAATAAGGTAAGGACTCTTTTGGTAAATTTTGCGAATGTAAGTCATTTGATGGAAACCCTGCTGTGGGAAAGTTACTACCACCAAACGATTGCAAAACTCCAAACATTTCCTTCGCCATTTTTTCTAATGTTTTTTCATCAGGAAATGGAAGAGAAGATACATTCCCAATTGAGTCCGGCTTTAGTTTTAAAAAACTCGGATCATTGGTATTCATAATAATTTCCCACATCTACATTGTCGAGTGCTGCAATGGCATCGTCAGTAAGTATCGCTGCCGAGCAGTAAAGAGAAATCAAATAAGAACCAATGGCAGATCGGTTGATCCCCATAAATCGAACGGAAAGTCCAGGAGTTTGTTCACCAGGTAAATTGGATTGGTATAAACCCACAACCCCTTGTTTTTTTTCACCAACTCTTAAGAGTAAAATACTAGATGTTCCTTTCGATGATTTCGGATTTGTTTCTCCATTCACAAGAAGTTTGTCTGTAGGAATAAGTGGAAGTCCTCTCCATGTTAAAAACTGTGCACCAAACAATGTGACGGTGGCCGGTGGAACTCCTCTTCTTGTGCATTCACGACCAAAGGCAGCAATGGCAAGTGGGTGTGCTAAAAAGAAAGATGGTTCTTTCCAAACCTTAGTAATTAAATCATCCAAATCATCAGGAGTAGGTGGTCCTTTGCGAGTGCTGATTCCTTGGTGAGCCGGAACATTTTTTAATAATCCGTAATCTTCATTATTGATAAGTTCCAATTCTTGTTTTTCTTTTACACTTTCGATTGCCAAACGAAGTTGTTCATTGATTTGTTCGTGTGGGGAACTGTATAAATCGGAAACTCTAGTTTGTACATCAAGGATTGTGGAGATTAAACTAAGGGTGTATTCACGTGGTCTTTCTTCGTAGTTAACAAATGTTTCAGGAAGTTCTTGTTCCCCTTTTTGCCCACAAAGTACATCTACTTGTGTATTGGATTTCACTCGGTTGACACGAAGGACTCCGGCTTCTAAAGGTTTCCAGTCGAGTAACCTAACTAAAAAACGTGGAGTGATAGCACCATACTGTGCATTCGTTTTTACCGTATTTGCCAGTTGGCGTGCGGCTAAGTCTCCCAAAGCGTGTTGGGTTTGTTCTGCCATAAATGACCTCTTTTTTGGAAATGGATCATTTATTGTTGGGATAGTTTTACTTATCGAATACGAGAATCGAAGTTTGGTCTTAAAATAGAATTAAGTTTTGTTTGGTATATTGTACAATTCGTCCATTAGAATTGCGGGTCATTGGATCTGGAGCCAAAGTTTCATTTTTTCGGAGATTGTTTTTAGAACAACAGGTTTGGAGATATAATCGTTCATTCCACAATCCAAACATCGTTCCTCTTCACCTGACAGAGTACCGGCGGTAAGAGCAATGATCGGAACCATTTTTCCGTTGATTAACTTACGTATGGCTTTTGTGGCATCATAACCATTCATCTCTGGCATTTGCACATCCATAAAAACAAGCTGTGGTTCTGTTTGGATAAAATTCTCCACTGCGAGTGCGCCGTTTTCCGCTTCAATGATGATGGTACCTGGTAAAGATTTTTGTACAATGGCTTTGGTTAACATCATATTCACAGGATTATCTTCTACGATCATGATCTTAATTTTTTCGTTTGTTTGGATGGGGTGAACCGGTTCGTAATTGGGTGTGGTCACTTCTTGGTTTTTTCCTGAAACCAATTTTTCCAAACTTTCATATAAAATATTTGTTTGGATGGGTTTTAAAAGAATGGATTGAACTCCAAGTTCTTTGCATCTTTTGTAAATGTTTTCATCATTGGAAGAAGTATGAAGAGATAAGTATGGTTTTTTTAGTTTTTTTGATTCGATTGTCTTTAAAAGACTCTCGATAAAATCTAATCCATTCATTTCTGGCATATTGAAGTCAGAAATAATCACATCATAAGATGTTCCCGAACCAATGACTTCCAAAGCTTCTTTGGAAGATCGAAAACCATCCACACGAATCCCTTTGTAACTTAACATTTCATGAATTACATATAAATTGGTTTCGTTATCATCAAGAACCATTACTGATTTGATTTCACTCAGTTCTGGCTCTGTGTTTCTTTCGTTATCGGCAAGAGTTGTAAGTTTGAAATAAAAACGAGATCCTTTATCTCTTTCTGATTCTAATTGCATTTTAGAGTTGAAGAGATTTAATAATTTACTGGAGATAGAAAGACCAAGGCCTGTTCCACCGAATTGTCTTGTTGTTGATGTATCTGCTTGTGAAAACACTTCAAAGATTTTATCTTGGTTTTCGGGGCTAATTCCAATTCCAGTATCAATCACCTCAAATAAAAATTCATATTCGTTGTTTTCCTTTGGCTCAGCGGAAATTTTGATTTGGATTTCCCCTTTTAAGGTGAACTTCAAAGCATTGCCAATCAAATTCAAAAGGATCTGTCGTAATCTTAGCGAATCGACAAATATATTTCTTGGAACTTTTGGAGAAATGTTGAGAATGAGTTCCAAACCTTTTTCGTATGCTTTATGTTTTACGATTTCTGCAATTTGGTGGAGTAAATCATAAATATTGATTCTCTCCTTATAAAGTTCCATTTTTCCAGATTCAATTTTAGAAAAGTCTAATATATCGTTGATTAAATCAAGTAAGGAGCTGGCAGAAAGATATACTGTTTCCATGTATTTTTTCTGTACTTGGTTGAGTTCAGTTCGCATGAGTAAGTCTGAGAAACCAATCACTCCATTGAGAGGGGTTCGGATTTCATGACTCATATTGGCAAGAAAATCTGATTTTGCCTGAGAGGCTTTTTCTGCGTTTTCCCTCGCAACAATAAGTGCTTTTTCGAGTAACTTCCGTTCGGTGATATCTGTATGAGTGCCGATCATACGAAGTGGTTTCCCATCTTCGGTCCATTCGATTACTTTCCCGCGATCTAAAATCCATTTGTAGGAACCATTTTTGCATAACATCCGATGTTCGTTGACGTAAACGGAAGTTTTCCCTTCAAAATGTTTGTCTAGGTCGGCAAAATAGTTTGGTTTATCTTCGGGATGGACTCTGGATTCCCATTCAGAGATATCTGTTCCAATTTCATCTTCTGAATAACCTAACATATTCTTCCATTGGTTGGAAAAAAACACTTTGTTCGTTTGGGAATTCCAATCCCAAATTCCGTCCCCAGAACCTTCTAATGCAAATTGCCATCGGCTTTCGCTGGCACGTAACGCTTCTTCTGTGGCTTTGTGTGCGGAGATATCAATTCCAATTCCTAAATATCCAGTGATTTCTCCGTTTTTATTTTTTGTAGCTGTGACGACGAGTTGGACAGGGAATTCAGTTTTGTCTTTGCGTACATAAGTCCATTCGTTGGAGTCGTATTCACCTAACTTCGCTTTGTGGATAAACGTATCAAAACCAACAATGGGAATTCCGAATTCATGTGATAAAATGGTAGAACGAGCTTCTATTTCTTCTTGTCTATGGAATATAGCTGGAGTTGTTTTCCCAACAACCTCTTCTGAGTCATACTGTAAATGGTATTCAGCACCTTTGTTGAAGTGAGTAATGATTCCCGTAGTGTCAGCACCAATGATAGTCACATGGGTGGTTGCATCTAAAATAGTTTCTAATTTAGATAGAGCATCTTCTTTTTGTATGTCCAAGTGAACACTTCTTGTAATGTCCTGGAAACTTCCAAATACTCGGATACATTTTCCATCCTTAAATACAGAATGTCCAATGGCTCTTGCCCATTTTAATTTACCCAGTCTTGTTTTGATTTGCAAAACTAAATCGTATGACGTTCCTTTGGCCACTGCCTTGTTAAATGCTTCTTGTAGCATTTGTTTGTGGGCTTCTATTGGGTAGAATTCAAATGCAGTGTCTAATTGTGGAATATAATCTTCTGGTACTTCATGAATGCGTTTTGTTTCTTTTGCCCAAAACAGAGTGTTGGTAGTTAAATCAACATCCCATGATCCTACGTTGGCTGCTGCATTGGTTTCTTCAAACAAAAGTTTAATTCGAGCAAGTTCATCTCTTTGTCTTAAAATTTCTAATTCTTTGTCTTTGCGTTCCGTGATATCAATGAGATAGGAAATTTTTTCGGTAGGAATGGAATTGAAATAACTTACTACGCTATAAACCGAAACGTATATATATTTCCCGTCTTGTTTCTGAAACCGAAATTCTCTTTGGTAAGTTCTTGATTTATTTTTTATATAATCCTTTTCTTCTTGGATCGCCTTTTCTTTGTCATCCGGATGGATGAGTTCATCAGGTTTCAACATCCCTTTTTTGAAATCACCGGTTTGATAACCTAGGTTCAGTGAAACGTTCGGAGACACATAGGTTGTCAAAAACTCTGTATCAAATTTAAAACGAAAAATAACATAAGGACCACTATCCAAAATTACATTTTCAATGCTGAAGTTTGGTTCTCCGCGTAGGATCACTCCCGGTAAGTTTTTGGATTCTAAATAACGGCCCGAGATTCGAAACGGATTTCCCAGTAGGCTTGTTGTGAATTGGAACGGAGTTCTTCTTGCTAGTGTTTCTTGGCAAAGATTGGCAAGGATCAGGGCATCTCTTGGTGTGATATGAAGGTCGTTGATATGTTTTCCAGTGGATATGGAATCTGGTGGCAGATAAAGATTGGGAGAAGTGCGTGAAAATTGAATCTCTAAAAAGGGATCTAGGTAAATTAGGAATTCGTCAAAACTCTCCACAATGGATTGGTAGTTGAAACTTTCTGCCATGAATTGTTATGTCACTTGACCAAAACAATTGGTCCTAAAGAATAATGGATACGATGATGAATCGCCTGTCACTTTCTATTTTTCTCTACGGTATTTCCTTCTTCTTTTCTGGAAATTTGATGAGCCAATCCCTAAGAAATCATGGATGGGTCGTAGCGGGAACAACCACCAAACTTCTCATCCAAGGAAAAGAGATATTAAATGCTCGGGATGAATTTCGATTTAAGACCCCGGAAGGGATGTCTCAAATCCAGGAGATCGATTACTATCTTATGTTAGGGGAATACTATCTTCGCAAAAAAGATAAAGTGGGGATAGCCAACATTCTTTATGATTTAAGAACCAAAAAAGGGGAATACTCTTTTGCTGATTTTTTACTGACTTCTCTTTGGAAACAGTCGCAAGGTGAGGAAGTTCAGGCAATCAAAGTCCTGGATACTTACATTCAAAAAGAACCCAATCTATACTTTCGTAACCTAGCCAAAAATATGCGAACCAATCTTTTTCAAACTGGGGAAGATGAAAAAAAATCCATGATCCGAATGGATTGTCAAAAGAACAAACCTTACTATTCTTTATGCCGCGTTTTCCGTTTGCAGTATTACATTGACCTTCCTTCTGGGAAAGAGAAGGACATGCATAAACATTTTGTAAATATCATGCGGGTTAGTTCTCCTTTTTTTGAAGATCCCAATTTGGAATGGATTCCACTCCTTGACCGAGTTGATGAAGATCTTCCCGCCAAACTTTCCTTTCTTGGTTTTGTCAGAGAAGGAATTCATTTTCAAAAAATGATGATGGATTTGGAAAAAATCACAGATGGATCCATTAGCGAAAATTCAAACGAAAGAATGGCTTTTTTTCAAATTCTTTTGGGTGATTATCCTGCAGCTGAAGAATCACTATTAAATTTTTTAAGATCAGCCAAAGGAAAAAAAACATCCATTTTAAATCGAGTTTATGTTAAGTTAGGTGCTCTTGCCTATTTTCAAAAAGACTATAAAAAATCTTTAGATTATTATTTAAAATTGGATTTAAACAATTGGTCGGCAGACATCCACCATCCTTTTTTGAATGAGCCAATGTCTATCACGGGAGTGAAAGATTTAATTTCTGTATCTCTATACAAAGTGAGTGGATCAGAAGCTGCATTGAAAGCGCTCCAAAAAATCAAAGATCCAGAAAAATTAAGCGAAGCCGATATTTGGCCTAAACTTAGAATTTCTCAGATGTTAATGGACCAAAATCCTGAATTATCCTCTCGAATGACAGATGAAATCATCTACATGGCGCAGGAAAAAAAATGGAGGAGATTGGAATATGCAGCCACTATTTTGCAAGGTTACAACCAAATTTATCGAAAGGAATTTCGTAAGTCCACCATTGAACTAACAAAGAGTAGGGGAATTTTGGATGAAGAAAATGCTTTTTATGCGGCAGAGTTTCTTCGTAACTTTGGTTTTGTTTTTGCACATACCGCTTCCGGAAAAAAAGGCCCAGTGAATGGAAACATTCGTGATGGAGTTTCTGATTATCTACAAAACAATCTCTATGAAGATCTGTATTATATTCGCAACTATAGACCACTTGCTTTTTCAACGGATTTATTTTTTGAATATGCCCTAAGCCATTTGCGTGATGATGGCGATGTTTGGGGTCTTTTGGATTCTCTTTACAAATACAATGCCGTTAAGTGGACTCGGAGTTTGAAAGGAAGTCCACATTCATTGTTCCAAATTCAGTTTGTTGACAAACAATTCCAATACCTCTCGGGATTTTCAACAACAAGAGAATCTAAATTTTTTGATTCCACTTATGCCGATAGTAGAGAAACCGAAAGTCAATTCCAAAGAAAAAGCGAAGAAGAATCGGTAAGGAACTTAGAATCTGCAAAATTACCAACGATTCTTTTGTTACCGTATAAAGAAGATTTTTATCTTTTTACATTTAATCCCAAAGAATCAAAACGAAACCAACTGAGTTGGAAAGTCATTCATTCGCAAAGGCCAGACAATTCAGAAATCATTGATTCAGTGAGAGATCTTATCAATACAAACAAGGATAACGATACTATACAAATTTATTTAAATGAATCAGGCGCAAGTTTAATGCGATCTCTCAAAAAAGAAATGAGAGAAATTCAAATTGTGTTTTTCTTTTCGCTTTTGCCAGGTTCTGACCCTCACAAACCTCTTGGTGTATTTTCTTGGAAATGTCCACAAAACATGCGCTCTCTGGAAGGGAGGGGAATGAATCTTGTTGATACAGCTTATTTTGAAGGTTCCAGAATTTTAAAAGAAAAAGAAAGACTGCACCTTTGGGATTTTCCAGCAAACACAAGTTCAATGAATCAGGTTACAAACCTTTCCTGGTCTTGTAAATCTGACTCGGGAAATATAGAAGAGATTCCTTTTTTAAAACTATTCCGCAGAATCGACTATCGAACAGTTCCTCGTATGGTTGTGTATACGGAACGTGTCATTGGGAAATCTTGGTCAGATTATTCTTGGCACTACCAATGGTTGCATTTTTGGTTTCGTTCTGGGACAAAAAAAATTGGATACATGCCAACACTTCCTGTTTTAGATTCAGGTTCTGTCTCGGGTCTCGCAGACCCTTCTAAATACCGAGAAGAGGGAGTTTGGATCCAGGCAACGGTCCAATAAAAGCGACATAATCATTGAGAAATCCTTTGGACGAAATCCCTAGATCCTCTCCATTTCTGGCAAAAATGAGCCAAAATGTAGGCGACACTGGGAGATCGGTCCAAAATACTTAATTCTATTCCTCATACCAATGGACCCTGATCATAATACTTTAGTGGTGTTCGAGTTTCTATGGAAATAATCGGCATCTTTCTCATCTTCCTCCTCGTCTTTGTCAATGGTTTCTTCGTCGCTGCCGAATTTGCCATGGTTTCCATCCGGCCTTCTCGTCTTGAGGAGCTTGTCAAAGAAAACAGAGCCATGGCTCTTCTGACTAAAAAAGCCGTCTCAAAAATCGACGATATGTTGTCGGTTTGCCAAGTGGGAATCACGGTTGCAAGCCTACTTCTCGGATGGATTGGAGAAGCTTTGTTTGCCAGTGTTGTTTCTGGTTTCCTTCATATGTTCCAAATTGAATTGGATCTTGTGACCATCCATAGCATCTCGATCGGAGTTTCCTTTACTCTCATTACACTTTTGCATGTGATATTAGGAGAACTTGTTCCTAAAACCTTAGCCATACAAAACACAGAGGCCATTGCGCTTGGTGTTTCTGGACCAATGTGGTTATTCTACTATTTGTTTTTTCCTGTCACTTTCATTATGAATCGTTTGGCAGGAGGGATTCTTACACTCTTTCGTTTACAACGAACTGGTGACAAGTATGTTCATTCAGCAGAAGAACTCATGATTATCATCGAGGAACAAAGGAAACAAGGTCGGATTGACAATGCAGAGATGCAACTCATCCAAAAGACTTTTGATTTTTCAGAACATACTGCCAAAGATGTAATGACACATAGGCTTTCGATCATTGGGATTTCACAAGAATCAACAATCGATAAAATGCTACCGCTCATCGCCGAACATAGTTTTTCAAGATATCCCGTTTATGACCAAACCTTAGATCGCATTGTTGGGATTGTTCATGTGCAAAAATATTTAAAATGGCAAGCGGCCCATCTTTCTGCCAAAGGCAAAAAAGAAAAAATTACAGTCATTATGGAAAAGGATTTTGTGAAAGTTCCAGAATCTATGTCCATCGAACGAGTGATGACAAAACTCCGTGAGAAAAAACAACACATGGCAATTGTCATTGATGAATATGGTGGAGTTTCCGGCTTACTTACGTTAGAAGATATTATTGAAGAATTTTTTGGTGAAATTCGTGATGAAACAGACACAGATGAAGTGGATGTAACTTCGAAGAACAAAAAAACAAAAGCAATCACCTTAGATGGAGAAACGGAACTTTCTAGTTTGTCTGGCATTTTGGAAGGGGAAGAACCTTCTGATATGGAAGAAGTGCGAACCATTGCCGGTTACTTTATGGAAAAGAACGAAGATATGCCAAAAGAAGGTAGCATTGTTCAAATCAAAAAAGGAAGCCTGAAGGTAAAAAAAATGGAAGGAAATAAAATTATCTCCATATTGTTTACTCCTAAATTAGAAGAAGATAACGATTCCGAATTGGAAAGAGAACTTTCCTACGAGGACAGATAAATGAAAGAAATTGTGATTGCTGTCTCTGGATCCATAGCTTCTTACAAGGCTTGTGATTTGGTAAGAGGGCTTACCAAACAAGGATATCCAGTTCGTGTGATCATGACTTCCAATGCCACCAAATTTGTTGGAAAAATTACATTCGAAGCACTAACGGGAAAACCAGTCCGAGTGGATGAGTTTGATACGGGTATGGCTCATATCGAAATCAAAAACATTGCCTCAGTTTTTGCTGTGGTTCCAGCTTCGGCAAATATCATTGGAAAAATGGCCAATGGAATCGCCGATGATTTAGTCACTTCAACCTATTTAGCTTGCACCTCTCCCGTGTTAGTTGCTCCTTCTATGAATCCTGGCATGTATTTGCACCCTGCTGTCCAAAGAAATTTAAAAACCCTTACATCGGATGGAGTGAACATCGTCTCTCCCGATAAAGGGATTGTGGTTTGTGGGGATGAGGGATATGGCAAACTGGCTACGGTTGAATCCATCATGGAACAAATCATCAAACTCCATATAGCCAATTCATGAATCTAAAATTCAAACGAGTCATCGTCACCTCTGGGCCCACTCGGGAATGGATTGATCCAGTGCGTTATATTTCCAATGCTTCTTCGGGAAAGATGGGTTATGAAATCGCCACTTCCTTTTTGAAATACCCTGTGGAAGTTGTGTATATTCATGGCAATACCTTGGAACGTTATTCCCATGTTGCGGGAGCCGTTCGGAACATTGAAGTAGAAACCACAATCCAATTAAGAGATGCCGTTTTATCAGAAATCACAAACGATAGTTTGCTTGTGATGGCAGCGGCCCCAGCAGACTTTCGTCCGATTATGACTGCAGAACATAAAATCAAAAAGGAAAAAACTTCGGAAGGGACAAAGGGACTACTTCTTGAGTTAGAAGAAAATCCTGATGTGTTACAACAAGTAACAGAATTCGTTGCAGAACATAAAATTTTAAATTCTCTTCGAGTCGGATTTGCTGCTGAAACAAGAGAATTAGAGCGACATGCAAAAGACAAACTGGTTCGGAAAGGCCTTAATTATATTGTTGGAAACTACGTTGGTTCAGGAAAAGGTTTTGGTGAAGTGGATTCTACAGTTCGTATATTTGGTGTTAGTGGTTTAGAAAAAGAAATCGGCCCACTCCCCAAAGAGAAAATTGCAGAAGAACTTGTTTCCTTTTTAGTGTCCGTTTGATTTAGATCCAAATCCAAAAGCAAAATATCCTGCAAGAAGAATCAGTCCAAAACTAACGATATAGTTCCATTTAATTTTTTCTCCCAAAAATACTGTAGCAAAGACTATAAATACAAAAATGGTCACCACTTCTTGGATGATTTTGAGTTGAAACCCTTCAAATTTATATACGGTATATCCAATGCGGTTGGCAGGAACCATGAGTACATATTCAAAAAAAGCAATTCCCCATGAAAACAAAATGATATAGAACATATTGTTTGACTTTGCAAATTTTAAATGTCCATACCAAGCAAAGGTCATAAAGATATTAGAAAGTACGAGTAGAAAGATGGTTAACATAAAGTTCTCTTATTTGTTATATTTGAATGATGAATGGATAAATGATTGATTGATAAGATATTTTGAGACCTGCAAACATAAACAAAATTTTAGTTTTGTTATGTATCCGGAAATACTTCCTTAAAAATTTCAGGCAGTATTTCTCCAGATTTTCCTCCAAAATGAAGTTGCATCGAAGGAGTGAGGCTTGTCGATTCTGGATTGATTTCGATCCCAAGGGCACCATTGCGAATGGCGGTAAGGGCCAAATTTGCTGGGACAGAAACATTCGCACTGGTTCCTATCACAAACACAACATGAGTTTGTTTACTTTGTTCCCAAGCCTTTGTCAGTAACCGGTTATCATAACTTTCTCCAAACCAAACAATGTCTGGTCGTAATAGGGATTCACAATTTGGGCAATACTTTAGGCCTGGTTGGTAAATTCCGTTTTCCCCTAAGGCAAATTTTTCCCCGCATCCCGTACATCTTGCACGGAATATATTGCCATGAATTTCAAGGAGATTTTGACTTCCTGCCCTCGGGTGGAGACCATCCACATTTTGTGTGATGAGGTTAACTGTTTTTGAATGTAATTGCCATTTTGCGATTGTTAGGTGTCCATCGTTGGGTTTGGCTTCGAAACAAATATTTCTCCTGTAATCGTACCAATCCCAAACCACCTCAGGATGAGAGGCGAAGGCTTCTGGGGTGGCAAGTTCTTCGGCTTTGAATTTTTTCCAATACCCACCATCCCCTCGAAAGGTCGGAATCCCACTTTCACTGGAGATACCGGCACCCGTCAGAAACAAAACATTCGTTGCCGAACGAATTCTATGGATGAGATCGGGAGGAAGAAGACCCATTTATGGGATCATTCTAACAAATTGGGTAAAAAATTAAATCGGAAAAAAATCTAGAAAAAGAAAACTGGTAGTCAATGGCCAATCACTGGGAAGAAGTCCAAAAAAAACTAGATTCCATTCACGAGAAACAATTGTTCCGGGAAACCAAGGTTTACCAAGGAATTGATTTTTGTTCCAACGACTATATGGGACTTGCAACTAATCCGAGTATGTTGGAGTTTTTCCAATCAAAAAAAGAGATTTATCCATTTGGATCCACCGCTTCACGTTTGGTCCGTGGGAATCGATCTTCGATGGATCAGTTTGAATTTGAGTTTGCTCAATTTGTGGGAGGCGAGGCGGCTCTTCTGGTATCCACGGGGTTCACTGCAAATTTTGGACTCATTGATTCCATTGCTGCTCCCGACTGTTATGTGTTTAGTGACCGACTCAACCACGCTTCTATTTTAGATGGAATTCGAATTTCCGGTGCAAAGAAAAAATACTACGATCATTTGGATTTAAACCATTTACGCACCTTATTGGAAAAGGTGAATTTAGAAGATCCAGATTATAAGAAAAAACGAATTGTTGTGACTGAAACTTTATTCAGTATGGATGGCGATTCTCCCGATTTAAAAACCTTACTTGCGTTAAAGAAAGAATTTGGATTTGTTTTGGTTTTAGACGAGGCTCATGCCTTTGGAATTTATGGCCCTTCCGGGAAAGGGCTTGTGTTCCGAGATTTAACTTTATCAGAAATTAAATCCATCGATTATCGGGTGTATACTTTGGGAAAATCATTGGGGCTTGAAGGAGGGATCATCGTCACAAAAAAAATCGGCCGTGACCATTTGGTAAATGTTATGCGATCTTTTATTTTTTCGACAGCACCCCTGCCGATGATTTCAGAGCTTGCTTCTTTTGCTTTATCATTTCTTGGTTCTATGGACAAAGAAAGAGCCGATTTACTTTCCTTAGCAAATGATCTAAAAAATTCCCTAAAACAAAATGAATTTTCCATTACGGAATCTACTTCGCATATTGTCCCTCTCCTTTTGGAGACAGAAAAAGAAGCTTTGTTTTATTCGAGTCATTTACAAGAAAGAGGTTTGGATGTACGAGCCATCCGTCCACCCACAGTTCCAACACCTCGGTTACGTATCAGTTTGAACGCCAAATTAAAGTTAAAGGATATCCAGGTTTTGGTAGAGGAACTCAACCGGGTTAGAGAAAAATGGAATTCCCTCTAACCGGTTAATGTTTTTTTGTTTTGAAATTCGTTTTTTAAGATTCTTCTTCGAATTTACGGATTTTGTTTTTGATTTGTTCTGTGGTGGATTTTAAGTCACCTGATGTTAGTTTTGTTTTTGCTTCTGCTTGGTCTTTTTTCTTTTTTGTTCCATATTTGTAGATTCCAAAAAGTCCAAGAACTCCAATGGCAAACAAGGTAAAGTTGATCCAGGTACCATCAGGTTGTGCCAAAATTTTTGGTCCAAAACCATACACAATGGAATCCACCATTCCTTGGTTTCCACTTTCCTGAAACATCACAACAATCGGGTCTTGTAACACAGAAGTTCCAAATCCATTTTCCATTTTAGAAACGATTTCTTCTTCTTTCATCCCGTCTTTGATTCGGTTTTCAATAAAGGTTTTAAGATAACTTGACGCCGCACACATGTTAAACGAACAAGATTGGATGGGGAGACTTGGCAAACAAATACATCGAATTTGTTCTGTCACTTTTAGAAAAGTTTGGATCTGCGCCTCTTCTTTGAGGTTGGTGGTTGTTTTTTGTGCAAAAAGGAAGCTAGGAAATAACAAACAAAATCCAAGGAACAAAACGAGTTGGGAAAGGGATCGTTTGAAAACTTGTAACTTAGTTTTTTGTTCGATTTTTCTTGGTTTGAATTTGTATGTTTCAGAACCAAACTGATGTGAAGGGATTTTGTTTGGAATCGTAAAATCCATTTTAACCAACCACCTTCTTTTTGTTTTCGCCCGCAGGTAATAATAGGAATATTCCTGATAAAAAATAGAGTAGGGAACCAATCCAAATCAGTTTGACCAGAGGGTTCACCCATACTTCCAGGTTTGCTACAATTTGTCTTGGGAAGTTGAGGAAAAATTTTAGTTTATCCATCTCTGAACCAGGAGTGAAATAATACTGCATAAACATCAAAGGAAGATCAGGGTTTTCTGATTTTAAATCCGAGGTTTCAATGGCCCCAAGTTGGATATAAAAGTCTTCTTTGGTCATGGAAAGAATGGCAGGTTCACTCGTAGGAATATGGGTTTCGAAATCTCCTGTTAGGTGGGAAATTTGAGGATAAAATCTACGTTCTGTTGTCAGATCACTTAGTTTATTTGTGCCTCGAAAGATTCCGTAAGTTCCTTCTTGGGAGACAATCACGTTTTGAATGTTCGGTTCCCCACCAAGTCCAGAAATGAGAACTGGCTTTAATTTGAGAGTGGAGGCTTCGATTTGATACCCACCAATCATTGCTTTGTCGATGGATTGGTAAACAATTTCCTCCGATGTTGGTGGTTGTAGTTCATAAAAGAAACGAACCGATGTATTTATCTTAAATGCATTTCCCGCATACCCAATAAAAATTAAAACGAGTGAAAAGTGTACTAAGTATCCACCATACCGCCGTTTGTTTTTGAGTAACATTCTGTATCCAGCAACGAAGATGTTTTCGTTTTTGTATTCTTCTCTTCGTGCTTTGATCCCTCGATAGTATTCTTGGATGATTCCCGAAATAGTGAATATACCGATAGTAACTGTTAATACAGAATACACCTCTGCTAAAACATCTCCATACTTACTGTCTGGTTTTGTAAAGTTTTGCGAATAAAAAAGAATGTAGAGTCCACCACCGATCACCCCTGCAATCAATGGTTTGAAGAGAGTGGAAAAAAACACAGCTCCTGCGCCTTTTCTCCATGCCAGAAGAGGTGCTGCTCCCATCAGAAGTAGAAGAAAAATCCCTGCTGGTACTCCCCAAGAATTAAACCAAGGAGCTTTGAATTCTTTTCCATATAAAAGAGGAGAAAAGACACCGAGCAAAATGGCTGCGGTGGATAAAACAAGTAAAAAGTTGTTTAAAAGGAAACTGCCTTCTTTGGAAGTAATGGCTTCCAGATTTCTTTCAGGTGTTAGGTGCTTTCTTCGATACACAACAAAACCTGTAAAAAATAAAAAACTTCCTATGATATAAATAATAAATGGAGTCCCAATGGTTGATTTGGAAAAACTATGAGGGCCTTCGAGTACTCCAGAACGAGTGATCCAAGTTCCAAGCAAACTAAAGTGGAAGGCAAGGATCACAAGTAACATATTCCAGAACTTTAACATCCCTCTACGTTCTTGGATGACAACCGAATGAACAAAGGCACTGGTGAGTAACCAAGGCATAAGGGATGCATTTTCAACAGGATCCCAAGCCCAGTATCCGCCCCAACCTAACTCTTCATAGGCCCATTTGGATCCGAGTAAAATTCCTGTTCCAAGAAAAAACCAAGAAAACAAAGTCCATTTGCGAATGAACTTCATCCAATCTTCTGAGAGTTGTCCTGATACAAGAGCCGACATAGCAATTGCAAAAGGAATCGAGATACTCACATAACCAATGTAAAGGATGGGAGGGTGGATGATCATCGCCCAATGTTGGAGGAGGGGATTGAGTCCACGACCAGCAGCTGCTTCTGGAACAAATTCACGGAATGGTTGTGCATCTCCATAAAAAACAGCGAGGAAAGAAAAAAATCCAGAAAGAACCGCAAGGATGAGATTCATCATCGGGATTCTGTCTTCAATGGACTTACGTGTTTGCCATAAAACAATAAAAGTAAAAACGTTTAGAATTAAATTCCAAAATAATAAACTTCCCGAAGATCCAGACCAGATGGATGTCATTTTGTAAAATAGCGGTAAGTGTTCACTGGAATGCATGACCACATAATAGTTGCTATAGTCTGATCTTACGAGTTGTGTGAGTAAAACCGTAAAGGTTAAGATGATGACAAAAGGATTTGTCATCAGAGCCAAACGACCTAGTTCGATGGCTTTTCGTTCTTGTTTATAGATTCCGTAGATGGTTTGTAATGCGGAAAAAATTAAGATGGCAAGAGAGGCGGAGAGAAGGATGGTTCCTAAATTGTTCATTGTTCCTCGGCGTATCCCGCTTCATATTTGGAAGCACATTTGGCTTCTACATGAGTGGCAACAAGTACCCCGTGGTCTAATTTCCCATCCACTCGGGCTCTGGCTCCTTCTTTGAAGGCGTCAGGTAAAAGTGTAGCTCCCGTAAATAAGACTGGGATGATTTGATCATTGAGTTCCAAATCGAATTTGGCTTTTTTCCCCTCGCGGACAAGACTCCCCACCCGGACAAATCCTCTGACACGTAGGTTTTGGTCTGAGTATTTGGTTTGGTTGGCTGCCAGTTCCGAAGCATCCAAAAGGAGATAGGAAGTTTCCTGAGAGGAAAAATAAGCAATCCCGCCAAGAGAGAGCCCGATGAGAAACAAAAGAGTTAAAAACTTACGATTCATAATCCATTCTTTAGACGAATTCCCGTCTTTCCTCTAACCTCTCTGATTGCAAGTTTCGGTCAAACAAAAAGGTCTTAAAAAAACGAGGGAATTGCATCTGTTATAAAAAGGATTTGTAGCGATAAACGAAATATCCCACCCACTCCTTGACGGCAAGCGAGGTTTGGTCTAAAAAACTTGCCGAAGGAATGTAAAGTTCAAAAGCACCTGAGTTTAAATTGGTGGAACGATAGTCTGTTGGATAGGGAATAAAAGGAATTTCTTGTTTTTCAAAACAACCCGCCGCACGTTTCATATGGAAGGCCGAGGTGATGAGGATAGTTTTTTCTAATTTTTTTTCCTGGAGTAATTTCTTTGTTTCCACTGCATTTTCATAGGTGTTTCGGGACTGGTTTTCCCAAATTAAGTCTTTTTCAGGAACCCCTAGGTCTATGAATATCTCTTTGGCAAGATCTGCTTCTCGGTAGGCATCGGCAAAAAGAAGTCCAGATCCTCCCGTAAACAAAATCTTTTTTACCTTCCCTGCTTTATAGATCCGCACTGCATCTGTTAGTCGATCTGCGGAATCAGTGAGTTCCGGTCTACCAGGGTGGGACGAGATCGTTTGGATCATCCCACCTAACACGACTGCTACATCTGATTTTGGAAGATCGGAAATTTTTACAGGCGGGTAGTCTTTTTCTAAAGTTTGGAGAAGGTAGTTGGCAACATAAGCATTGGATGTTAAGTATAAAAATAAAATGATCTGAAAGAGTCGAAACTTCCCATGTCCTGATTTTGTTTTTAGTAGGGCGAACAGAGCCAATAGGAAAAAGAATGGAAGAGGAAAGAGGAGAACCGTCGCGAGTTTGGAAAGGGTAAAAAAGATAGAATCCATTGGTAATAGGATTCAAAAACCTTCTGAATCTTACCAGTCGAATTCGGGGCCTAAGAAACCAATTCCACTCCCCCAATACTGTGAAGGGTGTGGATAACGAACTGAAATTCCCAGGGGAGAGCGGGAATACTTCCAATCACGTGCAATTTGTTTTCGTCTTTGGATTTGTTCTTCCGGGATCGATGATTCAACTTTATGTAAGTATTGTTTGGTGACTTCCACCCATTCTTTGATCGCAGCCGGATTTTGTTTTTTTAAATCTTGGATTAAAATCCTGAGTTCGAATTCTGCATCTTCTCGGAGGTCCCGAGCAATTTCCGAAACTTCTGCATTGGCACCAAACACGGTTTCGCTTCCCTCCGTGCGATCCACTGTATCTCGCCATTTCGCATAGGCAATCATCAGATCTTTTGTCTCATTATACCTAAACATAGTAAAAGAATGATCGTTCTTCTTTCCAAAAAACGCAATCGAAAATTCCAAACATACAAAGTTTGTTTCGGTCTAATCCTCGTGAAGTTCCTATACTTACCTTTGTCCCTTCTTCTTTTTTTTGTTTTGTCCTGTTTTGCAGACGCTAGTGTTCGTAAATCCCACCACACAAAAAATGGATTCCAAAATCCCAATCCCAACATTCAAGCAAAAGGCCTCTCTGATATTTTGGTCTGGCAATACCAAAGGTTCCAGTTAACGACAAGTTTGGATCCGGCAGATTATCCTCCTTTTCCTGTCGTGGGAAATGACGGAAAGGCACTGAATGCCAACCTTTCCAAACTTTCGGTGACTTGGGTGGGGCATGCCACCACTCTCATCCAAATTGACGGAGTAAATATTCTGACAGATCCGATTTGGAGCGAAAGATGTTCTCCTATTAGTTTTATTGGTCCAAAACGTTATACACCTCCAGGGATCAAAATTGAAGACTTACCTCCCATTGACATAGTGGTTTTATCACATAACCATTACGACCATACGGATTTACCAACTCTCAAACAATTAGAGGAAAAATTTCATCCTCTTGTGCTCACCGGTCTAGGTAACAAGAAATTATTGTTAGGCGAAGGTATGAAAAATGTTAGGGAGATGGATTGGTGGGAAAAAACAAATTGGAAGGATATCGATATTACTTTTACTCCAACCCAACACTTCAGCGGGAGAGGACTTTTTGATCGAAATGAATCTCTCTGGGGGAGTTATCTCATTTCCGGCGAAACAGAAAAAGTCTACTTTGGGGGAGATACCGGTTATTATACCCATTTCCGAGAAGTGGCGGAACGGTTGGGAGAAATTGATGTTGCGATTTTGCCAATCGGTGCCACAGAACCTCGTTGGATGATGGAGGCGGTTCATGTGGATCCAAAAGAAGCAGTCCAAGCCTTTTCTGATCTGAAAGCAAAGTATATGGTGCCAATGCACTACATGACCTTTGTCCTTTCCGATGAAAAACTAGATTCTCCTGTGCCTCGCACCAAAGAAGAGCTAAAACGATCGGGAATCTCCGAAGATCGATTGGTTCCTTTAAAAATTGGAGAATCTCGGTTTTTTTAGTTCCAAGAGGTTTCGATTTCAGGTAAGCTGTCCTAAAAAAATAGGATGGTGAGCATGTTGAAGAAGCTTCTCACAATGATAGTATTCCTAGTTTGTTTGTCTGTGACAACAGCAGGTTTATTTGCTGAGGACCCAACTCCGGTTCAAGCGCAGACAACCACTCAGGAAGAAACAGGACATTCGTCACACGGCGAATCAGTACATCAGGAACTACCGTATTGGTCGGTTTTACCTTTTGTTGCTATATTACTTTCCATCGCAATCTTGCCGGTTGCCTCTCACAAAACTTCTCATTGGTGGGAAGACAATAATAACAAATTGATCCTTGCTGTGGGACTGGGAGCCATTTCTTTTGTGGTTCTTCTCATTTATGGTTACAGCCATAATATTGTGCACACGGTTTTCTTTGATTATATCCCTTTTATCATTTTACTCGGATCTTTGTTTTATATTTCCGGTGGGATTGTGATCAAAGGTGATATTCATGCAACACCACTCAATAACACATTGTACTTGTTAATTGGTGCGGGCCTTGCTTCCTTTATTGGAACCACTGGGGCATCCATGTTACTCATTCGTCCTTTGTTGAAAACAAATAGCGAAAGAAAACATGTGGTTCATACCGTTGTGTTTTTTATCTTCCTTGTTTCTAACATTGGTGGATCTTTAACACCACTCGGTGATCCTCCACTTTTCCTTGGGTATTTGAAAGGAGTTCCTTTTACATGGACATTCAAACTATTACCTGAGATGTTATTTGCTTTGGGAATTTTACTTGTTGTGTATTTCATTTGGGACACTCTCGCTTACAAAAAAGAAACCAAAAAGGATCTCAAAAGAGACGATAAACTCGCCACTCCTTTTTCTATTGGTGGGCAAGTAAACTTTATCTGGTTACTTGGTGTGATTTTGGCTGTTGCTTTTTTAAACAGTAACTATATTCCTGAAATCAACAACACTCCAACTCTTGGATTTATCCGAGAGGCAGTTTTAATTGTTCTTATTGGACTTTCTAAGTTTACTTCTAAAGAAGCAGATCGTAAGTTCAATAACTTTACCCTTCATCCAATCCAAGAAGTGGCCTATCTTTTCATCGGGATTTTTATTACGATGATTCCTGCTCTTGTGTTATTGGAAGCACATGGTAAGGAATTGGGAATCACTGAGAACTGGCAGTTTTTCTGGGCAACAGGGGCTTTCTCTTCTGTCTTAGACAATGCGCCAACTTACCTCACCTTTGGTTCGTTAGCTTCTGGTCTTCTCACTCCAGCGGGTGCAGCAAACCCTCTCACTCTGGGTCAGTTCATTGGAAATGTCCAAGCGGAAGAAATTTTAAAAGCCATTTCAGTTGGTGCTGTGTTTATGGGTGCGAATACTTATATTGGTAACGCTCCTAACTTTATGGTGAAATCCGTTGCTGAAGAAAACAAAGTAAAGATGCCATCCTTTGGCGGATACCTAGCATATTCTATGGGAATTTTAGTTCCTGTGTTTATCCTAATTACTTTTGTGTTTTTTGTTTAAGATCTAAAATGAGCCGGGGAGTGGTCCCCGGTTTTCTCCTCATACCAAACTTCTTCGAATTTAAGTTTCGCTATGAACGTTTATCCCCACGAATTCAAATTTTACCTTAATCCGCTTTCTACCAAATCCAACTTTTTCATCTAACAACCGTTTTTACTATCTGCGAAAGAAAGAATCTGCTTAGGGAAATGTTTGCTGTGATTTGAAAAGAGAGAAGAAGTCTGGACTGTAAAATCCAGACTTAAAAAGAAAGGGAACGTTTTGGGCGGAGGTTACTTCTTTTCTTGTAATGATTCCAATTTGTTCAGACCAAATCCAAGGACGAGTCCAAACACTAGGGCTGCGAGTGGGATTTGGGTTTCACCAAAATCATTAGGTAATACATTCTTTGCTGTGGCAATCTGAATGTCTCGTTTCACTTCACCTGATCTACCCACAATTGCCTGACCATGTGCATAGTCTTTGAAAGGCCAAAGGATAAAGAAAGATCCGAGGATGAGTCCCAGTAAAAAGGTCATTGTATGGGATTTGTATTTTACAAATAACCATTTTACAAAATGAGTAAAAATCAAAAGCCCGAGTAAACATCCAATTCCAAAGGCTCCCAGGAAAACAATCGAACTTGGTTCGAGAATGGTAGAAAGTTTTCCAATTACAATCTGATATTCACCTAACACGAGCATGATATATGATCCAGAGATTCCTGGTAAAATCATCGCAGAGATGGCAATGGCTCCAGTCAGAAAAGCAATTAAAGGATTTTCGGAACCCGTTGTATCTCCCATAAAAAAACTTGGGACAATGGTGAGAAGGATACCTGGAATGAGAAATAACCAAACAAAAAAACTATGTTTTTCAATCAGTTTGTATGGAACCACTAAAGAAGGAAAAATCAGTCCAATGAAAAGTGCAAGTGTTGCTTGCGGGTAGTTTTGTAATAAAAACTGAATGAGTTTGGCACCAGAGATTACTGATAACAATAAACCAATCCCCAAAAACACAAGGAACCAAAAATCAATCCGTTTCATTTCCAAAGCAAAACGTTTTCTTACATCTTCTTTCCAGAACCCGAATACCAAAGCTAACGATGCTTTGATGGTGTCTAAGTTTAGAGAAGTGATGGCTGTGATGAGCCTATCATAAAGCCCGAGGATGAGTGCAAAAGTCCCTCCGGAAACACCAGGAATGAGGTTGGCAATCCCGATGAGAAAGCCATTGAGAAGGCAGAATAAAATTTCTTTTTTCGATAGAGGCATAAAGGAAAGGATGGGAGTGCAAAGACTTTATGCAAGGTTTTTTCTAGGAACAAAAAACCAAAGGATTCCATAACTAACGACAGTATATAAAAAAACGATGAAAAGGATAATGATGTTTGGAACCAAATAGGTTTTTAAGACAAAATGGATACAAACAACCGAAAGATTTAAAATGGAAAAAATACAGAGAGATCCAATTTTTCCTAACTTAGTTTCTGTGATCCTTTGGTAGAGATGTTCTCTATGCGCAGAGAACAAATGTTTCTTTTGGAAAAATCGTTTGATTAGAATAAAAACCCCATCCAACCAAAAGTAGGGAAACAAATAAAAATAATCAGTGACATCCCAAACTGGTGAATTTGGGTTTCCCCACTTCCCAATAAACAAAGGTAAGGTCATTACAAAAAAACCTAAGGCCAACGATCCACTATCTCCCATAAATAGTTTGGCTCTTGGAAAATTATAGAAGATAAATCCAAACATAGAAACAAACAAAATTGTATAAAAATGATAACCAGGATTTCCGATTCCATAAAACTGAGGGGCGATTGTTACTAAAGAAAAAAAGGACAAAGAGAGGGTGGTGACTAAATACCAGTCCATTCCATCCATAAAGTTTACGAGATTCACTGCAAAAACTATAAAGATGGTAAGAACGATCACTTGCACTGGTTTGGGAATCGTCATCATTCCGAAATAAGTGACCTCTGGGTTTGTCCAAATCAAAAATACTGCCACCACACTCAATTCTAGAAATAAACGAAGTTTGGGACTGAGATGATACAAATCATCAATGAATCCTAAAATACAAAAGACAAATGTACCAGCTAACAAAAGATAGATGCCGAATGTTTTCGATAAGTTCTCTTTTGGGGAAAGTAAAAATCCCCCATCGGGGCAAAAAAGGAGAAAGAGGGATGTGAGAAGGAAAACGGGAATAAAAAACATCCCACCCGATTTTTTTGTGACCACGTTGTGGAGGCTACGTTCGTTTGGCACATCTTTGACCCCAAAGCGGGAATAGACATAAAATGAATGCAAAATGAGGCTAAGAATCGCAAGAATGGCAAACATTGGAGGGAAAAAATAGACCATTTTCGCAAAGTTTATCTGTACGGGGTCTTTTGGCAGTTTTTTATTGCAAAATTCCGTCCCTCTTCGATGTTTAATTTATGTTTCAGGGCGTTTATACAGCGGTCATCACCCCCTTCCGCCAGGGGAAAATCGATTATGATAGTTATTTTAAAATCCTAGAAAACCAGATTCGGTCCGGAGTGGCTGGTGTGGTTCCTTGTGGGACAACGGGGGAATCTCCCACCCTTTCTTATGAAGAACATAAGGAACTCATCCAAAAGACAGTCAAAGTTGTGGCGGGGAAAATCCAAGTCATTGCAGGCACTGGTTCCAATTCTACAAAAGAAGCCATCGAACTTACGGAGTCTGCTTGTGCGGACGGAGTGGACGGAATCTTAACGGTCAACCCATACTACAACAAACCCACGCAAGAGGGAATGTTTCGCCATTTTACAGAAATTGCCAATGTATCTTCTAAACCGGTCATGTTGTACAATATTCCAGGAAGAACCAATGTCAATTTATTGCCGGAGACGGTCGCAAGACTTGCGGCCCATCCAAATATTGCGGCCATCAAAGAAGCAACTGGTGATTTAGGACAGATGGCGAAGGTCATTGCCGCTACACCACCTGACTTTGATTTGTTGTCTGGTGATGACAACCTAACACTTCCTGTTTTATCCATTGGAGGGAAGGGAGTTGTATCCGTTGTATCCAATCTATTTCCACGCGCTTGTGTGGATATGGTTTCTCTCTATTTACGTGGCGACTTAGAAGCATCTAAAAAGATTTATTACAAACTTCTTCCTGTGTTTATCAATGCCTTCATTGAAACCAATCCTATTCCCATCAAAGCAGCAATGAGTTGGTTTGGGTATTGCGAAAATGAACTTCGTCTTCCTATGACTTCTTTATCCGAAGGATCTGCGGCCGATGCTTTCAAAAAAACTGTATTCCAATTAAAAGAGGAAGGCATTGTCTAAAATCAAAGTTGGTGTCATCGGTGCTGGGGGAAGGATGGGAAAGGCCATCATCCAAGTGCTTTCCCTTTCCAAGAAATCAGAGTTAAGTGCTGCGGTCGTGAGAGAAGGTGCTGTGTATGCTGGATTTGATTCGGGTAACCATGCAGGAATCAAAGAAACTGGAATTTTACTTTCGACCGACTTACAAAAAGCATGTGAGTCGTCGGATGTCCTGATTGATTTTAGTACACATACCGGATTTGAATCTATTTTAAATACGACCTTAGCCAATAAAAAACCTTTGGTGATTGGAACTACTGGACTTACTGATTCGGATAAAGCTCTCATCCAGTCGGCAGCAACTTCAATTCCCATTGTGTTTTCACCAAACATGTCTGTGGGGGTGAATCTTTTATTTAAGTTAACAGAGATCGCAGCGAAAGTGTTAGAGGAAGATTTTGATGTCGAAGTTCTAGACATTCATCACCGACACAAAAAAGATGCTCCTTCTGGAACGGCAATGTATTTGAAAGAAGTCTTACTGAATGCCACCAAACGTTCTGAAGAAAATGTCATTTATGGTCGTCATGGAATGTATTCAGAAAGAGACCAAAAAGAAATTGCTATGCATACGATGCGAGCAGGTGAAGTGGTTGGCGAACATACTGTATATTTTTTAAGTCCAGAAGAACGAATTGAAATCACCCACAAGGCACAAGACCGCAAAACATTCGCTACTGGTGCGGTAAAAGCAGCGGAGTTTTTACACGGAAAATCCAAAGGCCTTTATAATATGTTTGATGTGTTAGGAATATAAATTGGATTTTTTTCGAGGATTATACATCATTCCCTGGAGTAAAAATTATATCTCCATATCATTAGATGTATTAATCGTCGCATTTTTAATTTATAAAACTTATACAACCTTACGTAGGACTCGTGGAATTCAACTTTTGCTCGGTGTGGGGATCATTTGGATTTCCGGAAGCCTTGCGGAATATTTAGGGTTTGAACTTCTGGAATGGATTCTCACAAACATTCGTCCGGCTTTGGTATTTGCAATCATTGTCCTTTTGCAGCCAGAACTTCGTCGTTTGACCGGCGACTTAGCAAGGATTCGACTTCTTCGTTTGTTCTTTCTCAAACCAACTTTTGATTTAGATCCGATTGTGGAAGCCGTTCGGATCATGTCGCAAGAAAAAACGGGATCCATCATTGTTCTCGTCAAAGACATAAGTTTAAAAGATATTTCTGAAAATGCCGTGCCTATGGATGCACAAGTCACATCGGAAATATTACAAACTATTTTCTTTAAAAATTCTCCCCTGCATGATGGAGCTGTCATCATCGAACAAAATCGTATTGTTTGCGCTGCCTCTTATTTGCCAATGAGTAGTTCAGTAGAAATTGCTACGTTAGGTGCAAGGCACCGTTCCGCTTTAGGACTTTCTGAAGAAACAGACGCTATCATTATTGTTACATCAGAGGAAACAGGAGATATTACCATTTGTTTTGAAGGGGAAATGTTGCACCCAGTCAAACCTCTCGAACTCAAAGCACTTGTGAGTGGGCTTATGAGTGGAACTCGTAGGTCGAAAGACGATTCTCTTCGTAAACCAAAAGAGAAAGATACTGGTGTGAGTATATGATCGTAAAACTTCTTGGAAAAGTAGTTCGAAATTGGAAGGCAAAACTTGTTTCGCTAATCATTGCCAGTATCTTTTATGTGAATCTTCAAAACTCCAAAGTTTTAATTAAAACAATTAATGTTCCTGTCGACTATCCAAAGTTATCTGGTAATTTAAACTATTCCAAAAATCCTGAAAAAACAATCCCCGTTCGAGTGGAAGGTTTGAAGGATGTAGTTAATTATTATTCCCAATTTATGAAAGCTGTGATTGATCCAGAAGACGTTCAGTTGGGTGTAACGGAAGTGCCTATTAAAAAAATCGTAGGTGTCCCAAGTGGGGTAAAAGTCACCAAACTGAAAAAAACGGTCCCAGTTGAAATTGAATCCAGAGGATTAAAAATCGTTCCTTTAGAAGTTACTTTTGAAGGTGCACCGCCAGCTAACTTTGAAAAGTTGACTCAAATTGTAAGTCCTCAAAAAATTACACTCAGTGGAAAACCACAAGATTTGGAAAAAATCACTAAGGTTGTATTGCCTGAAATTTCTCTTGCCGATAAAAAAGAACCATTTGCAAAAACAGTTAGGATTCCAGATCTCCCTAAAGGTGTGAATGTCCTTGGATCTCGGGATGTTACTGTGAATGTAAATATCATTCCTTTGTCGTATAAAACTGGGGAACAAACTGCCGCAGGAATTCCTATTGTTTGCTCTGGACAAGACATTCGGTTGGATGCAGAACTTTCAGAAGAACAAGTTGCGATTCGGTATTTTTCTTTAAAACCAATTCGATCAGCGCAAATCCTTACCGGGATTACAGCTCAAGTCCCTTGTAATTATATCTTTGATCCTATTAAAAATAAAATCATCCCCGAATTACAACCGCAAGTTGCTAAGGTTCGTATCATTAAAAACAAAGATTTAAAAGGGATTGAAATTTTACAAATCAGCCCAGAAAAAATCGAGATTCGTTATAAGGTCAAAGAACAAAACCCTGATTCCGATCCGACCGATGATGGAACGGGAATGGAAGGTCCGGGATCCGTTCCTTCCGACAGGTCTTAGTCTTTATTTTAAAAATTCATAAATCTCTTTAAAACTTTCTTCTGGATTTTCCCATTGCGGGTAATGGCCAATCGAATCCCAACGAATGAGTTTTTTATTTTTGATTGGGAGTTTTTCAATTTCGTCAGCTAGGTGACGACCACTCACTGGATCTTCTCCTCCATTGATAAAAAGAAGAGGAACTTCTGTTTGGAGAAGGGCATTTTTCCATCGTTCCCCGTGGACCCTTCTTTCTTGAATGTATTTCAAAAGTTTATGTGGAATTAAAACCTTGTTTGGATAAGTGATAAGTTTCCAAAGAACAGAAATTTCTTTATCGTTAGGCTTTGTATTTTTTCCAAATACTTGTGCGAATGCCACTCCAAATTTTTTTTCATCATAAAACCTTGAAAGAAAAGCACCTAATATGGGTGTGGCGAGCAGTTTTTGTTTGAATGTTGGTCTGTGGAGGTGAGGGAAAAGTCCTCCATTCATAAATACAGCACCATCTATTTCATACTTACGATCACTTCTTTCTAAGTGCCTTGCTAATATTTCTTGGCCCACACTGACTGCATAATCATGAAAAACAAATTTCACTCTTCTCAGTGCATTCTTTTCAATAAAGTTCTCTATAATATCTGTTTGTTCGATTAATGTATATTTATGTTTTTTTGGTTTGGATGAATATCCGAATCCTAAAAAATCAATTGCGATTGTATTGAAGTAACGCGAAAGTCCATTGAAGATTTTGGAATAGTCCCAAGAAGAAGTGGGGAATCCGTGAAGTAGAATTAAGTTTTGTCCTCTTCCTTCTTGGATAAAGAAGATTTGAAACTTCTTATATTCGAAAAATTTACCAGCCGCTAACCATTCAGTAGCGTTCTTTTTTGGAAAGTTTAGATCAACCATATCCGACATAGAACAACAAAAGAGGAAGTGAGTCAAATAGAAGAATTTGTTACTTTCTCTTTTCCCGAAAGCCGATCTTTAAAGGGATGGAATCATACCCTCTCATCTATTTTGTAAAACCGGAAGGTAATCTTTCGGATTGGGAATATTTTTGGCATCAGATTCCCTATGGAGCACCGGGCATCCTTACATTTTTTGTAGGGTTATTTCTTAGTTATTTTGCCTTTCAAAAGTTTCGTAAATCAGATGTTGATAATAAAATTTTTCATTTAAACCTTACCATTTCATTTATTAGTTTTGGATCGGTGGGGCTTGTTCTCACAACTAGAGCTTGGATTCAAGATGTAAATACTTTAGTTTTTTGGAATGATCTACTTTATTTTTTAGTCGCTCCACTCGCACCAACGGCTTTTTATTTGGCCTACCATATGACTGGCAAACAAAGTAAACTCCTGTTATATTATTCTTATCTTTGTTGGTTCGCAAGTTTCGTATTATACTTTGGAGTTTTGATTGGGAAAGGATTTGAAACCACGGTTTTCGAATTCACTTTTGGTAAGTATCCGAGAGGAAGTTCTTTTGTTCGGCCTTGGGGAATTTTGGCACCACTAGGTTATTTCTTATTAATTTTACCATCTTTTATCAAACACTACCAATACATTCGTAAACATTATCACCTAACCTTATTTCATGGTGTGAATTTACTTTTTTTACTCACAACCATGAATGCTCCGAGTATTCTTGGGTTCAAAGTGTATCCAGGTGGATTCTTTTTGTTCATCCCAATGTTACTTGTGGCTTATGGAGTATTCCGTTCGGATTTTTTTGATGTAAATGAACTTTTGTTTCAAAAGAATGGGATGTTCTATTTTCTATTTGCACTTTTATCCTTTGTTTTGATTTTTATTTCTTTCGGAGTTTCCTTTGGACTGTCTCCTGATGCTTACGAATCAGCGAAGTGGTATCCTTGGGGGATTCCTCCCGTAGTATCCGTGTTTGGTGCTGTGTTTTTGTCGATCATTGTTGCGGGAGCCAATCCATCGGCAAGGATCAACCAACTCTGTGCCTTTGCTCTCATCCTTACGGGATTTTATGTCATTCAGTCTGTTCCTTTAAAATTAAACATATCCTATGTGGTGCAACTTCGGATTTCGCAAATGACCTTTGTGGCTTTTTCTTTTGCACCAAGCATTATGGTGCGTTTGGTATTTGAAGCCATCGGTCAAAAATCTCCCAGATGGGTTCAAGGGATTGATTTACTCTGTGTGAGTGCAGCCATCCTTGCTCCATCTCCTTATCTGTTTGTCGGATATTTTGATTACCCTTGGTCAAGAGTTCATCATGGAGGACCTGCAGAACTCCTTGTGGGAATCAACGGTGCCATTGCTCTTGTTTTAGTATTAATTACTTTTTTAAGAAACAAAGGTTACATTAACTTTGCATCCAAATGGATCATTGGATCATTTTTATTATCCGCTGTTTTATTGTTAGCTGCTCTTTTGCCAAGTCATGGATTTCCCATCTATCCATTGGCGGATTTTCAATTTATACCCGCATTTTTACTCGGTTATGCGGTACTCCGACATGGGGCCTTGTCTTTGGAAGGAAGAACCATCCAACTCAGCCAAAGGCTTGCCAATTTAGGCCTCATTACCATGGCCATTGCAGCCATTTTGTATTTTCCTATGATTCGTGAACAATACGGAGTAGGAGAGTCTGCGTTCCATTTGACCATGATTGTAATCCCTCTTGTTTTGTTTAACTACCTAGTAGTTTACATAATGTCTCGTCCTCTGGCAGAAGAACTTGATATCAGCTATTTTTTGTTGGATTTAGAAAAACAAAAAGCAGATGAAGAAAGGGAAAAAGCCCTCATTGCCCAGGACAAAGCGGAAGAAGCAAGAGAAGAGTCAGAAAAGTTATTACTCAATATTTTACCCTATAAAGTCGCTCAAGAACTCAAACAAAAGGGAAGTGTGACACCTTCTCGAATTGAAAACGTCACAGTTCTTTTTACGGACTTCAAAGGATTTACGAAAGTCGCTGAAGGGATGGATGAACAAAGCCTAATTGAAGAACTTGATGCCTGTTTCACTCAGTTCGATGAAATCATTCTTAGAAACAATTTGGAAAAATTAAAAACCATCGGGGACAGTTATATGTGTGCTGGTGGTCTTCCTGTCGAAACGAGGACAAGTGCCATTGACGCTTGTTTGGCGGCCTTGGAAGTCCAAAGTTTTATGAACCAGTTGAAAGAAATCAAAACGACACTGAACTTACCATTTTGGGAACTTCGATTAGGGATTCATACTGGACCGGTTGTGGCGGGAGTTGTTGGACGATTTAAGTTTGCTTACGACATTTGGGGAGATACGGTCAACACTGCATCAAGAATGGAGTCTGGTGGAGAAACAGGTAAAATCAATGTTTCTAAAGAAACCTATGAACTCGTGAAGTATTTTTTTGTTACTGAATACCGAGGGAAAATTCACGGAAAAAATAAAGGGGATTTGGATATGTATTTTGTCCACCGCCTAAGACCTCGTTATTCGCAAGATCCTGATGGAAAGGCACCTAACCAGTATTTCCGGGAAGTGTATTCCCGGATCACTCATGGTGCCAATATCCGTTGGAAAAAAGAATCTTAACTTAAGTTTCTTTAAGTTTGTTCTTCCTCTGCAAGCCAAGTGCGTAGGAGCTGCGCCACATCTTCTGGTTTTTCTTTTGCCAGGTTGATTGCGTTTTCTAAAAGTTCGCGTCTCAGTTTTTCGTCGAGGGAGAGTTCGACTTCCGCTCCCCCTTCGTCCATCACTCGAAGAGCCGCTTCTCTCATCATTTGTTGTTGAGCCGCCAGTTCTTCTTCTCTGAGTCTTCTTCTTCTTGCGATTTCTTTTTTGATCGCACGGTAAACTAAGATCGCAAGGATGAGTAAGATAAGAATTACAAGTGAAGCAATCACCATATTTCGGATGGCACGTTGTTTTTGAAACTCTTCATCTTCTAAACGAAATTGTTCTGTCCTATCTTTCGGAATGGTGATCACACTGATTTGATCACCACGGGATCTTGTATAACCAATCGCAGCTTCTAAGTTTTTGCGAACGAGTTTTAAATCACTTTCAGCAACAGGAATGTATTTTCTATCATATCCCATTCCATCTTCTCTTTCTTTTCGTTCCCAAACACCATCGACAACAACAGAGAGTCCAATCTTTTCAATTTTCCAAGGTTGGCGTTTGATATCTTTCACACGTTTGTTGAATTCGTAGTTATTGATATTTTCGTCTTTGGAATATTCTGCTTTTTGGTAGTCTGTATCTTTATAACCAGGAGGAAGGTTTGGTTCGGTTCCTGCAGGGCCATCGGGAGTGAACCCACGTCCCTTAAAAGATTCTTTTGTTTCTTTGGATGAAACTTTTAAGGAATATCCATCCACCAACTTTCTTTCGTTATATGGTGTATCAGGGTTATCTTCTTCCGCAACAACCGGTAATACTTCGTTTTCGGTTAAAGACTCTTGGTCCCAATTGAAAGAATATTCGAAACGTGTGATATCAACTCGGTCTTCTCCACCCAAATACCAACGTAAGGTATTTCGAATGTCGATGAGTCTTTTGACTCGTTCTTCTTCTTCGATTCTAAGTTTTTCTTGGACAATCCGAAGTTCTAATCTTTCTTTTTCTAGGTCTTCTTCAAAGTCGGAAATGATTTTACCATCGGGATCGGCTACACTTACGTTTTCTGGTTTTAACTTAGGAACGGCACGTGCAACTAAGTTCACAATCCCTTTGATTTCTTTTTTACTCATTCCCTCTACACCAGGTTTGAAGTGTAAAATCACACTGGCTTTGACAGGATAGGAATTGGATTCAAAAAGATCACCTTCAGGAATCGCGATGTTGACATCGGATCTTTCAATGGGTCTTAAGGTATTGAGTGATTTTTCAATCGCACCTTTGAGAGCTCTGTACTTTTTAATGTCTTTGTCGAATTGGGTCTCTGTAAATTTTTCAATGTCGAATAATTCCCAACCAGTCACACCTGCAGGGATCAAATTCTCTTGCGCAAGTTTAGTGACGATCTCTTGTCTTTGGTCGGGATCAACAGTAATGAGGCTTGTATCACTCGACCCATAAGAATAACCGAGAGCATCGAGTTTTTTGGTTACCTCAGAAAAGTCTTTGGAATCCAAATCCTTAAAGAGAACCACTCGGTTTCGTTGTGACGAGACATTGGACAAGATGATGACTGCCACCACCACAACGGCAAGCACACCACCCAAAATCATTTTTTTGGTTTTATCGAGTTTGTTTAACAACTCTTTGAGATTATCGATGATCTTTTGCAGTGGTTCAGGCATAGTACGGGCCTCGTCGAGATTTGAGACATAATCTCCCGGGAATTCCGAAATGTACAAGTACTTTTCGCGAAGGTTCGGAAATTAAGGGGATTTTGGCTGGAATTGGTATTGACGTCTTTTTTTGTGATTACATTGTAATTACGATGAAAGCTGCAATCATCCAGATTGGAAATTCAAAAGGAATCCGAATTCCTAAAACAGTTTTGGCGGAATGTCATATAGAAGATGAAGTCGATCTATTGGTAGAGGACAATAAAATCATCATCACTCCACATAAAAACAAACCGCGAGTGGGTTGGGAAGACCAATTCAAAGCGATGGCAAAAGAAAAAGAGGATGAGTTACTCATTCCAGATTCCATTGATTTGAACTCGCAGGATTGGGAATGGTAATCAACCAATACGAAATCTATTTGATTAATCTAGATCCAACTGTCGGATTTGAGATTAAAAAATCTAGGCCATGCATTGTGATTTCGCCTAACGAAATGAATCAGTTCATAGGGACTGTGATGATTGCACCAATGACTACCGCTTCAAGAACATATCCAACAAGAGTCGAGTTGGTGTTTCAGGGAAAAAAAGGATCTGTTGTTTTAGACCAAATCAGAGCTGTTGATAAAACAAGATTGATTCAAAGGCTAGGGTCGGCGGATACTAAAACCATTCAGAAAATTAAAAAAGTCATAAAAGAAATGTTAGTCGATTAACCTTGAGTTTCTTTTATGACTTCTAATTTAAATATTCTAAGCCACACCTTCCACTTTTTGGAACACACGATCAAATCGTTTGAGGGCATCATCAATCACCGCATCTGTATCGGAAGCACTGGTATAAAGTCTACTTCCGGCAAGAGTCACAAGACCTTCCGACATATACGCCGCACCCATTTCTTCCATCGCATGTTTTCTTTTATGAGCTTCCGCAATGGTTTTTTTGATGGTCCAGAACTTCTTGATATTGATATCGAGTAACATGGTACCAACTGTTTCTAAGTGGCAAATGGAACCTTGGTTGAAGGCAACAAAAGGAAGGTCATACTTTTTGATGAGTTTTTGTAATCCTTTGGTTAGGCGATCTCCTGCTCTTCCTGATTTTTCAAGAGCTCCTGTTTTTTCCATTTCACAAAGTGTAAAGTAACCAGCTGCAGAACTGAGTGGGTTTGCTGCCATCGTTCCACCGATTAACGCCTTTTTGGTGCCAGTTTGTAATCCAGCAGATACATACTTCATGTATTCTTTTTTACCACCAAGTCCACCAGCTGATGGATATCCACCTGCCACTACTTTACCGAAGATGGTTAAGTCAGGGCTTACTCCAAAATACCCTTGGGCACCGCTAAGACCAATGCGGAAAGCGGTCACCACTTCATCAAAAATCAGAAGGGCTCCATACTTGTCACAAAGTTCACGGACTCCTTTGTTGAAATCAAAATCAAGAGGTCTTGTTCCACTTTCTGGTCCTACTGGTTCAATGAGAACAGCAGCAGTGCCACCACAAAAACGATTTCGTTTGAGAACTGATTCTAAAGCGTTCAAATCGTTCGGATAAAATTCTTGTGTGTATTTGAAAATGGATTTAGGAACTCCATTGGCTTCGAAATGTCTTGTGCCTGGGATACGAAGTCCATAAGCCAATTGATCGCTCCAACCGTGATATGCTCCACCCATCTTCACAATGTTTTTTTTCTTTGTGGCAAGTCTTGCAACACGAATAGATGCCATACAAGCTTCTGTTCCCGAACCGAGCATCCGAAACATTTCGACGGAAGGAACCAACTCTACAATTTTTTCAGCTAACTTATATTCGTATTCATGGAAAAGACCAGTCACAGGGCCTGTTGTATTGAGAAGTTCGATGACTTTTTTTCGGACAATGTTTGGGTTACTACCGAGAACGGTGGGCCCACCTGCTTGTAAAAAATCGATGTATTTGTTTCCGTCTAGATCATAAAGATAAGCACCGGAGGCTTCCGTGAATACAAGAGGGAATGGATGGTTGAAAGAAAGGTTGTGTTGGACTCCGCCAGGGATGTATTCCGAAGCCTTAGTGATCATGGCTTTGGACTTACTGCATTTTTTGTCGAAGTAATTCTGGATGATGTCCTCCATAGCGTCTTTACGAATGGAGCGGATGGGAAGGGAAATGAGTTTCCTTAGGTCTTTGTAGATTTGGTCTACGTTGGGGTATTCGTTCATGGAAAAGCCTTGGGCCATATAATCTTTCCTCTTCCGGGTCTTTTTTCTTGACAATGAGTGAGTCATCACTCATTGTCAAGAAGGAATTCATAAAATTGATCGAGAATGACGGATTCTTTGGAAAATTGCGATCAATTTCCTTGAGAAATCCAGCCTTTTTCGTTTATTGGACGGGGATAGATATGGTAACGAAGCATTTTAATGATAGTTTTGAACGAATTTCCGAAGAAAAGAGAAATCGGATTTTATCCACAGCCATTTCTGAATTTGCCAATCGCGGATTTACGAGTGCCAATACCAATACCATTGCCCAAAAAGCGGGGATTAGTGTAGGTTCCCTTTATAAATACTTTGAAACCAAAGAGGATTTTTTCCTTACGGTAGTGGATCATGGGATCACCCAATTGGAAAAAACCTTAGAGTCTGTTCTTTCTATGGATCTGGATATGTTTGGTAAAATAGAAAAAATCATTCGTATCATCCAAACCCACTCGCGGATCAACCAAGACATCATTCGCCTCTACAACGAAATGACAACAGAAAGTAATTACGAACTCATCACTCGTTTGTCAGGTGAGTTAGAATCGTTATCTGCAAAATGTTATATCGAAATGATTAACCTAGCGAAAAAAGAAGGAACGATCAGTTCTGATGTGGATAGCAACTTATCTGCCTTTTTACTTGATAATATTTTTATGACACTTCAGTTTTCCTATTCCACAGTGTATTATAAAGAACGAATGAAGATTTATTTGGGTGAAGATGTTTTTGATAAGGACGAAGACGTTGTCGCCGGTGTGATGAAAGTGATTCGTCGGGCGCTGGGTGGGTAAATAGAGTTTTTTATTTTTATCTATAAAAACTTGCGAGAAGTTTCGTGAGCGCAAAAACTTGAAACAATATGATAAAAGCGATTCTATTTGATTACGATGATACTTTGGTCCAAACACGAAAGACCCGTTACAATACGATTTATAAACTATCAGAAGAACTCTTTAAAACAAAAATCACCGAAAAAGAAATTGATGTCGCTTGGGGACTTCCTGCGGATGAATTTTTACTAAACCTTTTTGGGCGATTTTCTTTGGACATTCATTACCTTTGGTCAATCTATATAGAATTTTCTAAGAAAGATTTAAACCTTCCTCATTTGAATGCTTTCGATTTTATCGAAAAATATAAAAACTTCGTAAAATTTGGAATCGTCACTTCTTCCAGTGAAAAAGTTGTCATTCGCGAACTGAATGAACTTCAAGTTGATACGAATTTATTTTTGCAGATCCAAACCTCTGACCATACAGCTGTTCACAAACCGAATCCAAATGTCTTTGAACCAATTTTTGGATTATTAAAAAATAAAAATATAAGCAAGAATGAAGTCATCTATATAGGTGATTCTCCTGCTGATTATGAATCTGCTAGCAGGTTTGGATTTCATTTCCTTGGGATCGCACACGATGATAGGCATCTTCCTTATTTCCAAACTGGGGAAATTCCATTCGTTCGAAATTTTTTGGAATTAGAGAATTATTTAATCAATCAACATAGCTTTGTATCACAAGAATAAGCCAAATTCTCTAGGCGCATTTTCTTCCCCTCTAACTTTCCATAAACGGAGATTCTTTTAACCAAAACACCATCACAAAATTAATCAGTGATAAAATGAGAAGGATATAAAGAAACGATATCATTCCAAGAAAGTTCAGTCCTAAGATAAATAAAATTCCCGAGACTTGTCCCACAAGAAGTAACAATCCTTGCGAGGTCGATTCTGGTGCAGGAGAGGTAATCTCTGCACAGTATTGAAATCCAATGGGCGCTCCAATCCCAAGTAGAAAAAATCCAATGATCACTGATCCTGTGAGTAGGAAAATGAATCCTTGGAATAAGGTAAATAAACTAAGGCCCACGAGAAATCCTGCCATCGCAATGATAAGAAATAATTTTCTTTTTTGTAATTTATCAGATAACGGAGGAATGATGATCCCACCGATGATTCCTGAAATTAGCATCACTCCACCAACGAGTCCTGATTCGTCGATATTCAGTCCTTTGATTTCACAAATTTGATCAATACATGTGCTAACCGCATTGAAGACTCCAAGTCCAATGAGAAACAAAAATAGAATTTTTCTCATGTCCTTCTGTTTCCATAAAAAACGAAGTCCTTCTAAAAAAGGGAGTTCATGGTCTTCGCCGTGAGTGCTCGGAGAAGTAGGAGGTTTTTCTTTGATGAGAAGAAGAAAAAGAACGGCGGAACCTACAGAAACAAAACCGTAAACCATCATGACCTGTGGAATGGAATTTCCCGATTGGAGTAAGATGGGAGTGAGGATCATCACAAGAATGATTCCGAGGAATTGTGCGAGAGTTCCCAGGGCAACGGCCGTGGCTCTTTCTTGGATGGGAAACCACAAGACACTGATTTTTGTGACGGCATTCAGTAAAAACGGTTGGGCTATGGCGAGTCCAATTTGGCAGAAGAGCACAATGGTATAATCTGCCGCATAAATCCCTTTGAGTAACCCACAAACACCTGTTAGTATAGCACCAAACCCAACTCCTTTTTTAATCCCATAAGTATCAATCACGTAAGAAGCGGGAATGGCGATGAAAACAAAAACTCCGAGAAAAACTAGGGAGAGTAAATCAATTTGGAGAGGGCTTACATGATAAAATTCTTTGGCATCTCGTGCAATGGGAGCATAGGTCAACCATTGCAAACAAATGGTTGCTGTGATGACGATGTAGGCGAAAAGAACGACCCAGCGGTAAGAATATAGTTTTGGAGGGTTTTGGCTCATTTTGACTCCCTTTTTTGCAATCGATGGAATTTGCTTTCAAACATTTGTTCGGAATAAATTCTCTCACAGAGAAATCCCGAAGGAAAATGATTTGCCATCCGAGCCGATGATTCTAAATCTTTGTGAGTCATCACTCACTTTTTTCTATTTCCAGGAGAAAAACGAAACGCCCATCTGTTCGGTTCTCCGTAAGTGGTAGAGGCCGGGGGATGTGCAGAAGCGAACCGATGGAGTTTACATGGAATCTGGATATATACTGACTTATGATATTGGCACGACAGGAGTCAAAACTTGTCTCTTCCGGATCTCGAAGGCATTGGAGCTGGTGCAATCAGCCACAAAAGAATATTCGATCCATCTTTTAGAAAACGGAGGAGCAGAACAAAATCCGGATGATTGGTGGTCTTCTATGAAGGATACCACAACAGAAATTTTATCTCAATCCAAAATTCATCCAGACTCGATCCAAGGAATTTCTTTTTGTTCACAGATGCAAGGCCTTGTCCTTACCGATGCAAAGTTCCAAGTGGTCCGACCAGCAATGAGTTATATGGACCAAAGAGCATCCAATGAAATGAAAAAGGGGATTGTACATGGTTTTAAAATTGAAGGGATCAACGCCATTAAACTATTGTTATCTCTTTGGATCACGGGAGCAGTGGCTGCCAGTGTAAAGGATCCTATTTGGAAATACAAATGGGTCGAAAAAAATGAACCAGAAAAATTTTCGAAAGTGAAGTGGTGGTTTGATGTAAAAGAATATCTAATCGCACGCTCTACAAACGAAGCCGTGATGACAAGAGATTCTGCCTTTGCTACTTTTTTATATAACTCAAGAGTAGGAAAAGGAAACTGGAGTCCCCTCTTATGTAAGTTATTCGGTGTTCGGTTTGATCATTTACCAAAGATAGTCAATTCTTCTGACCGAGTGGGAGGACTTACAAAAGAAGCAGCAGATTTTTTGGGACTCAAAGAAAACATATCCGTGTTTGGTGGTGGTGGTGATGCCTCTCTCATTGGTGTGGGGGCAGGGGCAGTGAGTGAAGGTGATACTCATATCTATGCAGGAACTTCGGGGTGGATATCAACGGTTACAAAAAAGAGGACCGTTGATATTGGAGCAAGGATTGCATCCATTGTTGGAGCAAGAGAAGGGTATTATAATTATTTTGGAGAACAAGAAACATCTGGTAAATGTTTACAATGGGTGAGAGACCATTTGGCTTTAGATGAAATTGATTTATATTTAGAAAAAAAGAAAATCACCGATGGTCCTGATGCCGTGTATGAAAGTTTATTCGAGTTTATGTTTGATTCGATCAAAGATACCGAACCAGGATCTCATGGAGTGATTTTTACACCGTGGCTTCATGGGAATCGTTGTCCTTTCGAAGATCCAAAAGCAAGAGGGATATTCTTTAACATCAGTTTGAACACAGGCAAAAGAACTCTCATTCGAGCCGTTGTGGAAGGAATTCTGTTTCATAAGCGTTGGATTTTGGAATTATCTCACCGAAAAGTACCTACTTCTGATACAATTCGTTTTGTGGGAGGTGTGGCAAGATCTGCATTTATCTGTCAGTTGTTAGCTGATATCACGGGAAAAACCATTGAAAGGGTAGTTCATCCGGAAAACGTTGGCGCGATGGGAGCTGCTGCCATTGTTGCTTTTGGAATTGGAAAAATTCAAAAATTTGAAGAGATCAAATCAATGATCCCCATCCAAGACAAATGGACTCCCAATCCAAATCATAAAGCGATTTACGATAAAAACTTTCAGGTCTTCCAAAACCTTTACAAAGTGAATCAAAATAATTTTGCAATTTTAAATAGATAAGTTCGGGAATAGGAAATGGATAAACAAAACAAAGAATATAGTATGAAAAGTTTGGGGAAACCTTTTGCGATTGGTAGATCGGCAGATCTATTTGCTTTGCCTGAGAATCAAATTCTAAAACTTTTTTTTCCAGAGGCAAACGAATCGGAAATCGATTTAGAAGTAGAAAATTCTGTTGAGGCCAACAGAAAGGGCGCATCCAGGATGCGGTGTTATGGAAAAGCCAAAGTAGAAAATCGATTCGGAATAATTTTCGATCGTCTGAATGGAATTTCACTCACAAAACTTCCTGATAAAAATCCACTGGAACTCTTTCGTATCGCCGGCAAATTAGCGCGTCTACACTACGGCATCCATCAAATTGAATCGGAACGTTTTAAAGATATTAAAGAAATTCTGAAACATTGTTTGGACTCAAAACCACTTTCTTTTTTGAACGCTGGTGAAAAAGAAATTGTTAAATCTTATATCGCAGGATTGCCAAATGGAAACTCTATCCTTCATTTGGATTTTCATCCAGAAAACGTGATCGTAGAAGGGAAAGACGAGATCATCATTGATTGGATGACTGCGGCAAAAGGAAATCCGGCTGCAGATGTTGCTTTCACTTTTCTACTGTTTACCGACGCGGAACTTTGGCCAGGAACTCCAAAATTAAAAATCATCTTTTATACAGTCATCCGAAAGTTTATCCTGAGTGGGTATTTGAAAGTATATAAAAGCTTAAGTGGAATGACCGATGCCCAAATTTCTGCTTGGAGACTGCCGGCACTCATTCTTCGTTTGGGCCTTTGGAATATAGAGAGTGAAAGAGAGAGTCTAAAAGCACAAATCACTCGTTTGGTGGCAAATGGTGGTAAAATATGAATTTAAAGTTAGATCGTTTTATCGATTCATACAATGGTGAAGAATTTGATGTCACAATTATTGGTGGTGGGATAACTGGTGCCACTTTAGCTTATGAAGTGGCTAGTCGTGGTTATACGGTCGCTTTGGTTGAAAAAAAAGATTTTGGTGGAGCCACTTCTGCGGCCACTGGAAAGTTGATTCATGGTGGGCTTCGTTATTTAAAACAGTTTGAAATCGGACTTGTGAGAGAGGCCTTAAAAGAAAGAAGGATTCTTTCTAACATCGCCCCCAATTTAGTATATCCCTATCCAATGGTACTTCCAAAACCGGGACTCATAGCAAGGATTGGACTTTTTGTCTATGATCTTCTTTCTTTTGATAGTAAGTGGACTTGGGATGAATCCAAACAAATTCCCAACCATAAATACCTCAAACGAAAGGAACTGCTCCAAAAGAACTTGGGTGATTTTGAAGATGCAGCATATTTTTATGATGCCATTTGTTTGAGTCCAGAAAGGTTAACCCTTAGTTTTTTGAAATCTGCTGCTTCCTATGGTGCCAAAATTGCAAACTATACGGTGGTTGATGATTTGATTTGGAAAGACAATGCGGTTGTCGGAATCCAAGTGCACGATGCACTTACTGATAAAAAATACGAAATTCGTTCCAAGATAACGATCAATGCTTCTGGACCTTGGACTCATAACATACTTTCCAAATCTCCTAAAACAGAACAACCTATGCCAAAAAAACGTTCGGAAGGTATTTATATCATAACCAAAAAATTAACGAACCTAATGACACTTTACGTGGGAGACAAAGGCCATTTCAGTTTTGCTCCATGGCGTGGACATTCCATGATTGGGCCAACAGAAAAATCTTATTTTGGAAATGTAGAAGATTGGAAACTCACCAAGGAAAGTATTGTTGAGTTTATCGACTATATCAACGAAACATCTCATATTAAAGAGAAGTTGTCGATGGATGATGTGATTTTTGCTTACGGTGGTCTTCGTCCACTCATTGAAAGTTCGGATGATACTTATTCTGCATCTAGAAGGTCAGAACTTTATGATCATGCCAGGGATGGAATCCAAGGTCTGATCACCGCAGCAGGTGGTAAATACACCACAAGCCGAAATTTTGCTGAATTGATTTTTAAAAGAATCAAAAAGAAACTTGAGAAAAAATCAACAGAAAATATTTCCGCAAAACAATACTTATACGCATCACAAATCCCCAGTATTGAAATTTTCATCCAAGGGGCGCAGAAACAAAATACAGAATTCTCTGAAAAAACAATCGATTATTTGGTCCGTCATTATGGGTTACAATATGAGATCATTTTGGAGTTCGCAAGAAAAACTAAAAACTTAGCAGCTGTTTTGAATGCGGATGGAGAAATATTGGCAGAAGTTGTTTATGTGATTCGTTACGAAATGGCAAAATCACTTTCGGATATTTTCTTAAGAAGAACAGGTCTTGGAACACTCGGGATTCTCTCTGATGAAATTATGAAAGCGATCATTGACACAGCTGCTGCAGAATGGAACTGGTCAGAGGAAACAAAAAAGAAAGAAACAGAATCAATTTACAAAACTTTAAAATTACCAGTGTGATTTTTCCCGTTTTATAATTTTCGGCTGACAAAGATCACTTTACCCATTTACTATTTTGGTATGGGCAAAGTGATCACGATTGATACTGAGTATGCAAACTTCCCGGAGGTGGCTTCGGCTTATCTTTTAGAGGAGGAAGGTCATGGAGTGGTTGTGGAAACCAATACCACCCATGCCATCCCAAAAATTCTTAAGGTCATGGAGTCCGAAGGAATCAAACCAGGGAACCTGGACTATGTCATTGTCACCCATGTCCACCTAGACCACGCGGGTGGCGCTTGGGCACTCCTCGAAGCTTGTCCGAATGCGATTCTTCTCGCACATCCCAAAACCGCCAAACACTTGATCGATCCAAGTTTACTCATTAAAAGTGCCACGTCAGTGTATGGAAAAGAAAACTTTGATTCTTTATACGGCGAAATCAAACCTATCCCTAAAGATAGGGTGCGAGTGATGGAAGATGGAGAATGGCTCACTTGGAAAGACCATTCCTTTCAGTTTATCTACACCAAGGGACATGCCAATCATCACTTTTGTATATATGATAAAAAAACAAATGGAATTTATACGGGGGATTCTTTTGGAATTTCGTATCCTCAATTAGAAAATGGAAAACGATTTATTTTTCCTACCACAACACCCACTGACTTTGATTATGCGGAAGCGATTCACTCGTTAAATCTAATTTTGGATACAGGAGCAGAAGTTGCCTATCTCACTCACTTTGGCCCGATCGGTGATTTGAAAAAGAATGCAGAGGACCTGAAAATAGGACTGACTTTATGCAATGAAGCCATTCAGGTCATAGAGACAATTCCCAAGGAAGAACGTCTCTTTTTTATGGAATCAAAAGTGAAAGCCATGATCCAAACCTTAGCAAACAATAATTCAATCACACTGACTGAGTCTGATTGGAAGTTACTACATCTAGATGTAAATTTGAATGCACAAGGGTTAGTGTATGCCTTTGAAAAGAAACAACCCAAAGTATAAATACCAATATAAATATATACTGAATCAAATGAACCAGAATCTATATAAAACCAGGAATCGTTGGATCCATTTATTTTTATCGCCTTTCGTTTTTTTCACCACAGTTCCCTTTTTGATTTTTTTTGGTGTTCAATGTTCTTTGGCATCCAAATCGAAAAAATCCAAGGACCCTCAAATCCAAATCCAATTTATATCAGATGAGTACGAAGAAACAAAATCGATTCCTTCTTCTTTGTTTGAATCAAAAGATTTACTTTTGATTCTTGCTGAGTTGTCCAAAAAAGAAGATCCTGCAATGCGTTTTATTTCTACCAACAGAACCGAAGAAATTATGGAAGTGAATGGAAAATCCAATTCTTGGTCAGAAGGTTGGGTGATTTATGTAAATGAAGAAAAAATTGATGGGGTCCAAATGAAACGGGGAGTGCGTGTCAGCCCCAGTGATAAAATTGAAATTCGGTATGAGGCAGTCGAACGTGTGTTTGGTCGTCCTACCTCATAGTCCAATGTTTCGATCGAAACAATTTTAACAAAAAAATCATCGAGACATTTCGATTGCCTCAGTGATTTAAATTTTATCTAAGAGTAGTGAGTTCTCTGTAAGCTCTGACAAATCCATCAGACATTGTTTTTGCAAATGTCAATGAGATCCGAGCCTTCTCTGCCGCAATCATCACATCATGAAGTTCCACTGAGTTTGGATCAAAAACAATTTTTTGTGTGAGTTCATCTGCTTCTACTTGTTGGTCATTCACTTGTTCGAAGGCTTTCTTTAAAGCATCTCCAAAAGTTCCGGCAACTTCATCAGGAGATTTGGCTTCATTGGTTTTGCCATAGTGACGTTCGTTAGAGCGAAAGATTCCTACCTTGTCACCTTGGGGGAGAAGGGAATGTGGTTTGTAAGTTTGGGAGCTACTATTGGAAATGCGATCAATGGACATGGTCTTTCCTCCTTCTCATTTTCGGCGAAATTCAGAAAACCTAAAGAAAAAAATTATGTCACATTAAAAAAAGGGAAAATCCGACGGATTTGGCCGGGGGTTTACGCCCGACCGATCTCCATAGCCTTATTCATCATGGCCTTGGATCCATTGATGAGTTGGACATTGGCCTCATACGACCGAGAGGCGGAGATCATATCTGTCATCTCAGTGACGATATTGATGTTCGGAAGTTCCACGTATCCTTTTTTAGGCCCAGTTTGGATGGCATCTGGGTGTGTTGGATCATAAGTGAGTCGTAAAGGACTCATATCCTTTTCGATTTTCATCACCTTGACCCCTTTGCCTTCACCGGGAGCAACACCAAAAGGATACACAGGGCTTTTCCAATTGGTTCTTAGGTTAATCGGTGTTAGGATGACACGGTCTCTGCGAAAAGGGCCATCTCCATTGGTATTTCTCGTGGTTGTCGAGTTGGCAATGTTATTGGAAATAACATCCATACGGAGTCTTTGGGCAGAAAGGCCAGTGGCAGATATATTAATCGAATCAAACATTCCCATAACTTACTCCTTAGTTGGTTCTCATCACAATGTTGAGAAGGCGGTTGTTTTGGTTGAGGCGATCAATCATAAGGCTATAACTCATTTGGTTCTGGTTTGCCTCTACCACTTCTTTTTCAATGTCTACGTTGTTCCCGTCGGGTCTCATTGTAGTCAGATAGTCCAAATTGGTTTTGGGTTTTGCATCCCGGTAATCTAGCGGTTTAAAAAATTCAATATGACGGTCGTTTGTGATTTTAGTCGGAACTGCTTTGTCCTTTTCAATTTTTTCTGATTCGATGGCGCGTTTGAGCATAGACTCAAACACCACTTCCGAACGTTTAAAATTAGGAACATCCGCATTGGCGATATTATCAGTAATCACTTTACGCCTTTGAGTCGCAGCACCGAGGCCACGTTCCAATAGGTCTTGAGTTTTCATGAAATGTGTTGCTTCAAACATATTTCTCTTCCTCTCTACATTCCCCTTTCGGTCGGTTTTTCTTCCTCCTAAAGTAATTTATGTCGCCTCAATTGATTTTTTTAGGGCGGCCCCGAGTGCTTCTAAAACCAAACGGAGAAGGATGCAGGGTCGGGCTCTCCCTCCAATCCTCCCCAAGTTTTCCTTGCACGAGCAAAACCATAAGTTGAATTCGGGGAGGGATTTCCGCTCGATCCCTGCCGCAGAGATTGGAACTAAAATCCGAGTTCTTGGAGGGATTGGGTAAGCCACTTACTTTTGGAACAAAACAACCAATTGAAAGCCACTGCAAAAAGTAAGTGGCTTACCTTTGTCACCGAGTGCCAATCGAAACTCGTTTGCCCTGGCACCCAATTCTTTTTTGAATCAATTTCTCTATTTTTATTTCTTAGTTCTATTTTCTAACTCCAAAAGTAAGGACTGGATGCGGGAGTGGTTTGAAAGATACCAATCAGAAAAAATTCCAACAATCCCCCGGAAGAGTTGGATGGGAACCCAACGAGCCGGTACAATGATTCTTGGTTTTCGCTGTTTCAAACCATTGACCAATGCCTTTGCCACTTTTTCAGGAGGAATTGCTTTTCTTAAAATATGTGGGAATCCGATTTCTCGCATGGTTGTTGTTAGACGATCTCCTCCGAAAACACCCTCTGTCAGTGGAGTCGTAATCCAACCAGGATACAATACACTAGCACTTGCAGACTTGCCGGCAAGTTCTGCCCGAAGAGAACGGACAAACATTTCAATCCCTGCTTTGGAAGTCGCATACGGTGCATTACACATTCCATTTGTGAATGCGTAGATGGAAGAGGTAACAACCACTTGTCCTTTGTTTTTTACAATTTCAGGTAAAGATGATTTGACTGTGCGCCAAACACCAAGTAAGTCCACATCTATAATTTTTTCAAATTCCGATTCTTCACAATTAAATACAGTATAAGCAGATTCTTTCCATGAGATGCCTGCATTGGCAAAAACAATATCAAGTTTTCCAAAAGTGGAAACGGATAAACTGGTTACTTTTTTTATGGATTCCCAATCAGTTACGTCCATTGCTTTTGCTAATACTCGTTCTTTTGCAAACTCAGCAGCCAATGTATCCACTGATTTTTGAGATACGTCTGTTAATACAAGTTTGGCACCTTCTGCATACAGTTCTTTTGCGCAAGCGGTTCCGATTCCACCGGCTGCACCTGTGATGAGAACTACTTTATCTTGTAGATGATAAGCCATATGACACCTTCTGTCCTGTTAGGGTAATGGTTTAGAACAATAGTCAACTGCTTATTCAAAAAGAACCAAAAGGAGAGTTTGTTTCTTTATCAGTCTCAAAAAGAAAAGGATATATAATTACAATGGATACAAGAAGAACTCAAGTTAAGTAAGTAGGGTTCTCCTCTGGAAAAACTTTTTAGTTTAATTCTTTGATTTTTTGTTCTAAGAGTGCGATTTCTTTTTTAGATCTAGTTAGTTGAATCGCTTTTTGGAAATGAATTGATGCCAAGTCATTATTAGAATTAGAATATAAATATCCAATTAACGAATGATAATCACGATTTTTATAATCTTTATAATTTTCCATCTCATCTAACGCTTTTTGTTTTCCAAAAACCTTTGAATAAGCAAAAACTCGATTTAAAAAAACCGATGGAGACTTGTAAATTTCCAAAAAGTTATCATATATGTTTAAGATGTATTTCCATTTTTCTAAGGACTCTTCTTGCGTATGCCAATAGGCAATGGCAGCTTCATAATGGTATCTTGATCGTGAGGTTGTGCTAAATGCCTCTAAAAAATATTCGTTTCCCTTCTGAATCAAGTTTTGGTCCCATTTGGATTTATCTTGGTCAGTAAAAATAACAACTGACCCTTGCGTATTTGTGCGAGAGTCGAGTCGAGATGCCTGAAAACAAAAAAGAGACATGAGTGCTAACAATTCAGGAGTTTTTGTTGATTTTGTAAGAGTCAGGGAGAGTCCCAGATTCATTGCTTGTTTGATTAAATCAATACGAATCACGGAATCTTTTGTTTTTGACGAATAACCTTCGTTAAAAAGAAGGTAAATTGTTAAAAGGACTGAGTCCATCCTCAATTTAATTTCATCAATTGGAAGATTTTTAATTTCAAACTTTGATTGGCGTAATTGTTCGCGTGTGCGGAATAAAATTTTTTTTACCGCTTCTTTGTTTGAATGAAGAGCAAATCCTATTTCTTCAACACTAAAGCCACATAAAATTTGTAAACTTAAACAAACTCTGCTTTTTGGAGAAATTGTATTTTCGCAAACAGCAAAGATCATTGCGAGGTGACTGTCGGAAATTAAACTTTCCTCAAAACTAATGTCTTGTGGTTCTTCAATATTTGAGTTTAGAACATTATTTATTTTTTTTGTTTCAGATATTTTTTTTCTAAATCCATCTTTTGCGATATTTTTGGCAACAGTGTAAAGCCAAGCAGAAGGATTTTCTGGGATTCCATTTTGTGGCCAAACTTCGGTGGCTCGTAAAAATGTTTCGGCAACAATGTCCTCAACTAAATCTAGGTCTTTCAAACTAAAATGACGGCACAAAACGGCCGTCATTTTTACTTGTTCTCTACGAAACAAATCCGAAAGGATTTTGGTTTCTTGATTAACTATGGTCATCAGGAGTTACGACTTTTCTAACTTCGACATTTCCTCCGATTTTTAGAATAGGACAACCTTTCGCAATTTCAACAGCACCAGTGAGTGATTCTGATCTAACAACGATATAACCATTGATAAATTCTTTGATCTCTGTGTAAGGTCCATCTGTCACCAAATTGCCCGGACGAACTGTTTTTGCATCTGAAATCGCCAAACGGTTTCCTTTGTCAGCCAATTGTTCCTTCGCCGACAAATTGGTCATCCAAGCCATCCATTCTTGTAAGACTTTTTGCATTTGGTCAGGGGATGGTCTTTCTCCCTCTTGGTTGCTATTTCGAAAAATTAATGTGAACTCTTTCATTTTTTACCTCAAATGAATAACGTTTCCATTTTGGAAACGGGGACATGGATTTGAAAAAAATCTCATCCATACCAGTTTCCATTGAGGTAATTGTAAAAAAAAGTTCAAAATAGGTGGGTCTGGGTCATCTCTTAGACAAGCAGACAACCCCAGGATTGTTTTAAGAAACTAAAACTTCGACTGCTGCTTCCTTCTTTGGTTTTTGTTCTTTTCGTTTTCTATCTCTTTCTTCTGTGACTTGTTCATAGTAAGTTTCATAGTAAGGAAAGTTGGTTCCCATGAGACGATCCCATACATTGAAATAAAGGGAATAGTTGCCTTGGAATTTTTGGTGGTGGAGGTTATGGTGAGTGGATGTATTGATCCATTTTGTTATGGGGTGAGAGGCCCAACCTTTTGGGAAAAACTCATATCCTAGGTGCCACCAAATGTTCAGAATCATCGCATAAAAAGTATGGAATAAAACTACATAAAAATGGACAGGAACAAACATAACAAAAGGAACAATGTAGATAGCTTCTAAAAATGCTTCTGTGGCTTGGAACCGGTAAGCAGCAAGAGGAGAAGGATTGACTGATTGGTGGTGTTCCGAATGGACATGTGGGTAAACTTTTTTGATATGAGCAAATCTATGCATCCAATAGAACCAAGTTTCATGCCAAATTGTAAAAAGTGCGAAACTAAGGAAAATATATCCGATCCCTGACCAACTAGAAACTGGCCCAAAATACACAGCACTTGGGACAATTTTTGCTTTCATCAAAGTGATATTCGTGACCGCCACTAATGTGAAAACAAGTAGTGTCACTGCCGATTGGCGAAACTCTTTCCAAACTTTTTCCGCTTTGGGATAAACTTTTTGGATACGATAAGTTTCAAAAAAATCCTTTCGCCAAACATAGAATAATAGAAATGCTAACCCTGCAATTGGGTAATAACGTAAGAAATTTAATACACCTTGTGTAAAACCAATTTTGGTAACACAATCTAAAACTAAATCACACTGAACTGGTCCACCAAACATAGAACTCTCCTAACCCTTTGCCTTGAGAATGAAACCATTCTAACAAAAAATAAAATTCAAATCGACCGGATCGGTAAAGTCGGAATAAAAAAAGATTCCGAGCGGGTCCATCCGGATCATTTCCCAAGCGACTTTCTAAATTCGCTAGGACTTGTACCTACTTCTCTTTTGAAGGCGTCATAGAAAGTGGATTTGGAAGGGAACCCAACGTCATAAGCGATGGTTAGGATATTTCGTTCTGGGTGAGAAGCAAAAAGTGCCTTTGCTTCGCGGATTCGGTAGTGGTTGACTAGATGAAAAAAACTCTTTTTTTGGTGGAGGTTCAAATACTCCGATAGTTGGTGTTCGGATAGATCCATTTGGTTGGCTAACTTTTCTAAATTGATGCTTTCATCACGATAGATTTTTTCTTCTTCCATCAAATGGAGGAGTTGGTTTTGGAGTGTCTCTAAATTGAATCCCCCTAATTGGGAGGTTTGGTATTTTTTTTCTTCAATGACAATCCTTTGCACTTCACCCCATAACTCTGGGCTTTTTTGTCTGAGTAAGTAAATACCAATGAGAAGTAACGCAATAAAGGTGGAAACTATTTCGAGTCCATGTCTTTGGTGAAAAAATAAAGTGTAAACTCCTATCAAACTGGAAAAAGCACCAATCCCAACAACAATTCCCACCAAACGAAGATGAGCCGAACTTTTAAAACGTTCCAAACGAATGTATTTTGCCATTTGTGTGAAAACATAAAAAGCAGCATAAAATATGGGTAAAACTGCAATGAGAATTGTGATTTGAAACTTAAGTGGAACTCCTTCTATCAAATACTTTGAGTGTAGCGCAATTTTTTCGGAAGCAGAAGAAAAGTAAAAAGGAGTTAAAAGGATGGTCACAATGATAGCGGGCACAAGTTCCCAAAATGAAAATTGATTCCTGTTTTGGCTTTCATCCCAAAGTTCTGAAAAATATCGTTTGAGAAGGGCACCAATACAAGCCGTGAAAGGCAAATGGACCAAATAAAAATGGGGAAAAAATTGGTAAAGTCCACTGGTTGTGAAAAAGGTATGCGCTTGGAACATTGCGGCAAAGAGAAATAATAACCCTTGCACTTTGGTTTGCCCACTCGAGTTTTTTCTCAGGAATTCTCCCCAGGCAAAGAGCAGGGAAAGTCCGGCAGAAAAAACAATCAAATGGCTTGTGATATTCCACATTGTGGTTCATATTTGAATCAATCGATTGGATTGTAAAATAAAATCACTTGCCTCGGGTTCGTTCTGAAATAGAATTACGTTTGAAACGTGGATACAATTCATCGACAATCCTCCTTTCTTTGGGAAGGAAGCAACTTAGAAATCCATCTCCCGGCGGTCCTTACTGCTTCGGAAACGGGAAAAGATTGGACTGCCTTTTTTGATATCTTAAAAAAAAATCCCCCTCGCACCATTGTTGTACATGCAGCTAATTTGACCGAAGCAGATTCATCTGGGATTTCATTTTTAAAATTAATCCGATTGGAATGTGAACAAAGGAAAATCCAGTTCACCTTATATGGATTAGGCGAGCAATTTCGATACCGCCTAAGTGTTTCCGAAGACGATAGCAAAAAAAATAAGGAAACACATTCTCATTCTTTAAGAAGGTCAGAAAAAATCGGGAAACTAACCATTGATTCTTTGTTAGAATTCAAATATCTGATTACATTCACTGGTGAACTTACTGTTTCTTTTTGGCGTTCTTTTTTGCATCCTTCAAAGATCCGATGGAAAGATACCTTTCGTGTAGCGGAATCCATGGGAGTCAATGCATTCCCCATCATAGCGATGATTGGATTTTTACTTGGTCTTATCATGTCCTTTCAATCTGCCATTCCGATGCGAAGGTTTGGAGCAGAAATTTTTGTCGCCAACCTTGTGGGCCTTTCTTTGTTTCGGGAACTTGGTCCTCTGATGACAGCTTTTATTCTTTCGGGAAGGTCTGGTTCTGCTTTTGCAGCGGAACTCGGAACCATGAAGGTTTCTGAAGAAATTGATGCACTGACTACGATGGGTCTTCCTCCTGTTCAATTTCTCATTATCCCTCGTTTGGTGGCGTCCTTACTCATGACTCCTCTCCTCACCATTGTTTTTAATTTATTTGGACTGATCGGTGGGGCAGTGGTGTTGATTAGTTTTGGTTTTCCACTCGTTACTTTCATCAACCAAGTGAATTTGGCAGTGGGTTTGTCCGATATCTTAGGTGGTCTCTTAAAATCATATTTTTTTGGGATGATCATTGCATCCATTGGTTGTTACCGAGGTCTAAAAACAGCATCAGGAGCAGGGGCTGTTGGGGAATCGACTACTTCAGCCGTTGTTGGTTCCATCATACTTGTTTCCATCTTAGATGGAATTTTTTCCGTCTTATACTTTTATCTACGAATATGAAAGAAAAACCAATCATTCGAGTGGAACATTTAACAACGGGATACGGCCATACAGTGATTATGGAAGATATTTCCTTTGAAGTCAACCGAGGAGAAATATTCGGAATACTCGGTGGTTCCGGCTGCGGTAAATCTACTGTATTAAAAAATATGATTGGCCTCACTTCACCATTTAGCGGCCGTATATGGATTGATGAAGATGATATCGTTTTGGCAGAAGGGAAGAAAAAAATAGAAATCTGGAACCGAATTGGAGTGATGTACCAACAAAGTGCTTTATTTGGTTCCATGTCCTTATTAGAAAATATTCGACTGCCTTTAGAAGAATTTACAAAACTTCCTTTGGCTATCATGAATGAAATTGCAATGACCAAATTGAAAATGGTTGGGCTATTTCCTTTTGCTCATCTGTATCCAGCTGAACTTTCGGGCGGTATGAAAAAACGTGCAGCCATTGCCCGTGCTATGGCAATGGATCCAGAAATTTTATTTTTGGATGAACCAAGTGCAGGTCTAGATCCCATCACTAGCGTGGAGTTAGACCACCTAATCATTCGTTTGTCGAGAACTTTGGGAGTTACTTTTGTAATCGTAACTCATGAACTTCCCTCTGTCTTTACTATGGCGGATCGAGTGATTGTTTTAGACAAAAGCAAAAAAGGAATCATCGCAGAAGGCAAACCAAAAGATTTAAAAGAAAAATCAAAAGACCCTTTTGTAAAACAATTCTTCAATCGTATTCCTCAGGAGAGTTCTCAATTATGAACCAATCGAATAAAATATATTTCAAAGTTGGGATTTTTGTCCTAGTTAGTTTTTTTACACTGATTTTGTTTTTAATTGTTTTCACTGCTGGGAATATCTTTCAAAGATCAGTTAGTCTGGAGACCTATTTCGATGAATCAGTCCAAGGTTTGGACATTGGTTCTCCAGTGAAACACCGTGGCGTAAAAGTTGGGACAGTCCAAGAGATTACTTTTGTTCAAAATGAATATTCGGATAAACTCACAGAAGATACAGAACTTCGTTATGGAAGATATGTTTTGATTAAAATGTCTGTTCCTGATTTTGTGAAGGGTGTTTATGGGAATGATTTAAAAAAAACCGTTCAGAGGATGATTCAAAGTGGACTTCGTGTTCGTCTCGCCTCACAAGGATTAACTGGGACAGCATATCTTGAAGTTGATTATTTGAATCCTGAAAAAAACCCTCCTTTGTCAATCGAATGGGAACCAAAAACAATTTATATCCCTTCTGCTCCAAGTACCATCTCTCGTTTCACTGCATCCGTAGATAAGTTTTTCGACAAAGTAGAAAAAGCAGATGTTGATAAAATTCTATTGGGTGTGGGCGAACTCATTCGAAATCTAAACCAAACCATCCAAGAAGCAAAGTTAGGTGATTTAGCACGTGAATCCACCGGACTTCTCGTTGACCTTCGTAAAACAAATGCAGAAGTAAAGGCACTCATTGCTAGTCCTGATACACAAGGTTTACCTAAAAAATTAGATGCCTCTGTGACGCAGTTACAAATGACATTAAAACGATTGGATACACTTCTTGCTTCGAATCAGGGAGACATATCTACATCAATTGAAAATTTAAGAATCGCATCCGAAGATTTAAAAGAAGTAACTTCGAATGCGAAAAAATATCCTTCTCAGTTTCTTTTCGGAGAAGCACCAAACAAGTCTAAACTTTGGAAATAAAAGTATGAAAGCTTTGACCCGTTTTTTCATTTTAATTGGATTCACATTTGTTTTAACCCAATGTTTTGGAGTTAGTAAAACTTTTCCTGAAAAAAGATTTTTTTTAATCGAAGTTGGTGAAATCAAACAATTGTTTGTTGTTCCAAAACCAAGGACTTTTGTCGTCCGAAAGGTTTTTATTTCTCAAAGATTCGAAGGAAAAGAATTTGTATATCGCAAAGAAAATGCCGTTTACGAATCCGATTTTTATAATGGTTTTTTTATTCCGCCGGCCCATAACTTCAAAGAAGAGTTTGTTCGTTCTCTTTTGAAATCCGGTAACTTTGAATGGGATGCGAGTATGAACACCAGAATCAATGTTACACATTTTATTGAACTAAACCTTTCTCAAATGTATGGAGACTTTCGTACCAAAGAACCAAAAGCGGTTCTAGAATTTGAGATTGTGGTTTATGAAGATAAGGATTCAATTTCTACACCAGTGTTCCGAAAAACTTACAAACAAATCCAACTCATTGAAAAAAAAGATCCCGAAGCTTTGGTTCTTGGTTGGAATCTTGGTCTCACCAATACATTTAATGAGTTGAATGCCGATCTAAGCACTCGGTTAAAATGAGTTTAGGATTCAAAAACTTCATAAAGTAACAGTTCACCTGAGGTGTGTTTTTTTATTTAAAAGATACAAAATACATATCGGAAAGGAGGTTGCATTTCTTTTCAAACTAGTATCCATAGTAAGATCTTAAAGGACGTACTATGAGACTCATTGAATCCATTGCACCGTTTTATATTCTACTTCTACTACTCGAGGTACTTTACACTCGTTTTAAAAAGCAGGATTATTATTTTTACGAAGATTCTTTAGCCGACTTGAGTCTGGGAGTTCTCAGCCGAATTTTTGACGGTGTGATCCTGCTGGGTTTGGTTTTTGTATACAATGAGTTATACAAAATTTCTTGGGGAGAGACTTTTCTTTCAAAAATCTTTTTATCAACTTCTTCTCCTTTATATTGGATTCTCCTTTTTATAATCCTTGATTTTTTGTTTTATTGGGCTCATCGATATAGCCATGAAATCAAAGTTTTGTGGGCTTCTCATGTAGTGCATCATTCAAGTGAAGAATTTAATTTGTCTGTTGCTCTTAGGCAGTCTTTTGTCCGTAATATAGGAATCGGGCTTTTTTATTTGCCACTTGCGCTTCTTGGTTTTCCGGTTGAGTCTTATTTGATCATCGATGCATTAAATCGTACATACCAATTCTGGGTTCATACTCGCACCATTAAAAAACTCAACAAGTGGTTTGAATTTATATTTGTGACACCATCTCATCATAGGGTCCACCACGCAATGAATCCAGAATATATTGACAGAAACTATGGAGGTGTGTTTATATTTTGGGATCGTATCTTTGGAACTTTTTGTGAAGAAAAACAAGAACCTAGGTATGGCCTTGTTTCTCAATTAAAAACTTATGATCCAGTGACGGCGGAACTTCATGTGTTCCGTGATTTGTTTGGTGATCTATGGAAAACAAAATATAAGTGGCAAGGGATCCGTTCTTTTTTTTCTTATCCTTCAGTTCGGCCTGATGACCTACAATCGATTCTTGATCGTGGTGTCAGAGATCCAAAAATTTGGCTGAATCACAACAGATGGGATATAGATAGAAAATCCAGATTACCTCAATACAGACACAAAGCCGGAACACCATTGGATCGAATTTATCTTTTGATTTCTTTTTTAATCCCAACAGTTATTACTTTATATTTTTTAAAAAGAATGCATCTTTATTCTTTGGGAGAAATTGTTTCTGTGTTTTATCTTTTGGTTTTTTCCTTTGTTTCCATGGGAAGACTTCTGGAAGGAGAAAGGAATTGGTTTCGATTTGAGATTCCAAAATATATTTCTTGGCTTGTGCTTCTTCGCTACTTTTTCTTATAGTAGGAAAAGATGAAATATTTACATACAATGATTCGTGTTTTGGATTTGGATCGGGCTTTGCATTTTTTTGTGGAAATCCTTGGCCTCAAAGTTACACGAAGAAATGAACACCCAGAAGGCAAATTCACTCTTGTGTTTTTGTCTACAGGTGATGCGGACGCACCTGAGATCGAACTCACATACAATTGGGGTCAAACAGATCCATACACGGTCGGTAGAAATTTTGGACATTTGGCATATGAAGTAGATGATATATATCTTACTTGTGAACGAATCAAAGAATTGGGAGTTGTCATCAACCGTCCTCCACGTGATGGCCGTATGGCTTTTGTTAGGTCACCTGACCTTATTTCAATTGAACTTTTACAGAAAGGTAGTCCTTTACCTCCAAAAGAACCTTGGGCCTCTATGCCAAATACTGGTGAGTGGTAGGTTTGAAAAAAAAACCAAAAATTGCCATTATCGGTGCAGGTGCCTCAGGTTGTTTTGCTGCACTACAGATTGAAGCTGAGTTAGAAGGTTTATGTGAAATCCAAATTTTTGAAAAATCAAAAGAACCACTTTCTAAACTTCGGATTTCCGGTGGTGGACGATGTAATGTAACCCATAATCTTTTTGATCCAGAACTTCTTTCGGATCGTTACCCGAGGGGAAATAAAGAACTGCGATGGGCTTTCGAAAGTTTTGGACCCAAAAATACAATCGATTGGTTTGGGAAAAGGGGAGTGGCCCTGAAAGCAGAAGCAGACGGTCGTATGTTTCCTACTACAGATTCTTCAGACACCATCATCCAATGTTTTTTAAACGAATTAAAATCCAAAAAAATTCCAATTCATTTCGAACAAGGGTTAGTTGGTATTTATGTAAATTCAGAATCAGATCCTTCCCTTGGATTTCGAATTCTTTGGGAGGGTGGTCTGGAAGATACTTTTGATTTTGTTGTCATTGCAACTGGTTCCAACAGGAAAGTTTGGAACATTCTTGAAAAATTAGGACATAAAATCATACCTCCAGTTCCTTCCCTTTTCACTTTGACTTTGGAAAATACAGATATTATGGAACTTACTGGTCTTGTGGTTCCTTTTACTGAAATCAAAGTTTTGCCCAAAGGCAAACCACAGAAAGGACCAATTCTTGTTACCCATTGGGGTTTGAGTGGTCCTGCCGCTTTACGGTTGTCGGCTTGGGAAGCCCGAAATTTATTTGAAGAAGATTACAAAGTCGATTTGTCTATCAATTGGATTGGAGGGGAAAAAACTCAAACCATTGAAGAAATTTACCTTTCTAAAAAAGAAAAATCGCCTGCAGAAAAATTGACTCCAGACCCGGATTGGAAACTCCCTTCCCGCTTTTGGGAATGGGTATTGAAAGAAACTAATATCCAACCAAATAAACGTTATTCAGATATTTCCAAGTCGGAAATTCGAAATTTGAGTCTTAATCTAACACAAACTAAATTAAGAATGGTCGCAAAAGGTGTTTTCAAAGAAGAGTTCGTAACAGCAGGCGGAGTTTCTAGAAAAGATATACAATTCCAAACCATGGAAAGTAAACAAACGCCTGGACTTTTTTTTACTGGTGAAGTAATCGATGTAGATGGAATTACTGGTGGGTTTAATTTTCAAAATGCCTGGACTACGGCGACCATCGCAGCCCGAGGCATTCGTAAAGCAGTTGTTATTTGATTCTATGAATTTGAATAAAATCAACAGTTTGTGCGACCGATCCGGGTGCACCTGATAGAATCACAACAGTATCTCCCGATTTTAACTTACCTTCAGATTTTAGAGTTTTGCTCATAAAGGCAATCATATCAGGAAATTTATCCATCATCGGCATCACATAAGCTTCTACACCCCAATACAACTGCATCTTTCTTGCTGTACCTAAAAATGGTGTGAATGAATAAATTGGTTTTGAAGGTCGAAACTCAGATGATAGTAGAGATGAATATCCTGATCTTGTAAAATTGATAATCGCCTTTGCATTGATCAATCTTGAAATAGATTCAGCAGCGCTCCCAAGTGCGGTTCGTTCTACTTCAAACTCTGTTCTATCCATATTTCTTAAATGAGATAAATAGATTTCTGATTCTTCAGCAGCTTGGATGATACTTGTCATGGTTCTAACAGTTTCTATTGGATATTTTCCGGAAGCTGTTTCCCCAGATAACATGACAGCATCTGTTCCATCCATAACAGCATTGGCAACATCACTTGCTTCTGCACGAGTGGGACGTGGGTTATCAATCATAGTTTCTAACATTTGTGTGGCGGTGATCACAGGTTTTCCCTGTTGGTTTAGTTTTGTGATCATTTCTTTTTGGATGATAGGAACATATTGTGTGTCTAACTCCACACCTAAGTCTCCTCTTGCAATCATGATCCCATCGCAGTTTTCAATGATTTCTTCAATATTCTGAATGGCTTCAGGTCGTTCAATTTTTGCAATGAGTCCGGCATAACTATCTTTCATAAATTGTCTTGCCATCTCTAAATCACTGGCTCGCCGAACAAATGATAAAGCAATGTAATCGACGCCGAGAGATAAAGCGAATTGTAAATCTTCGATGTCTTTTTCAGAAAGAGCAGGGGCGGAAATGGGAGTTCCTGGAAGATTAATCCCTTTATTATCTTTTAAGGTTCCTCCAATAACGGTTTCTAAAACTGCTTTTTCTTTTGTTTTGGATTTTACAACAAACGAAAGTTTGCCGTCATCAATCAAAAGTTTGTGCCCCACATCAATGTCATTTAAGATGTATTGGTAAGTGCATCCAATTTCTTCGCTTGTTCCAAGGAAATCGGACTTGTTATTGATCGCAATTTGGTCACCCGATTTGAGTTCCAAAGGTCCCGTGCCTAATTTGCCAGTTCTGATTTTTGGACCTTGTAAGTCCGCAAGGATGCCAATTGACTTACCTGATTCTTGCTCACATTCACGTAATAACTCGAAGATTTCTTTGTGGTAATCATGGGTAGAATGGGAAAAGTTCATCCGTGCCAAATCCATTCCTGAATAAATTAGATTTAGTATGGTTTCGCGATTAGCTGAGGCAGGGCCAATGGTACAGATGATTTTTGTGCGTTTGTTCGGGATTTTGTCGTCTTCCGGCATAGACCCTATTCTTAGCTTTTTTGATTTTTCCTGCAAGTAAATTGTACGGATTGAATTGACTTGTGTCATTTTTCGCAAAAATATCAATTTAATGGCATCTAATGCACTCGCTCTTATCTACCACTCTTCGTACAATCTCGAATTGCCGGGTCATGTGTTCCCGGCACATAAGTATTCTCATCTTTATAATCGTGTGAAAAGGGATCCTGTTTATGCATCTTGGGACATTTTGCTCCCAAAAAAAGCAGAAGAGGCAGATTTAGAACTCGTTCATACAAAAGAATACTTAGACGATTTGTTTAGTTACGAACATACTTCGCGAACAATGTATTCAGAACTTCCACTTAATCGAAGTATTGTGGAAAGTTTTATGTATGGTGTGGGTGGAACAATGATGGCTGCAGAACTCTCAAAAACTTCGCGATTTGCTTTTAATATGGGCGGCGGTTACCACCATAGTTTCCCGGACAAAGCAGAAGGGTTTTGTTATTTGAATGATGTAGCAATTGCTATACGAAAACAAAAAGAAACAAATCCAGAATTAAATGCGCTTATCATTGACTTGGATTTGCACCAAGGTAATGGGAATTCTTATATTTTTCAATATGATGACAAAGTTTTCACATTTTCGATGCACCAAGGTAATCTTTACCCAAAAAAAGAAGTATCTAACTTAGATGTGAACTTAGAACCGAACACAAAAGATGATGAATATTTGTCTACATTAGAAACATCCTTAAATCAAATCCGAAAAGATTTTGATTCCAATATAATTTATTATGTTGCAGGAGCTGATCCTTATGAAGATGATTCTCTTGGAGAATTAAAAGTTTCAATGAAAGGATTAAAAGAAAGAGATTTGATGGTTCGCAAATTTGCAGAGTCGTTGAACGTTCCATGTGTTGTGACACTTGCCGGTGGTTACGCTCGTGACTTTCGTGATACAGTTGAAATCCATTTTAATACAATTACGGCATTCGGTGAAAAATAATGGGAGTATTTTCGTCTACAGACAAAAAGAAAAACGAATCTGATTGGCTGAATTTAGATGATCTGTCTTTAGTTGATGTCTCTAAAGAACTAAACACTTCGCTCAACATGGAGCCACGGTTGTTTAATCGGTTCACTCATTACGAAGTTGAACAACTGTTAGTAAGCGCTGGATTAATTTCTGCCGTTGAAAAACGCGGATTCCCAAATCCAATCATCGAATTAGAAATTCTTAACAACTTTGACAATCGCATTTATATTAAAACAGAAACTAAAAAGATATTGGTTCATACTCGCCTGAAAGTATCACAATTTCAGATGAAAGGCGATGACGAACAATTTCCAATGATTTATATCGACTGGCTTCTGACGCAAAATATTAACTTTGAGCCAGGGGACATCAAAAAAGAATTATATTTTGGACAAGAATATCCTGGTCTCAATGTTTTAAACGAATTTACTGATTTCATTAGAGTCCTTTCAAAAAGACTCGGAACATCAGGTGCTTTTAATGTGCCTGAATACTTTCACGATGCAGTTTTATTTTCACGAAAGTTTCGTTTTATCGATCCAGAAAAAGAAGGAACATTTCGAGCCCTTGTGAAAAATTTTCGTGGTACCAATTTGAGAAGTTTGTCTTCCCAGATCCATCAGAACAGAGTTCGTTATGAAAATGGGGAACCATATGAGTGGAAGTATGGAGAGATGATTTCCTGCACGGATCCCTATTTGGAGAAAAAAGTTTTCCATGAGGCCTATTTCAAAAAGGTGGAGGAAGTGAAAGAAAAACTAAAATTTACTTTGGTCTCAAAATAACCATCCGAAAAGCCGATACATCTAGTAGATGTCCGAGTATTCTTTTAAACCTGAGATCCTAATCATTGACGATGACACAGAAATCTGTGAAACTTTAGAACTTATTATCAATGGATTGGGTTACTTCGTTCGGTATTTTACCAATCCATTGCAAGGTTTGGAATACTTTGAAGCAGAACGAAATCCAATCGTCTTTTTGGATGTCAATATGCCGCATACATCTGGGTTGGACCTGTTACCAAAAATCAAAACTTATGATTCCAAAACCCAAGTTCTAATGATGACAGGGGAACACGATATTCAAACCGTTGTTTCTTCACTTTATCATAGAGCCTCCGATTTTATTCTAAAACCCTTCCATACAAAATCGATTGAAGCAGCAATTTCAAGAGCATTTGAATATTATAATTTTTTGAAAGATAAGGAATCGATGGATGAGTCCATCAAAAGGGATCTTCGGTTGGCTGCAAAAATCCAGTCAAAAACAATGAACCTTCCCCAGATCAGTCACACGATTTTTGCTGATATCAAACCTGTAAGTTTTGTTTCAGGAGATTTTTTTCAAGTTTTGCCTTTGGATGAAGATCGTACTTTAATTTTAATGGGTGATATTGAAGGCCATGGAGTAACTTCTGGCCTCATTGCCATTTTGATGACAACGATACATAAAGAATTGGCAAGAACCACAACGGTTGCTCCTTCTGAATTGTTAGTCCGGTTGAATGGAGAACTTTGTAATGCCATCGGAACTCATAGTATGACAGCGATTAGTATTGTTGTGGACCATCCGAAGAAAAAAATCACCTACGCGAGAGGTGGTCATCCATTCCCGATTGTATTTCAAAAAGAAAGTCGCGCCCCATTGATTTTACAAGACCAATCAGGACAAATTTTAGGAATTTTGAAAGAAATGGAATTTGCTGAAAATGAAATCCAAGTGGAAACAGGAGATGTTCTTTTTTTATATTCCGATGGACTTCTTGCTTCTAGCACACATCCGCTGGTTCAAACTTTGATCCAACTTCCTGGTGGAACCAATCGTATTGACAGCATGAAAACAGAGATCACAAACTATATTCAATATTTAGAATCCTCTTCTAAAGCTGCGGATGACATATCCTATTTACTTCTAGAGATTTAATATATTTTATATTTGTTTTAGTTGCTTCTGTTAGAAACTGGTTCAGTACGTCTTTGGATTGAAACCGACCATCTTCAAATCCTTTTTTCCAATTGGTTCTATGTGCGTTCATTTCACGAATGATATCTAATTTTTCAGGAAAATCACAAAGTTGTTTTGTGATGACTTGTCCTTTATAGAATAAAAAATCGCCCTTTGCAAAAAACTTTTTATCATCTTTGGAAAGAGTGTTGATATAGATTTTATTTTCTTCCACATAACTATGAATTGTTGTTTTTGTTACTTCCCATAAAATTTCTTTTTTTGGATTTGTTTTATTTAAATTCACCGCGGAAACAAGAACAACCACTGTCCCAAATAAAAAAACAGGAATCCATTCAAAGTGGATCTCTTTTGATTGGATCCAAAATTGATGAGTTAGAAAGGTAATGGGTAACCAATAAAAACCCATTAAGTCCCAATCCGCAGGAAAACCTAACTGTGGGTTATGGAAAAATCCATGGAGAAAAAAAGCGAATATAGCAACAACAGTGACTTTTGACTCAGGTCTTCTGAGAAATTGTTTCCACTCAGTTCGTGAGAAGAGGAATTGATACAGTAAAAATAAGGAAGGAATGGACACGTTCCAATACAAAACAGAAAGGATTTCCTTGATGTGGTTTAAAGAAATCAATCGATTTCTCGGATAAAATGGAGGATGGATTAAATGAGTGCTATTTCTATCGATGGATGGATCATGCAAAAATAAAAAATACAAAAACCAAGGAAGAAGGATAGAAAATCCGATGAAACTACAGACAATCAAATGTTTGATTTTTTTTTCTTTTGGGGAATGAAAATACCAAAGATAAACCAAAAGAAGTACCAAATATCCTGATACCAAATGAAATAACATAGATATCGCAACCAAAGCAGTTGCACCGTATAACAATAAATCATTGTCTTTCGGGTTTTTTGCAAATTTTGAGACAAAAATATAGAGAAATAAATGGTTTGCTGTTACAAGAGTATAGTTTTCTGCATAACCGAAGTTTAGCAATATACCACCTGACGAAAGTAAGATGAGTATTGATAAAGAATTTGATTTTAAATTTTCTCTGGCTGCCCATAAAAAACCAAAAATCACACAAATTCCTGCTAGTTGGGATAAAAAAGTATAAGAAATTCTTGGGTCATCGGTAAAACCCAAATTTGATAAAAAATTGGAAACTAGGCTATGAAGGACGGTTTCTAGAATTTCATCTAAGGTGAATTGAAACCCAAATAGTTTGGTTTCTAAAAGATTGGTTTCTAAAAGAAGCAGTCCATCACCCCAATCCATATTACGAATTGGAAATAAAACCAAACAGACAAAGAAAAAAAACGCAAAAATCCAATCGGGATATTTATATTGTTCCAAATTTTTGAAAAAAACGAGCCCCTTCGTTTTTCCATAAAGAACTACGGATTGGAGAAAAATGAAAAAGATGGCAATGCCAATGTAAACTAGGGAGTTTGCTGGAAAAAACCAAGGTTTGTTAGGTAAAAATTGGCAAACCAAAAGGAATAGATAAGGGAAAAATAAAAATGCTGTTTTCATAAGGAATTTTTTTCGTAGTACTCTTCTGGAATTTCTTTTGCAGTTATGAAAGGAAAATGACCTTTACGGATATTAAAAAAGACAAGTTCTGGAAGGCTATAAAATACAGTCTCCGTTCCTTTCGAAAATCTTTTCCCTTTATCAAAAGGGGCAGTGATCAATCCCGCTGTTGTATAACCAATCCCCCACACTGTATTCAACAAACCATAAATTGGGCGATCCCAAATGGTTTCTTCTGTAAAAAATAAAAACGAATGATCAATGGGATTTGTTTTATAGATTTTTGAGGTAGGGACAAATCGATCTTGGAAATACCTTTCTGAAAATTGGACAAGTTGTTTACGTTTGAGATTTCTGTATGATGGATAAACTTTGGTTTGTTTTGTGGAATCACTGGATTCTAATTTGAAAGCTGCTACGGATGGGATAAAATTAAAACTAATCACTTTGTTTGAAATTGGTTTCCAAAAAACCTCATTCCCAATTTTGCCTTCGGGAAACATTTCATTCATATAACGGATGAGTTCTGTTGTACAATTTTGATTCACCAAATGATAAGAGTATAGATTTTGAATTCCTTTTGTGTATCTTTCTAGATTTTCTTCATTTTTTGAAATGTCTTTATTCAAATCAATTGGTTCTAGGTTTTGATTCAATTTGTTTTGGTATGGATTGTTTCCTTTCCAATTGAATTCAATCCCTTCGATAAAATAGTTTGAATCTAAAAAACCTTGGTATCTCGTTAAAAAAGATTCCCAATTAAAAAAAAGAATGGGGTCATAACCTGAAGAAAAGTTTTTTTTGTTGGTTTCAAATAAAATATCATATTCTTCTTGTTTGGTGGTTTTTATGGATTCAGGTATTTCTATTTCAGGGAGATAGGTAAAACCATCGAGGTTTTTTTTGGGGAATACAATATATCCTTCTTTGATTGATTTTTGTACATAAAGGATTCGGATGAGTAAGGTCATTTCCTCCCAATCATTACATTCTATTTCAAAAAGACATGATCTTAAGTCCTTTGCCAAATGATTGAGGTAACTTCCCCAGATTTTTTTTTCGGTTTCATTTAGTTGGAAATTAGGGCCTTTTAATTGCAGGAAGGCTTGGTCATAAGTCAAAACAGGATCTAAGAGAAACTTACGAACAAAAATTCTTTTTTGTATGATTCTGTATTGTTCTGTTTTTGTTTGTAGAGAAGAAACTAAAGGGTAGGGTGAATCAGTTTTTGGTAATGACCGTATATCGTCTGTTAAATGTAGATTTTTTTCGGTATTTTCCCATTTGAATATGGTAGTTTCCAACTCTCTTTTTTCTTCTTCCGAAAAAGAAAATAAATTCAGAAAGGAAGGGTTTGGATCATGGATATTTGTAAAATAACCAAAACCTGAAACTGGTAAAAAAAATTGATTTTCAGTTCTCTTTGTTTTTAAATTTTCCCATTCTTCTTCCAGTTTTTTTTGGTTTTGGATATGTGTCTCTTGGACGAGATAGAGTTCGTTCCATTTTTGTCGTAAAAGACGCTTGGATTGTTCCGATAAATCCCACTCATAAAATTCAATATTCCGATTTTGTACGACCCCATATTGGAATCGAAACTCATCCCATGGTTCTCTGACGATGTGGAAGATTTTGTCTTCGAAGGAATACTGCAGATGGTAAACCCTGTCTCCCAAGCGCAGTGCAGAATGTCCGCCACTGGATTGACCTGAATTTGAATCAATGTATAAAAAACCAAATGGATTTGGGTTCGGCTTTGATTGAATGGAAGGAAAAAATAAAAAATAGATGAGTAAAAAGAATAAGGAATGGGCGGTATTTCTCCGCCCAAAGTGGATCTGAATTATAGATTGTACCCGTTTAAGATTAGTTTTGCGACAGTAACATTTTGTTTTGCTACGTCTTCCGCTACGATTTTCATCTCAGATGGAGAAAGATTTGCTTGTTTTAATCCTTGTCCAATCGCAATGTAAGTTGCGCTGTTTGATCTCCAAGCAACGACACCGTGAGATTTTGCAATCAAAGAAAGTTGGTTTTCAAGTTCTTGTTTTTGGTTTTCGTAACGAATTTGTAATGCTACACTTGCAATGATATCCTCTTTGTATTCGTTCATTGCTTTTTCTTTTCCGCTATCAGAAATAGAAGAAATGCTATTAGAAACTGATTTCACTAGTGCAGAAGCAGAGTCAGAAACAGAAACTCCTAATCGGCTAACGCTACCAGAAGCAGAATCCAAAATGGAACAATTGTTAAATGAAATTAGTACCGCAATGACGGAAACTATACTCAAATGTTTGAACATACGCATAAAAAACCTCTTACGACGAATTGCAAAGATTCTAAGTCCAATTTAGAAACCGTCAATTAATTTTCTGAATTAAACTGAAACAACCACAGACCCAAAAGCAGGCAATGTGATTTCAAAGTGACCACCAATCATTCGAAGGTTTACCATTGTTCCTGTCCAGAAGTCCAAAAAAGGCTCCTTGGTTTTTAGTCCTTGTGGGATGGCCACCTGAATGGTGCGTTCTTCTTCTGTTGGATTCCAAATTCCAAGATAACCTGCTGGATTGTACATGGCCGTAGGGAATTCTTCTTCAAAAATTCCGATTGGTATCGGTGTATATGCCTGGCATTCTCTGTTGAGTTGGAAGGCCTTTTTTAAAAGATCCAAACGGTCTGTTTCTAATTTTGTCAAATCATCTGAAACTAGTAACATCCCACCTGACACAGCCATGACGGAAGCCATCAGTTTGGTTTGTGCTTCGTTCATTTTGTTTCTTTTTTTACGAACGAGTAAACAATCAGGGTCGTTTAACCATAGATGTCTGTGCATCGAGGAACGAGTGATATCGTTGATGAGGGCGGTTCTTGTACAAAGTGCATCTCTGTCTTTTAAGAATACACGAAGTTTTTCAGGATACCAAAATGGTGCCACATCACAAGAGATACGCATTCCATCAAAAATTCCTACTGATGGCAACATGGGTGCTCCACATCCGAGTAAAAATGTGTTTTTCCCAACAACTTTACGAATGAGTTCTAATGCATTTCTATAACGAGCTTGCGGCGATAAACTTTTGTTATACACATCGCCAGGAAGTAAACCAGCATAAAGAAAATCCAATTTTAAATAAGGATATCCCCATTCTTTGACAAGGGTAGAAAAAACTTTTTCTATATAAGCCAATGCCGTTGGGTGTGTGATATCAAGAGCATAGGTATAACCTCTTCCCCAAAGTGGTTGGTAAATGGCAGGAACCGGTTTTCCATTTTGGTCTTTGAGGATGGCTTCAGGATATTTGCGAAAGAATTCTGATTTTTTTCGAACAAGGAAAGGAGCAAGCCAAATCCCTGGTTTGAGTCCCACTCTTTTGATTTCATCAGCAAGGATTCTCATCCCTCCTGGAAACTTATCGTTTGGAACTAACCAATCTCCAATTTCTTTTTGGTATCCATCATCAATCTGAAAGAACTCAAAAGGTAAATTTAATTCTCTAACTTTTGTTAAATTGTCTAAAATTGTTTTTTGGTCAATTTTTGTATAATAATAATACCAAGAACACCAACCAGTCGGAACTTTTTTTGGTAAGTTTCCTGGGCCTTCTTTTTTTCCTAACTCTTCAAAGTATTTGGCCAGTTTGATTTCTGGATTTCCTTTAAACGTTAGGACTTTGATTTTTGCGATGCTGAGTTTTGTATTGGGACGAAGGTCGGGTAAACAATGAACATCGTAAACAACTTTAACGGACGTTATGTTGCCGGATTCTCCAAAGACAATTTCAAATTTAGTTCCGAATTCTCCCTGTTCGATGGGCGCATACAAAACACCATTTCCAGTTTCCCTATTAAAAACAAGAGCAAGGTATTCTGATATAAACTTTCCGACCTTTGATTCATGTTTTGAATAAATATTCTCTTGCGAGTATTGTAAAAAAGATAAAAAAGGTGGTTTGTCGACGGATGTACTTTCGACTTTTCTAGAGATGGACCAGGATTGGTATCCATGTTGGAAAAGAGAATATCCGTTCCCTTCAGGGAGTAGGGACAATTCTAGTTCCAAATGATCTACAGAAAATCCTACTTCGGGTCTTGTCGGTTCTCTCCAAATGAGTTTGGGACTGAGGACTGTACCTGATTTTTGATCCGTAGTGGAAGGTAATAAAAGTTCGAATTTTTTACATTCGGATTGGTAAACCCCTGCCTTTACAGGAAGAAAGTTAGAAATGGTGACGGAATTATGAACTCTGTATTGAATTTTCATCTTGGAAAAATCTATTTGATGATTTTGTTAGGGTGGTTTCCATAGTAAGCCATTATGACCCAAAAACGTTCAACTATAAAACCTGTCGTCCTCCAGGGTGACCTGAACGAAGATTTTTTTGAAGCCTTCAAAAAGGATGACCGGTTGGCCGTGGACTGTGAAATGATGGGACTCAATCCTAGAAGGGATAGACTCTGCGTCGTACAAATTTCCGATTCTAAAAATAAAGTCGCTCTCGTTCAAATTCTTCCTGGCCAAAAAGAAGCCCCGCACATCCAAAAATTATTTGAATCCAAAGAGATCACTAAGATCTTCCATTATGCTCGAATGGACATGACCTTTTTACGTGCAAGACTCGGGATCAAAGTGCAAAATGTATTCTGCACTAAAATTGGAAGTAAACTTGCTCGAACTTATACCGACAAACATGGGTTAAAAGAACTCATTCGTGAATTTTTTGAAGAAAACATCGATAAAAAAAATCAAAGTTCGGATTGGGGAAAAAAGATCCTTACCAAAGACCAAGTAGACTATGCATCGACAGATGTTCGGTTTTTGATTGCTCTTGAATCCATCCTAACGGAGATGATGATCCGCGAAAATAGGTTTGCACTAGCTGAGCGTTGTTTTGGATTTTTAGAAACACAAGTGGAACTTGATCTTTTAGAAGTGCCTAATCTTTTCGAACACTGATGGCAAAAAAACAACTCCCCCAATACCAATGCAAATCCTGCGGGGATAGTTTCAGCCGATGGGCTGGAAAATGCCCTTCTTGCGGGGAGTGGAACCAAATTGAAGAGGTAGAAAATACCTCTTCTGGAAGGTTTGATTCTCCCATCTCTCAAAAACCAAAAGATAGAAAATACACAGATCCAAAATCGATTGGTTCTGTGGTGAGTGACGCTCATGTTCGCACCTCTACTGGTTTTAGCGAATTGGATTTGGTGCTTGGTGGAGGGATTGTTCCCGGTAGTTTGGTGTTAGTTGGTGGGGAACCTGGAGTGGGAAAGTCCACTCTGGTTTTGGAGATGGCCAAAAACATTGCAAAGGAAGGTTCTGTTTTATACATTTCGGGAGAGGAGTCTGCTTCCCAAATTGGACTTCGAGCCAAACGTATGGGAGTCACCTCCCAAAACATTTTATTATCTTCCGAAGTGTATGCGGAAAATATTTCGCAGATGATTTCGGATTTAAAACCCAAAGTAGTCTTTGTCGATTCCATCCAAACCATTTTGAAAGAAAGTTTGGTCAACCAAGCAGGAACCATCACGCAACTAAGAGAATCTTCTCAAGTGTTTTTGGAAACCGCCAAAAGGACATCCGTTCCTATTTTTCTCATTGGCCATATCACAAAAGAAGGCCAGATTGCCGGCCCTAAAGTTTTGGAACATTTGGTGGATACAGTTCTCTATTTTGAAGGGGATCGGTTTAATTATTACCGCATCCTCCGTGCTGTCAAAAACAGGTTTGGTGCCGTAGGTGACACCGCCATTTTTGAAATGGTTTCTGGTGGGTTAAAACAAGTACTCGACCGTCATCGTTTGTTTATCTCCCCTGAATCAGAAGAAAGATCTGGAAGTGTTTTGTCTTCTGTGATGGAAGGTTCCCGCGCCATCGGTGTGGAAGTGCAGGCTCTTGTGACTAAGTCATCTTATGGGCAAGCTCGTCGTATGGCAGAAGGTTTGGACAATCGTCGTGTGATTTTACTTTCTGCTGTTCTCGAAAAATATTTGGGATTCCCATTGTCTGAATCAGATATCTTTAGCAACCTTGCAGGTGGCCTGAGCATTGACGAACCAAGTCTCGACTTAGCCATTGCCGCATCGATTGCTTCTTCTTTTAAAGACAAACCAGTTTCCAGAGAAATTGGTTTTCTTGGGGAAGTAGGGCTTTCGGGAGAAGTGAGGAGTGTAGGCCAAATTAGTTTGCGACTAAAAGAATTGGCCGGAATTGGAATTTCCAAAGTTTATATTCCCCAAGGGAATTTTAAAGAAGTGGATGGGCTTTTTTCTTCTTTAGAGCTGATCCCTGTTAAACACTTACAAGAGTTAGGTTTTTGATTTTAGAAACTAGTTTTCTTTTTTAAGGACAAACAGAAACTTCTTCTATTCTTAAATCATCATTATAAATGGTTCCAGCACTCACCGTTGGTGAAGCATAGAGTCCAAAGTGAGCTTGTTCTAATACACCGCAGCCTCCAGAAACACTGGCGGTTGAAATCAAAGTTCCATCCATCCACACTTTTGCCATTCCTCCCGAAGGAGAAAAGTCAAGGCAGGTTGTGAGTTTTGTCCACTGCCTTTGTGGAAAACTTGTATTTGTGTTTTGGAATGTATGTTGGCTTTGGTTGTGGTAAGGAACATGCATTAAATAAGCATAATTTTTTGAATCGATGTTCACAAGAACCACTCGCCTCCATTGGTCGCTGGGATCTGCTGAAAAAGTCGCAAAACTAAACCAGTCGGCACTATTTGGCAGACTCATATCCAGATAAGCATAAAACTCAACTAAGACTGGTGTTTTGAATCCACCTGACGGAAGTTTGTTGAGCTGGATAGTCGGATACCCTCTATGGTTACAATTTTGTGGATAAAAACAACTGGGACCTACGGACAAGATAGTTGCTTTATGGGAATATGTGCCTGTACGTTTTTGTTCCGTACTTTGTCCATGAGTGGCTGCCGATTGGTAAGGTGAGGGAACAATATAGAAAGAAGAAAATTCGGAAGCCGACTCAAAACTAGTTTGGAAGATCCTTCCTTGTTGGGTTTTTGTCAATTGTTCACTGGTACAAGAGATGGTTGTGGCTGCTTGGTAAGCAAGTAGGGTTCCCGCTAAAATCTCAGTTGTTTGGTCTTCTGTCTTTTTTTGGCACTGGACAAGTTGGGTGGTTAGTCCCAGACAAATTCCCAAAAGGAGGAGGTGTTGCCATTGCTTTCTCATCGTTCCCATCAAAGCCTATAGACGAACTAAGTCCGTCAAAACTGTCTCCCATTTTGTTTGTCCCATCCCCTTGTGGTAAGTACTAGAAATCGTGCATAAGCAGAGAGAACATACAGTGTTAGCTAAGAACATCGTTCCGAAACATTTGACCTAAATTTGCCATAAGTTATTGACTGATGTCATTCTTGTGAATTCATATTGTAAAAAACATAGAAAGTTCAGGTGAAATATGAAAAAGAAAATTTTGATTGGGTTTTTAGCGACCCTTCTCTCCGTTCCCACCTCCGGTCTGTTTGCCGGTCCTCTTGATGGTCAGTGTATCGCACTTGTCCATGGAATCCTTGGTTTTGATGATACCCAAGGTCTTGCAGGTGGTCTAGTCAAGTATTGGGGAGGCCTTGACGGTTATCTTCGTAGCCAAGGCGCAAAAGTCACCACTCCTGGAAGTTCGGCAACCAACTCCATTCCTACTCGTGCGAGCCAAATCCAATCTTCTGTATCTACATGGATGACAGCAAACGGTTGTTCTAAGGTGCACTTGATGGGCCATAGCCAAGGTGGACTTGTCATTCGTTATATGGTTTCCAACTTAGGTTTTTCTGGAAAAACACAAACTGTCACTACCATCAACTCCCTTCACCAAGGAGCACCAATGGCTGATATCGTTCTGGCTGCTATCCCAAGTTGGTTACAACCATTCGCAAATTCTGCACTCAGTTTACTTGCAAAGCTAGTTTACCGTGATGGTCGCCCACAAGATGTAATTGCTATGGGAAAATCACTGACTGTAAGTTATGTGAAAACTTTTAATACTAACTCTCCTAACAAATCCGGAATCAAATACTACTCTTATGGAAGTGAAATGGCTTGGGCAGACCTCATCCAACACCCAATCATGGCACTCACTCACCCAATCACTTGGGCTGGTGGTTTGTATTACGGTTTAGGTGGCGGTAATGATGGTGTGGTTCCGTTGAATTCTCAAAAATGGGGAGCTTGGAAAGGAACACCTTCTTCTTATTGGTTTGCCACTGGTATTGATCACTTACAAGCAACAAACTTGGCTTGGAGCGGACAAAACTATTACGATGTGCAAGGTTGGTACTTAAACATCGCAAAAAACGCAAAAGCTGGTTTATAAAAACCAACAACCAAAGCCGGATGCCCATCCGGCTTTTTTATTTCGAATCAATTTCAAAACATATCCGCATTAGGTTTTTATACAGTCAGAATGGATTTTAAAAAAATAATTATCATCATCTCTATATTTCTTTTTTTCTTCTTGGGGTTACTTTACTTTTTAAAACAAAACTCAACTACAGATCAGTCGAAACAATCACTCAGTCCAGAAGAACAAATGGTTAGGGATCGAATTTCGCCTCTGGGAACAGGAGAGGGATTTTGGGACGAGGCAATCTCTCCTTTTCGAGAAGATAGAACCAAACCTTATTTAGAGTTATTGGAAGATTTAAAAACAGGTAAGGTTAATTTTGTTTGGGAAGTGTGGGCATTACGACGTAAATGTAAACCCGAATATACACCTGACCAGTGCAATGCAACCATCCTTGCTTATCTTGATTCGGAATATGAATCTCCAGATAAGGAAAAAGTAAAAGATTTGTTTCTATCATACTTTCGTTATGAAGAAGAATACAGAAAGTGGGAACAGCCAACAGATTTATCCTTTGTAGAATTGTATGAAAAGATCAAAGCCAAACGAAGAGATGTCCTTGGAGAAAAGGCCGATTTGGTTTTTGGAATGGAAGAATCCCAAGTATCTTTTTTAGAAGGTACACAAAACTTTATCAAACAATCTTCCAATGTACCGGCAGAACAACGAGTGAAACAGTTTGAAGACCTAAAGAAAAAAACATATGGGTCTTATTATGATGCTTTAGTCTCTAGAGAAGATAAATATGATCATTACCAAGTGGAAATGAGCCTTCGTGATAAAGAGTTCAATGCAATCACTGATCCAAAAGAAAAAGAAAAATACCTAAATAAAATCGAAACCAAATACTTTGGAAAAGAAAGAGCGGCTAGTTTGTCGGAAGAAAGGGCAAAAGAGACAAAGTTTTATGAATCCATCGCCAAGTATGAATCCAAAGAAAAAGAATTTTTAAAGGAGAATCTAGGCCTTTCTCCACAAGAAAAAGAAAAGAAACTGAAAGAATTACGGATTCAGTTCTTGGGTTCAGAAGAAGAAGCAGATGCTTACGTGAGGCGGAAAAATATAGAAGAAGCGGGAAAATAAATCCCCGCTTTGGTTTGTCACTTACAGAAGCTTACAATTAGTTTTCGTTTTTTGTGAGTTTCTGGTTGTTAGGGTTTGGTTCAGATTTATACTTTTCGTATGCATTCATTGTATCGATGTATTCGTTTCCGGCATTCCAAACAATAAACCCATGTCCTAGTGAATCTTTTGCCCCTTGCATTTGTACTTTGATATAATCTGTATAAGTTAGTTTGCTTGGGCCTACCATCATATTAAAACCTTGTACCCAAGCAATGGCTTTGGTTCCTTGTTTGGCACGTTTAACTGTAAGGTCAAGACCGTCCTTGATGGTTCCGTACGGATCTGCCACTCGTTTGGTTAATCCGTAAAAATGAGATGGATATAACATGGGATATAACCCATTCAGTTCTTCACTAAACGGTTCTACTTTTTGACCAATCACATCGTTTTCAATAAAAGGAACTCTACCAAATACATCGGCAGTCCAACGAGTGTCTTTGGAACAACTGTCTTTGGTTTTTTCTTTATGATCTTTGATGATTCCGAGAATGGATTCATACCGTTTTTCATAACTCATACTAAAGTTAGTGCCACCATCAGCATATCGTATATAATCCAATTGTATTTCTGGAAAACCTAATTCGCAGGCTTTGCGAATGGATTTTTGAATGGATGTCATCAAATTTGCGTTAGGTGTTTTTTCTATCAATCCACCTTCAAAGTTAACTACCCTTGCTACCATGTAGAAACCTAATGCTTTGGCTTCCGCTACCTGTTCGGGAGTAGGTGGATATGGTTGCATATCGACAACAGCAGTGTTCATCCCTGCGTCTTTCATTACTTGGAATAATAGGCTCCATCTTTTTTTATCACGAATGGTTTTGGTATTGATATAGAGCCCTTCAATAAAATCAGGAGTGATCCCTGTGGGATCTGCATTTTGCCGTCTTTCGGTTTTGGATGCGGACTGGCAGGAAAGGAAGAATGATAGTAAAAGGAAAAAAGTTGCCTGTTTCATGGTAGTAATGACAAGAATTTGGGTTGGTTCTGAAAATTCAAATCGAATCGATTGACGAAAATGATGTGCCATAAGAAAATTTGGGCATGTTAGAAATTTCCAACGACTTCAATTTAAAATCTTACGGAAGGTTCCCTGAGGAATTATCGGATCCAAAAAGTTTTAAAGACCGAATGGTGGAAGTTTCCCGTCTTTTCCAGGGTATGGGAGAATCGTATTTACAACACCTTGGTGACGATTCCAAAATCAGCGGGTCCGAAAAGAAGAACCTCATTGAGTATTTAGAAAGTATTTTACTTGTCCTTGTTATGTTGCGTAAAATCGATTTTTCGCCCGTCGACGAAGAAACCTATATTCGAAAAGACCGAGGTTTATTTGAAATTAGGTTGCGGTTTACGGAAGGATCTGTATGGGAACTTACGGGATCCATCAAACCAGAATACAAAATGAAACAAAGGACATTCAAAGAATGGTTTAATTCCTCCTTTTCGACAGATATTAAAACCTTCTATGCCATTTATGGAAATGCTGGACTCGACCAATTGATCACACCTGATGAAAAGGTTCAAATTACAAAACAAATCGACCGTATCATTGCCGAAATTGTGGAGATGATTGTGTTTATCGAAAGGTTTATGTTGTTTCAGTAAAAAATTCGGGAAGTGAAAAACGACAAGTTGAGGGACAAGTGGGATCATTAAAAACAGGAATCACCTTCCACGAAGAATTTCTAAAACACAACACAGGGCCAGGGCATCCCGAAACACATGGAAGGTTGGAATCCATTTTGGATCATCTTTCCGATTTACCTTCCAAAAATTTTTTATGGAAAAAAGATTTTAAAGAAGCTCCCTTATCAGTGATTTCTTCCATTCATGATCCAAATTACGTTCGTTTGGTGAGTAGAACCTGCGAAGAAAAAGGTTCGGGGTATTTGGATGGTGATACAGTTTTTTCCTCTCGTTCCTATATGGCGGCAAACCTTGCGGTTGGTGCAGGACTATACTTAGCTGATGAAGTATTACTCGGAAATTTGAAAAATGGAATGGCACTCGTTCGTCCACCAGGCCATCATGCGGAAGCAGACCATGCAATGGGATTTTGTATTTTTAATAATATTGCCATTACCGCAAAATACCTTCAGTCCAAAGGAATCAAAAGGATTTTGATTCTTGATTGGGATGTCCATCATGGAAATGGCACACAACACCAGTTCTACGAAGATGATTCCGTTTATTTCATATCCCTCCATCAGTTTCCTTTTTATCCAGGAACGGGTTCTTTAGCGGAACGTGGCAAAGGGAAGGGATTTGGAACCACTATGAATATTCCTTTGGCACGTGGTGCGGGTGAATTCGAATATTTATCTAGTTTCCCTTCCATCCAAAGAGAAATGGAAAAATTCCAACCAGAATTTGTATTGGTGTCAGCAGGTTTTGATGCACATAAACAAGATCCGTTGGGTGGAATGAATTTGCCCACATCCTCCTTTGAAATTTTTACTAAGGAAATACAAAACATTGCAAATACTTATTCTAACGGCAAAATGATCTCCTTTTTAGAAGGTGGATATGATTTTAAAGCACTTTCCGAATCAGTGAAATTGCATTTGGAAACCTTAGCATCTTAACATTTTAACACCTTAAATTTAAACTTTAGGCACAACTTCAAAAACTTCCTTCACCCAATGAATGAGTGGCCTTGCACTAATAATAGAAAAATGATTTTGTTTGTTTAGCTCTAATGTTCGTAATGCGGGGTTCGGTTTTTTGGTAAATACCTTATCGGTCAGGTAGGTAAGACTTTTTTTCTCCACAATCCCATCACCAAGAAAGTTTTGTAACGGATTTTCAATTCCTTCCATAAGAGCATAGGCTTGGTAAACATCTATCTCATCCAATTCACCAAAATAAGTTTCGCCAAAATAACCAGAAATGGTTTCTATCCATCCTTTTTCTTCTTTGCGAATGAGTCCGAAGGATAAATCTTTGATGGCATCACTACGAAGATTGCCTATCATTCCTATAATTTTAAGAGCTACATTGGGGCTTTTTTCAAAAAGAAATCCAAGCCAAAATCCTATTTTCTCTAAATATGAACCTTTGTTTGGTGCTGCAATAAGGATTACTTTCCCGAATCGATGGAGCCATTCTTTGTTCTCTAATTTGGCATGATACAAACAAGAGCGAAAAATTAAACATCCTAAACTATAACAGATGATATCCGGTTTTATATTTGGATCTTCATTAAAAAAAATATCTAAAAGATGCATCAGTTTTTTCCCATTTTCGTGGATGGGAAGGCCGTGGTTGTATCTCAAATAAAAAGGATAATAACCTACTTCTTGCAAGTCGGTAGCAAGACCTGGTGAGGTTATTTTTCTGTCTTTGTATTCGACTGTCTGTTCCTGCCAGACCGACTCATCGGTAAATAAACCTGGCAAAAATAAAACTGATTTCGTTTTTTTTGAATTTTTATATTCCCCAATCGTTTCTTTTGCTGTGATGTCTTTCCCAATCGTTCGAAAACTCATGTCTATCTTTGTAAGTTTAAATTTTTGATCATGCGAACTTCCAAGAATACTTGATATCATTCGATTATCAAATATCATATCATCGCTTTGTTTGGCGGTCAGTTCTACCTTAAAAAGTGCTTTGTCAAAGGCTTGGTTTGTTTGTTCGATTGTTTTTTGCAAACTTTCATTTGATTTTTGCCCCGTCTCTTTGACTTGGACCCCGGCTTTTTGTAATGCCTCTCGCCATTCTGGTTTATAGAAAAAAGCATTGGAAAGCAGGTCTAATCCTCCACCTGTGCTTGTTAGGCTACCTTTGACTAAAACCTGGATTCCTTTCAGAAGAGAATCCGTTGTCTTTTGTGTGAGGGATACTGTTTTTCCAGCAAGGGAATTGATGAGGATTTGGATCACGGGGAAAGATTGTAACTCGGTTTCTTTGGAAAGCGAGTGAAAAAAGTAAGTGAGTTACCTTTTCCAGTCAGGGAAAAAGTGGCGTGACTGCAAAAGGAAATCAGCTTGAAAAAAGTTCATTTAGGGGAAAGTGAAGGCTGGGAATAGGAGAAAGCGGATTGGGTAGGACACCAAAAGAAATCTGATGATTGGATCGAATTTAAAACTTTATCATTAGAGTCATTCAAATTGGACTGAAGAATTTTAATATTTAATATTCAACACAAACTAAGTAGTATGAGGAGGCGCAGCTTCTTCCACTTCCGTTTCGGAAGGCTGAATAATTTGTACTATTGGAGGCACCGACCCTCCCACCATCGCTAGTTGGTGATGGACCTACATTTATTGTCCAATTGTTGCATGTATTTTCAGTTTCTTGCGTGGCTGTTTGCCAATAGTTGGATTGGGCAAATCCCGTCCAATATTCTTTGGTGGTTCCTGAATCAAAGGAATGGTTTAGGCTGTAAGGGTTGGTTGTAAAATTGTCAGAACTATCTGCCGGTAAAATTCCCGCAGCATTGGGACTGAGTAAACTTGCTGAATCACTCGCGCGGATGTAAATCCTCCCTGATTGGAAAACCCAATCTGTGTTTTCTCCAACGCCGCCACTGCAATTGTCAGAAGTACAAGCAACTCTTGCTCCACCATCTGTCGTAAGCATTGCTTTATAAGTTCCAGTCGATGGTTTGTTTGTGTCCGCATTGCATTTTAAATCGGCACCAGCAGGACCATCGGCAGCGGCTCCTTGTAGATTCCCATTGAATGTTGCCGCTGTAATAAATACTTTATACACTGTTGGTTCAATTTGGATACTAATGTTATGCGTATCTGAATCGGTACCGTTGGTAGCAGTCACTGCGTAAGAGGTTGCCGGTTGTGTGCCACTAGTAGGTGTTCCTGAAATCACACAATTGCTTGCATTCAAACTCAATCCAGTGGGAAGAGATGGAGTCACGGAACAATTGGTGATCACAAAGGTGATAGAAGGAGTGAGAGTTGGTGCGGCCACAGCATTCTGAAAGATAAACGAATTCCCCGTATATGCCATATAGATATTTTGATGGCTGATGGAAACGGCACCACTGGTGTTGTAAAAAGGGTCGGCACTCGTTACAGTGATTGTGAGAGAAGAAGAATCCAAAATTTGGGTAATTGAATTCAAACTGATTGTTTGAACTACGTTGTAATTTGAAGGAGTAAAAGTAAGCACGGTTGGACTCGGCGAAGTTGCCGAACCGTCAACAGTCAGTTTTGTATTAGTGAAAGTAAAAGAAGCGGTGACATTCGCAGTAGGTAATTTGACTAACGAAATTCCGAAGTTTTGTGGGGTTCCATATTTCAATAAAACACTTGTGCTGGATACATTGATTTTTGCGGACGAAGAAACAGAAACGGATGTTGAGGTCGAACTGACGGGATTTAGTCCGCTAATGAGTGTGAAAAGCAACTCATCTCGTGGATTCACTTGGTTACAAGAAAGGAACCAACCCAAAGAAAGGATGGAAACGAAAAAATTCCAACGCATGTTTCCAACCCCCTCCCACAATACTTAAAACAAGTAAGTGACTTACCTTTTTCAAATATCGGAGAAAGAAAGGGAGTTACAAGTGAAATTCTTGGCTTAAGTAATTGGAAGACCTTTCTTTCAGTACTTCTCCTAGAAGATTACGTCCCATCTCATTGTCTTTGAAACTCACAACAGTGCGAAGGGAAAAAACTCGCAGAGCATCAGAAACCGAAAGTGTTCCATCAGCCGAATCTTTTCTTCCAGAAAAAGGAAAGGAATCTGGTCCCCTTTGGCACTGGGCGTTCCAATTGACCCTTGCCACTTGGTTTACCAGAATATCAATGAGTTTGCCAATGGTTTTTGGATCTTTCCCAAAGACACTCGCTTGTTGGCCCATATTGGATTCATAGATATAGTTTAATGGTTCTTCGATAGAAGAAAAGGGGACAATGGGAACCAGAGGCCCAAATTGTTCTTCATGATACAAACGTGCGTTTGGTGAAACAGAAGAAAGAATTGCTGGAAACATAAACGATTCCTGAATTTCTCCCCCACCAGGATTTAAAATTTTTGCACCATGCCCAAGAGCGTTATCCAATAGTTCCTTTAACCATTGTGTTTTTCCTTCTTCAGGGAGCGGAGTAAAATTGACTCCCGTTTCCCAAGGCATGCCTGCTTTCCATTTTGTGAATTCTTCTAAATAAAGTTTTGTAAATTCATCTAAGATATCTTTGTGAACAAATAGAATTTTTAGGGCAGTACATCTTTGTCCATTATAAGCAAGTGATCCCGATAAAATTTCAGGAACCATAGTTTTTAAGTCGGTGTCAGGTAAAACGATTGCAGGGTTCTTTGCATTCAGTCCCAAAACGGATCTTAGGCGGTTGAGTTTGGGATGTTTTTTTGTGATGAGGTTAGCCGTATGACTAGAACCAATAAAAGCAAAGACATCAATTTTGCCTGACTCCATAATCGGAGAAATGACTTTGGAACCATCACCATATACGGTGTTGATGACACCAGGAGGAAAAGCTTCCTGAAAACATTCAAGGAGTGGTTGTAGTAATAATACTCCATATTTTGCCGGTTTAAAAACGACAGTATTTCCCATAAGAATGGCAGGGATTAGAGTACAAAATGTTTCATTCAAAGGATAATTGAATGGGCCCATACAAAGGACCACTCCATAAGGAGAACGTTTGATTTGCGCAATCAGTCCTCCTTCTTTGATATAGTTTGCAGAACTTGTTTCGAGTTCTTGTAAGGATTCAATTGTGTCTTCTAGGTATTCGATCGTTCTTTCGAATTCTTTTGTGGCATCTTTTTCTGTTTTGCCAATCTCCCACATCAGAAGTAAGATGATTTGGTCTTTTTTCCCTTTCATCAGTGTAATGAATTTTCGAACGGCATCAATTCTTTCTTTGGAAGTGGCAATGGGCCAAACGCCTGTTCCGTGGTTGTAGGCTTTCACGGCCGCATCGAGTGCGAGTAAACTTTGTTTTTCATCAAAATTAGGATAGGATCCTAAAACCACTTGTTCCAATTTTCCATTTTTGTTTAGAAAGATTGGAGATTTGACAATTTGTGATTCTCCTTCCCAGATTCGAATTTCACCACCCAAGAGGTATTCTTTTTGGTGGATCGGTTGGATCCTGTATTTTTCTGGAATGGAATCTTCAGAAGGAAAAACAAAGCTCATGATCCATGAATCGAATGGGCAGGTGACTAAAAAAGCAACATTTTACAGAAAAGAACAGCCGATATAAAATTTATGGAACCATGGATGGACCAAAACAAAGAAGAGTGGGAGGCTTTGACCTTACGACTTTTCCGCCGTGTGGAAGAATTAGAATCACTTATGTTAGAAGTTCGTAGTGATTTGGTTCGTTATCGTGCTGTGCGTGAAGAATGGTACCATTGGCATAGCGCCTGGAAGGAGGAATACGCCAAACGAGCGACCGGATGAGTCTGAAAAATCGTTTTCGGTAGGACCTCTCTTGGAAAATTAGTCCTATCCCATTCGAAAAAGGAATTCCCATGGCCGAAAAACCTATGTCCCCCTTTGGTGAGTTAGCTCCCAGCACACCTGCTTCTCTCTCTGATGTCAAAAAGAACATTTATGGACGATACCTCGAAGAATTTAATGTAGGTGATATCTATGTTCACCCTCGTCAATTCACTGTGGACAGAAGTTTTGCCCAAGAGTTTGCCACTGTGTTTATGGATGCAAACCCACTTTACCTATCTGCAGAATATGCAAAGGCACATGGATTTGCTGATTTACTAGTTCACCCACTCATGGTGTTTAACTTAGCACTTTCGATTGGCGTACAAAATAACAGTGAGAAGGCGCTTGCCAACCTCGGTTATTACAACGCACAGTTTTTACTACCTGTTTATCCTGGTGATACACTTTCTTCTCGCACTAAAATTCTAGCAGTGGATGACAAAGGTCCAGACAAACCGGGAATCGTTCATGTAAGAACACTTTGCCTCAATCAAAAGAATGAAGTGGTTTTACAATACGAACGTAAAATCATGATCTACCAATCCAATGGAAAACCAAAAGGCAATCCAAAACCAGGTGATGCTTCCGCATTTTTCCCAGAGTCTAAAACTCCCGCCCTCAAACTTCCAAATCTCAAATTCCCAACTGAGATGAAAGATGTGACTTGGGGCCATACTTACTTTGAAAACTTCAAACCAGGTCAAATTTATGTTCACCAAAATGGAAGAACCATCACTGACGAACACTACCAATGGACTTTCCGCGTAGGAAATACTCATCCACTTCATTATGATAAATTGTATTCTGCGGGAATCTCTGGCCCTATGGGTGGAGAACCAGTGGTTTATGGTGGACTCGTGTTTGGTTGGTTAGCTGGTATGGCTTCCCGTGATATTTCTGAAAACGCAATTTGGGAACTTGGATTCACTGAAGGTTACCATACACAACCGGCATTTTCGGGTGACACTGTGACTTGTATTTCTCGTATATTAACTACAGAAGACAAAGGAACGGAATACGGAATCCCTGCGGGTGAAGTTCAAATCCAATTCATCGGACTCAAAAACATCAAAGCAAACGATGCTTTGGATAAATTTGGTGCGGATCTTTTCCTCAAAGAAAACGATAAAAAGAAACTAGGTAAAGAAAAAATCCCAGAAAAAATCTTCGAAATAGAAAGAAGATTGATTATCAAAAAACAACCATAAGGTGAAAAAATGAAAGTTACCATCCCCAAACGAATTCCTGAGATGGAAGACATCGGGGATGGTGTCTTTAAAATTATCCTGCCCCAACCGTTTTACGCTCCTAACAATATCTATTTGTATCAAGGTGACGATGGTTTGACTTTAATTGATTCTGGTTATATTGAATCTATCCCGATGTTACAAGCATCCTTAAAAACTAAGGGCTTTTCATTTAAAGACATTCGTCATATCATTTATACACACAATCATTTGGATCATATATCCTCTTCTTTGGTCCTTAAGTCTTATGCAAAAAACGTAACCTATTATGGGTATCGTGCTATGGCCGACGGGGTGGGAAATTATTTAGAATCGATGGTGCTTTTTGAAGAAGCAACAGAAGACTTATTTCATAAAGCATTTGGTGATAAGGAAGAACTGGATAGGATTTTGGAAGAATCGCGCCAAGGTTGGCGACAGTTTTATAGTAAATTTAGTGAAACCAAAAAAGGGGATCCTGTTTTACGAATTGATGTCAAAATTGATCATAACGACAGTTTAGAGTTTGGCGGAAGACTACTAAGGTTTTTACATACACCTGGTCATAATTTGTATCATATCACACCTGTAGATCCTTCGACCGGAATTTATTTTTCGGGAGATTTGATCATTGCCAATCTCACCGCCATTTATTCTGAAATGGATGGAAACTTAGGTGATTATTATTTTACACTTTCCAAACTTTTGGAAGAGTCCATTAAACGAATGTTACCTGCCCATGGTAGTGAAATAGAAGATCCGAAAAAAACGATTACTCTTGTAAAAAAAACATTGAGTATCCTTGAAAAAGGAGTCCTTCGCCGCCTCAGAGAAGGGGAATCTGATTTAAAAGTGCTAATGGAAGCAGCCATTGGAAAAAAAGTCCATAACGGTGGCCATTTACCAACAGCTCTTGGACTTGTGTATAGCATCATCCAGAAATTAGTTTTAGAAGGACAGATTCGTATCGAAAAACGTGAGAATGGATATGAAATCTTTCATATTATAGGTTAAGCGAATTTAATTCTTATTTTCTCAGACAATCAGTGTCAACCTAAGTCATTCAGACTAGTTCCTTTGAGGTAACTTCCAAACTTCAATTTGTTTTCCTCTCCAAACGAAAACTCCCTTTTGGTTTTCTAATTCTTTTTTATATTCCAAAATTCTGGATTTCGGCCAGAGAATTTCATCAGTAAACTCCTCTGCTATTACCACATAACAAACATTCGCCTTTTTACAAATGGAGGAGGAGTTTTTGATTTGTTCTAACGGATAGGTTGTTTTTTTGTCAGTGATATAGAAGGAAAGGTTATACTGTGCGAATACAAATATTCGGTTTGAGTTTTCTTTGAGATCCAAAGGTTCATTCGGGTATTTGGGATTTTGTTTCTCTTTTGGCTCTCCCAAAATTGCTTCCTTATGACTGGAGAGAAGAATCAAATTTATATCTTTCAGATCTGAATGGATTTCCTTTTGGATCGTAGGGTTTTTCCAAGGACTTACGATTTTGGTATTCAATGGATAATTTTGATCGAGTGAGTTTTTCCAAAAGAGACAAGTAAGGATCAGGAAGGCAAAGGAAAGGTTTATTTTTTTCTCTGATTGGATCCATAGAATTCCGCTATAAAGTAAAAATGGAACAAGCGAATAACTGTAATACGTATAAACCTCATGGTGCCAAGGCCTTGAGGAAAATATATGTGTAGCGTATATTAACCCGATTCCTATGACTTCGGGTACCATCTGAAAGATTCCGAGTCCCCCGCTGATGGCAATTTCTAGAAAAATATCCAATGTCTTTTTGAAACCTGTGACCTGTTTGAAGGCGGAATGGTATTCTTGTGTTAAAACCTTAGTCCAAGTTATGGATTCTGATCTATCACCAAACACTGGATATATGAAAAAAACAAATCCAAACCATACAAATACAATACTGAAAACAAGTGTTAGTGATCGGATGGTCGCTTTTTCTTGAGAGTGGTCTGTAGGCGATCCACTAGGCTGTTGCGCATCTCTATTTTCATTCTTTTTCTTTTTCCAAAGTTTATATGAAATTCCGAAAACAGTCGGTAGAAAAAATAGAAGAAGGTAAATGCCAATATCCTCTTTTTGCGAGAGATAGAGAATGATAGATAAAGCTAAAACGTTATAGTAGATCCAAGGGGAAAGGAATGGAGCATTTTGTATCTTTTCTCTTTGCTCCCAAACATAAAAAAAGAAAAGTCCAAAAACTAAAACAAGCACTTCAAAATGGAAACTAGAACCTATCCGATACAAATACAATTGGTTTGTCAAAAGAACCCAAAAAGTTAGAAATTTGGTTCCCTTCTCTTTTAAATGGTGTTTGGAAATTTGGTAGGCCCAAAGGATCCAGAGAATGGTAGCAAGTTGATAAACAAAAAAAACTCCTAAAGCAAGTCCCAACTTATTTGGAATCCAACTGATAAAAGGTGTTAGAACCAACATTCCTGGTGCGAAGTGGTGGTGGAGGTAACTCCCTTCACCCGATTCAGAATAGTAGCCGCTGGTGAATCCTTCTCCATTAGAAATAGAGAGAAGGATATCCGAAATGCCAATATAATCCGCATCTTGAAACAAAAAAGCATCGGCTAGTGACTTTGTTAAATGGAACGCATGGTAGGTGCTTGTGATTAAAAAGAAAACACAACTGGCAAAAAGTAAATAGGGGAGAATTGTTATCTGTTTATCAGATAACAAACCAATGTTTGTTGTACTATGATTCGGCTTTGTCTCAGATTTTGATTTTTTTTCTTTCCAAAAGTTTAAGATGGTTAGGAAAAACAAAAAAAGAAATACCCCCTTTTGGAAGGGGGCATGAAAGTTTTTAGGAGAAATAAAGAGAAAAGGAGAAACTAAACTGAATAAAAAAAATAAATAAACCACTTAACGAATAAAGTACAATACCTTTCTTTCGCCGATCCGCTCTCTGTTGATTTCCACTCGGTTGCGGTAATAATATCCTTTTTCAGGAAATGTTTTAGAGAAAAATTCAAATAAATCCATTTCGAATAACAACATACATTCTGCTACATCCGTCGCGCCAATCGACATTGCTTTATTTGTATCTACCATCACATGACGTGAGTTGATAAAGTCAGGTTCAATTTCATTGGCTATCAGTTCAAAATTTGTTTTGGTAATGGTTCCGCCAACAGAAGTTTTTTTCCCTCTACTCTTAGCTTCTGAAATGATTTTTTTGGAAACACGAGTGACTTCTTTGTCATCTGGTTTTTTATCCATAGAAGCACTTAAGTCTGACCTAGCGGCCGTTACTTGCTCTAAACTTTGAAATGGAACTGAATCAAAGATATCCATCAAGTTTCTGTATCCTGTGATGGTTTCCATGTTAATTGATTTATTATAAGATTCGTATTCCGAAGGTGTGAGGAGATTCTTCATGGTCTGGATGAAGTTTTTTAACGCATATTCGGACTCCACCATCGGTGCAGAAATTCCCGAAACTCCGATCCTTTTGCAGATTCTGATATCGTTTCTTGCTTCCGGGCCACCAATTTTGACATAGAGTGGCAAAATTCCGGCAGTGATCGTTTTTAATAGGGAGATTTCTTCTTCTCCCATGTCCTCGGTTTCCGTACCTGTTTTGATGCAGACAAAAGAGTAGTTTTCTTTCATCTCCAGTAAGGTTTTTCGTAAAACGTGGATTGATGTTTCCATAAGCAGAAGATCTCCATGTATGGTATCGTCGATTCCCGAAAATAGTACAAGTCTTTTGCGCTTTTTTTCCCCCTTTCTTGACAGAAAATTCCAATTCCCTAGCTTCGAACCTATGGGAATATTCTCCACCATCTTCCAATCCAAACCAAAACAAGATTCTAAGGAACCGCCAAAAGAAGGGGCTGCTGCCTCAGGGATTTCTTTCGGAATCATTGTGGTTCTTGTATTTGCTTTCAAATCATCTATATTAGATGCTAATAATATTCCTTCCGGTTCGATGATTCCGACACTCAAAATTGGGGACTTTTTGTTTGTGAATAAAATGCGTTATTCCTTTCGAATGCCTTTTACGGAGAAGGAACTCTTTCGTATTGATGATCCCAAACGTGGGGACATTGTTACTTTTATTCCACCGGCAACGGCACTTGCCCAAGAAGAATCAAGGACTGGAATCTTTGCAAAACGTTTTGTCAAACGAGTTGTAGGATTACCCGGCGATACAATCAGAATCACCCGTAAATACATTGATACAAAAGATAGAGGACGAGTACACTTTGCACTCATCGAATACAAAGAAAAAGGTTCCGAAGAGTTTCGATCTTACGAACCAAAGGAAGTTCCGATTGGAAAAGAACTTTCTGATTTGGATAATTTAGAAGCCACACAAAGAGCACTCTTCAAAGAAGTCAAACCAGGGTTTGAACATTTTATTTTGGAGGGATTTGAGGATGATCGCCGTGCCCATATCTTTGAATATTGTGATTTTTTACATGGTTGTCAAATTCCAGAAGGCCAGTATATGGTGATGGGGGACAACCGAGATGACTCTCACGATTCACGTGCTTGGGGATTTGTAAAACGAGAAGATATTTTAGGTAAGGCACTCATTATTTATTTCTCCATCGATTGGAAAGATTCCACATGTGAATACAAAGATGGACAGGAACTTGCTGAGAAAGGACCTGAAATTGCAGAAAGATATGAAGGGGAAAAACTAGAAAACCGTTGTCATTATACAGAAATCTTTTCTTCACATAATACTCGTTATAGAGATGATGAGTCTCGGTTCGGATGGATTGAGCGGACCATTCGTTACCGATTGTGGAGACTTAGTGTTAGGTGGGATCGCATTGGTCGTATCCTCCAATGAGCGAAGAATCGGAAAAACCATCGGGTAAAAAATCGGAGAAGTCACCCATGGCGATGGCAGGTGCCGGTTTTGAATTTGTATCTTCCATCGCAGTTTTTGTGGTGGGAGGATACTACCTTGATGACTATATGAAAACGGAACCACTTTGGCTCCTGGTTGGTTTTTTCCTAGGTTTTATTTTTGCTTTTTATTCTCTCATCAAACGAGCCAAAGAAAACGAATAAAGATTCGATCCATTCTGCTGTTACATCTGCATCTACTAATTCCATCCTTTGGCCGTGGTATGTTTGCAGAAAATCACTAAGCCGCTCCAAATAAATTCTTGACGGATCACAAGTTTACAAAAAACTTTTTACTGTAATGGCCTCTCGGACAACCACAAACAACGAATTCATGGATTCCATGCCCGTTCTTGGATTGTCTAGCTATGTCCTCTCTACTCTCGTCCTAGTCGTCGTCTCCTCATACATACGTAGCTTTCTGTCATAATTCTCACTTGTTTCCTCGGTCGACAGAAAGCTGAAAGTCGACGGGGAAACCAACAAGGAGAGGATCTTTATGTCGGAACAAATCACCGTAAGTCAATACATCATACGTTTTTTAGAATCAAAAGGTATCACATGGATTCCAGGAGTTCCTGGAGGAACCATCTTGCCATTATACGAAAGTTTGGCGGGGTCAAGCATTGAACATGTGTTAGCAAGACATGAGCAAGGTGCTGGATTTATCGCACAAGGTAGGGCAAGGAGTACGGGAGAAGTGAGTGCCGTATTTGTTTCCTCTGGACCTGGTGTGGCCAATCTCATCACAGCCGTTGCCGATGCGCAAAGGGATTCTGTTCCCTTGCTAATTTTTTCGGGACAAGTTCCATTAGGGTTAATGGGAACCGATGCTTTCCAAGAATTACCAACAGTAAAGATTGTTTCATCACTCGTGAAAAAGGTTTATTTGGTAGAAGAACCAAATCAAATTACTGAAATTTTAGAGGAAGCATTCTTGTTATGCGGGGAAGGGAAAAAAGGCCCAGTTTGGATTGATTTACCCAAAGATATACAAACTCAAAAGATTAACTTACCTGAAAATAACATTCCTTTTGGTGGATCATCTCATTTGGATTTTTTGGAACAGGTAAGTAAGGCAGATCCTTTGTCTTTTGAAAGTTTGGATATTTTTCTAGATGAGTTCAAATCGTTACTAGAGAATTCTCATTTCCCCTTACTCTATATAGGTGGTGGTGCTAAAAAAGAATATTTGCGTTTAAGAGAATTTGTTTCTCGTTTTCAAATTCCTGCTGTGACCACTCTTATGGGACTTGGGATTTTTGAAAAAGACGATCCGATGAATTTAGGAATGATGGGGATGCATGGAACTGTTGCCGCCAATGAAATACTGGGTGTTTGTGATCTCTTGATTGCCATAGGAGTTCGTTTTGATGATCGTGCGACAGGTGCCATAGAAAAGTTTTGTAACCAAGCAAAAATCATTCATATAGATATTGATGCCCGTGAAATTGGCAAAAATAAATCTGTAACTTTAAGTTTACAAAAAGATATTTCAGGGGTTCTCCCTTTTTTATTAGAAGAGGATTTTCAGGTCCAAAACAAGGAATCATTGTTGCAGGTTGAAACTTGGAAACAAATCCCAGAAGAACATTCGATGAAATCTATCCTTTTGGATTTTGCTTCAGTTTTGCCTAGTGGCGAACATTTTATCCTAACGGATGTAGGCCAACACCAGATGTGGGTGGCACAATATTTTCCATTTCATCAACCTATGTCTTGGATCACTTCTGGTGGACAAGGAACTATGGGATTTGGTCTTCCAACTGCCATTGGAGTAGCTTTAAGCCATCGGGATTCTCATGTGTATTGTTTTACAGGTGATGGTTCGATTATGATGAACTTACAAGAGTTGTCTACACTCAGAGAACAGAATCTTAATGTAAAGATCATTCTAATCAACAATGAACATTTGGGGTTAGTGAAACAACAACAAGACTTGTTTTATGGAAGTTTGTATTCTGGTTCTAAATTTCATTTCCATCCCGATTTTTCGATGTTATGTGATTCATTCGAAATTGGGTATTGTGAATGGGATTGGAGATCGGGAGTTCAGGGCTTAGAAACAGTTTTAGAAAAGAAAGGCCCGGCTTTGGTTGAAGTAAGAGTCCCTTCTAGTTGGGGAGTGTATCCATTCGTTCCTGGTGGGAAGTCCAATCAGGAATACATCCTCGGCCAAGTAACAACCTGAGTTTTGACTCCGAGGGAAAAATTCCCTCGGATCATTAAATTTTTGTTAGATGGCTTTGTTTCCGCGTTCTCCGCTTCGAATGCGAATCACTTCTTCAAGTGGCATCACAAAAATTTTTCCATCTCCAATTTTACCTTCTGGGCCTGTTTTTGCCGCTTTTAAAATGGCATCCACAGTGGGTTTGACAAACTCATCGTTAACTGCGATTTCTAATCGCACTTTTCTAAGAAGGTTCACTTGGTATTCATGACCACGGAAAACTTCTGTTTTCCCTTTTTGTTGGCCATACCCTTGTACGTCACTCACGGTCAAACGATAGATTTCGTTTTTAGTAAGTTCGTTTTTTACTTCTTCTAACTTATGTGGTTGGATGATTGCGACTACTAATTTCATACTGATTACCTTATATCATATCCTTTTTCACCATGAATCTCTTGGTCGAGTCCGGTGATTTCTTTATCTTCTTCGATTCTGAAACCGATTGTTTTTTCAATTACTAGTGCAAGTATATAAGAAACAACAAAAGAATAAAGTCCTGTGACCACCACGCTGATTGCTTGAGCAGTCAATTGGTTTCCTAAAGTCATTCCTTCTGCAAGTTCTAGTGCGAAAATTCCAGTTAGAATCGCACCGAAGGCACCACCTGCACCATGAATTCCAAATGCGTCGAGTGTATCGTCATACCCAAGTTTTCCTTTGAGTAAAATCGCCATATAACATAATGGAGACACTAAGGCTCCCATGATTAAAGCTCCTTGGACGCCCACATAACCAGAAGCAGGTGTGATGACCACAAGACCTGCCACAATTCCTGAAGCGGCACCAAGTGCAGTTGCCTTTTTTGTGTGTAACCATTCAATGAGTAACCAACTGGCTCCGGCTGCTGCTGGCGCAATGAGTGTCACTAAAAATGCTCTTGCAGCAAGTCCATTGACAGCAAGACCCGAACCTGCATTGAATCCGAACCATCCAAACCACAATAACCCAGATCCAAGTAACGTATAAGTCATGTTATTTGGATGGGTTAATAAGCCGGAATCTCCTTTTCTTTTTCCAATGACAATGGCAGCGGCAAGTCCAGCAATCCCTGAAATCAAATGAACGACTGTTCCTCCAGCAAAATCAAGAGCATTCATTTTTAACAGCCAACCCGAATCTGCCCAAACCCAATGTGCTACTGGATCATAAACTAATGTTGACCATACGAGAATGAATACTATATAAGCGGATAGTTTGATTCTTTCCGCGATTGCCCCAGAGATCAGTGCGGGTGTGATGATGGCAAACATTCCTTGGAATAAAAAATGTACATAAGTGGGGATTGAACCTTTTACTGAATCAAGATTGATTCCATTTAGAAATGCCAAATCGAAATTTCCAATATACGGGTTCTCTCCAGAAAATGCAAAACTATACCCAAAGATGGTCCATTGTAATGTCATCACAATGATCGCAACGAAACTATGCATCATGGTTGATAGAACATTTTTGGAACGGACGATACCACCGTAGAACAAGGCAAGTCCAGGGATCATAAAAAACACAAATGCGGAAGAAACTAACATCCAAGCTGTATCAGATTTATCGATGGTAGGGGGGGATGGTAGTTCTCCTTCAGCCGCCAGGAAACCAGGCAAAAGGAAAAGGGCACATACCAACAAAGGCCGTAAGACCAATTGTATATTCATTGTTTGCTCCAAATATCTTTTTCGAGATGCGAAATAAAATTCGTATCATTACGATTGGTTTCTCTTTTGAAAGCGAGTCAATTCTGCAAAACTAGGAACTTTTTTGTAAAAAATATTGGGGAATTGGGAAGGTGATGGCCTGATTTCTGAGGTTGTGGTAAGGCGATGGTATTGGGTGGCGGGTCTAGTTCCCCACCCGAGTCAGGGCGGGGATAGATAAATTCCAGCTGGAACCCGAACCGCTCAAAAATCCTAAAGAATCCGAGAAATTTTTTATTAAAAAGATTGAACAAAATTAAATTGTGCACAATCTAAATAATAAAGACTTAGGGAGAAAATACATGTCAGAAGAATTTTACAAAATTAAAGTGAAACGCGGATCCGAGGAAGTTCCTTTGGAGCAGTTCAAAGACAAAGTCCTTTTGATTGTGAATACTGCAAGTGAATGTGGTTTCACCCCTCAATACAAAGGGCTTCAAGAAACCTACGATCGTTATAAAGGAAAAGGATTGGAAGTGTTGGCGTTTCCGTGCAACCAGTTCGGACAACAAGAGCCAGGAACAGACGCAGAAATTAAGTTGTTTTGCGAAAGAACATTCTCAACTACTTTTCCAATCTTTTCTAAACTAGAAGTGAATGGGCCAAATACTGATCCACTCTACCAACATCTTAAAAAACAAGCACCAGGAATTTTTGGTTCTGTCGACATTAAATGGAATTTTACAAAGTTCTTGATCGACAAACAAGGAAATGTGGTGAAAAGATATGCACCAATTACAAAACCCGAAGATATTGAAAAGGATATCGAAAAACTTGTCCAAGCTTAAGAATCCCACAGATGAGGTTCTTCTTTTGAAGAACCAAATTTGTTTTTCTTTATATTCTTCCATGCACCGTTTGATGAAGATTTATCGTCCGTTACTTGGCGAGTTGGGATTAACTTATCCACAATACCTGGTGATGTTGGTGCTTTGGGAAGAAGAGAAAATGACTGTGAGTGGACTTGGAGAACGTCTACAGTTGGACTCTGGAACATTAACTCCTTTGTTAAAGAGATTAGAACAAAGTGGGTTTGTAGAGCGTAAGAGAAGTTCTGAAGATGAACGAGTTGTTTATGTGTCTCTTACAAAAAATGGAAAACATTTACGCGAAAAGGCAAAGGCTATACCTGAACAGATTTTTTGTTTGTCAGGGATTGAAGAAAACCAAGCAATTCAACTGAAAGCAATTTTAGACGAACTCGGCCAAGCTTGAAAGAAAACAAAATTTCTACCAATAATTTTCGGCTTTATTCTTGACGTTGGACCGACGTCTGAAAAGGATCTAACATCGTTTAGGTTGATTTCCTCTTACCTGAGAAAGCGAAGGTTCATCACATATGCCGAGACTCATTTCGTCACTTTGCTTTTTGATCTTACTATTTATAGTTTCTTGCAAAAACCCTTTTTCTGACAATCCCTGCGATCCCAATGGACAGAAGTTTATAGACAGTTTGCTATTAAAATGGGCAATTTCGGATAACAGTGCCACTTGCGGTAAAGTATACCTCTTAGCAGCCGGAAAAGAAATTTTAGAATATTCGATTCCTAGTTTAGGAGTGACTGGGATCATCAATGGAAACCAAATCGTCGTTTCCTCAGAAACCATTGTTTCGATTTCATCTTATGTTGCTAACTTTAAGACAAGTGGTGTATCTGTTTCGGTCAATGGAGTTTCACAAACGAGTGGGGTGACTTCTAATGACTATAACTCTCCATTAAAATACATTGTGACTGGTGCGGATGGAAGTAAAAATGAATACACTGTCCAAATGATAGCACCTCGTGTTTTGGGTTCTGGTTCCCTTCGGCTTTGGTTCAAGGCAGACCAACTAACACTAAATGATGGAGATCCGATTTTGACTTGGTCGGATGTCAGCGGTTATGGAAATCATGTTACGCAAGCTTCAGTACCAACTGTGCATACACTTTATAGAAAAGGTCAAGTCAATGGATACCCAGTAGCTGAATTTAGAAGTGTAAATGTTTCAAGGATGAATTTATCCGGTGGAGTTGGGTTATATGTTACTAATAGTGGAAGCGTTTTTTTTGTGATGAAGTTAGTCAATACGATTACTGGTGGGATTACTGTGATCAATATACATGGCGGTCAAGGAAGAGAGATTTCTATAGATCATCCAATTTCCACATATCTCGTCTGTCGGAATGGTGCAAGTTGCTCTACAATTTCAGCTTTACCAATTCCAAAAAATGATTTTATTGCTATAGGTTCAGTGCAAGTTCTGATGACTTCTGGTCGAGAGTATTGGAATGGTAGTTTAAAAGGACAAGTTCCCATCTCGTATGATTATTCTGGCGGTGCTAGCCCAAATACTATTTATTTAGGAAATGGAAACCTTGATGCGGATATTGCAGAAGTATTATACTTCAATACGGATCTTTCGGATGCAGATGTTGCAAAAGTTTTCTTCTATTTGAATACTAAATATGGGCTTTCGCCAATGTAAAAATCAAGCTAGAATTATAGTTTAGTGATTTAACCAAAACATGAACTTTCCATCATAAAAATCGGGGAATGTTGAATTCTGTTTCACAAACCAACAAACATGTGATATATGGTAGCCATTGGGTGGCGGGTGGATTACCCCACCCAGTTCGATTAGGGCGGGGATCTCTACCATCCTATCCCCCGCGCACCCCCCCCAATCCTACTTGCCCACAAATCCCTAACCTCCCATCTTGAACCAATGGATCTAAATACCATCAATCTCAAAAGGTTCCATCTTCACTATTTTAGTTACCTATTTCTTATATTCATTCTAAGTCTTCCGTTAACTGCTGGTTTGGTGGAGGATGGATATCGTCTGATTTTTTATTTCGGTGGTGCTATGTCCTTTGCCATCCAAATGGCCATCTTGCAACTTCGTTTCCTTCCTAGAAAAATTCCTGCATTGTCAGAGTCTGGGTTCCCTGTTTTCACCGTATTTCTCTCCTTTTTTCTAAATCTGGGCATTTTGACTGCTTTGCAGGTCTTAGAGTACCCTTTTGAGGCAACTTCTGGATTTTTAATTGCCTATTTCGTCCACCTTCTTTTCCTTGTATTTGCGAGCTATTTCAGTGGAAAATAAGTCTAAATATCGGTTTTTTTTATCATTTTTATTAGTTTTTTCCCTTAGTTTTACGAATGTTTTTGCGAACGATTCGGAAGGGCACGGCTCTGAAGAGGGCTTCGATTTCAGTGAAGTCATGGCACACCACTTGGGTGATGCTCCTATCTTCCCTCTCAACTTTGGTGGCACGATTGTTACAGAAGGACAACCTGGATTCGACGCTGAAAACCATGATGTCTTTGTGAACCACGACGGTGTGAAATACCACTACGTAGGTGGACTTGACCTTCACATCACCAAACGAGTGACCATGATGTGGATTGCTTGTTTCTTTATGTTCCTCGTTTTTATCCCTGCAGCCAATTTGATTTCAAAAAACCCTAAAAAAGTTCATAACAAATTCACATCGGGTGTAGAGGCTTTTGTGAGTTACTTAAAAGAAAATGTTGTGGATGCATCCCTTGACCACCACGGCCATTCTTACTACCATTACATCTTCTCATTGTTTTTCTTTATTCTTTTCTGTAACTTGTTTGGCCTCATCCCATCTGTGGGGGAACTAACAGTTGCCGCTTCTGATGCTCTTGTGGCAGTCGGGGCAGTGGATCACACTCCACATTCTCTCCATACATTCGGAGAAATCTGGTCTGGGATCACACCAACAGGTGACATCAGTGTCACTCTATCTCTTGCATCCATTACACTACTTACAATATACGGAACGGCATTTTCTTACCAAGGGATCTCCTTTGTTGCACATGCGGTTCCTAAGGGAGTTCCACTCCCACTCTGGCCACTGATGTGGGCCTTAGAGTTTATCGTCACACATATTGCACGTTCTTTTGCGTTAACCATGAGGTTACTTGCCAACATGACTGCAGGACACGTAATGATCCTTGCCTTACTTGGGTTTATCTTTATGAGCGAAAGTTGGCTCATCGCACCTGTATCTGTTCTCAGTTCGGTGCTCATTTACTTTTTAGAACTACTTGTAGCTTTTTTACAAGCGTTCATTTTCTCACTGCTCACAACCGTGTTCATCGGAACCGTGATGCATAGACATTAAGATTGGTTTTATTTATATTATAAAACACACAGGAGTGAAACGAAAACAATGGAATTCGGTTTAGGATACATCGCAGTAGGACTCGCAGCAGGACTTGCATTACTTGGTGCAGGAATCGGTATTGGTAGAATTGGTGGATCAGTGGCAGAAAGCATTAGCCGCCAACCAGAAGCAGCGGGAAAGATCCAACTCGTTCTTTACGTAGCAGCAGGTATGATTGAAGGTGCAGCACTTTTCGCAGTGGTAATCGCTCTTCTTATCGCGCTCAAACTCAATGGCTCAATTGACAAAACAATTGGTGCTGGTGCCACTAAAGTAGAACAAGGACAATAGTCTTGGTTATCCTTGCGGCTTCCGGCTTCAATTTGCTGAAAGTCAATCCGGGTCTGGTCATCTGGACCCTGGTCACTTTCTCAGTTGTTGTCTTCGTTCTTAAAAAATTTGCATGGGACAAGATCCTTCATGCTCTCGAAGAACGTGCGTCCGGCATCCAAGGCGATATCAACAAAGCGGAAACCCTTCGTCTAGAAGCAGAAAAGTCTTTAAAAGAATACAAAGACCAACTCTTCAAAGCGACGGAAGAAGCTCATAAAATTGTAGATGAAGCTAAAAAAGATGCAGTTGCTCTCCGCACCAGGTTGACGGAAGAAGCGCACAATGAAGTAAAAGGCATTAAAGATAGCGCAATTCGAGAAATCGAACTAGCGAAAGGCAGAGCTTTATCTGAAATGCAACACCAAATTGTGGAAATGTCCGTTCTCATCGCGATTGAGATCTTGGAGAAACAATTGAAGAAGGAAGACTATGCTTCCTTTGTCGAAAAAGAGATCGCAAAACTCGATAAACTTAAAATCAAATGAGTCTGAACCAAATTTCAAAGGTTTACGCAACGGCACTTTTAGAGTTAGCAAAAGAAACTAACTCGCTTGAGTCAACGGAAGAGGAACTTTCAACGCTTGTTGATATTTTCTTTTCCGATGAATCAATCCGCCATTATTTCCTTTCTCCATTAGTAGACCCTTCCGAGAAAGAACGAACTGCAGAAAAGTCAGTTCAAGGGAAGGCATCGGAAATCGTTGCCAACTTCATTACACTTGTGGTTCGTAAGAATCGATTTCTATTCCTCAAGGATATTTTGGAAGATTTTAGAACAGGAGTGGACCGACTTAAAAATCGTAGTTCTCTTCGCATTGTTTCCAAAGATTCTCTTGGCAAAGAAGCCGTAGATCGAATCACCAAGTCTATCTCTTCCAAGTTCGGACGCGATGTTCGTGTCACTGAACATACGGATCTTAACCTCATCGGTGGATTCAAAATCTATATAGACGACTTTTTAATCGATGCCTCGATCCGTGCAAAACTTGCCGGAATAGAAGAGGCTCTCCTCCAAAAGAAAATCCCAGTCGGAGCATTTGAATGAAAATTAAAACAGACGAAGTAACGTCGGTACTAAAACAAGAAATTAAAAACTTCAAAAAAGACCTTCAAGTTGAAGAAGTTGGAACGGTTCTCGAAGTAGGGGACGGGATTGCGAGAGTTTACGGACTCACAAACGTAATGTCAGGAGAGCTTGTTGAATTCCAAAACGGAGTTCGAGGACAAGCATTCAACTTAGAAGAAAACTCCGTCGGGGTTGTAATCTTTGGTGATTATATTAAAATTGAAGAAGGTTTTTCCGTTAAACGTGTAGGAAAGATCTTCGAAGTTCCAGTAGGACCAGAACTTCTCGGTCGTGTTCTTAACCCACTCGGGGAAGTGATCGACGGGAAAGGACCTCTGAACGCTAAAAAAACAAGACCAGTTGAGTCACCAGCTCCTGGAATTGCGATGAGAAAATCGGTTCATGAACCAATGCAAACTGGTATCAAAGCAATTGATGCAATGATCCCGATTGGACGTGGACAAAGAGAGCTCATCATCGGTGACCGCGGAACAGGAAAAACTTCCATCGCGATCGACACCATCATCAACCAAAAAGGTAAAGGTGTGATCTGCGTTTACGTAGCGATTGGACAAAAAGCATCTACTGTTGCTTCCACCATCGAAATGTTACGCGAAAAAGGTGCTCTTGAGTATACGATCATTGTATCGGCTAACGCATCGGAACCTGCCCCAATGTTATACATTGCACCTTATTCTGGTGCGACAATGGCTGAATACTTTATGTATGAAGAAGGAAAAGCAACACTTGTTGTATATGATGACCTTTCCAAACAAGCCGTAGCTTACCGACAAATGTCACTCCTCCTTCGCCGCCCACCAGGTCGTGAAGCATACCCTGGGGACGTATTTTACCTTCACTCTCGCCTCCTTGAAAGAGCAGCGAAACTTGATGATAAATTTGGTGGTGGGTCAATGACAGCTCTTCCTATCATCGAAACACAAGAAGGGGAAGTATCTGCCTACATTCCTACAAACGTAATTTCCATCACGGATGGTCAGATTTACCTTCAATCCAACCTATTTGCATCGGGTCTTCGCCCTGCGGTGGATGTGGGGATTTCTGTATCACGGGTTGGATCTGCAGCACAAATCAAAGCGATGAAAAAAGTAGCGGGAACTCTCAAGTCCGACCTCGCTCAGTTCCGTGACTTGGAAGCGTTTGCACAGTTGGGAACTGAACTAGATCCAGTCACACAAGCTCAGCTTGATCGTGGTTACCGAGTTCTTGAAATTCTCAAACAACCAAATAACTCACCAAATCCAGTGGAAGAACAAGTGATTTCGATCTTCGCAGTAACAAAAGGTTTTATGGATACAATTCCTACTGCAAAAGTAAGAGAATTCGAAGCCTTCCTTTTGAAAACAATGAGAGAACAACACCCAGAAGTATTGGAAGAAATCAGAACTGCAAAAGAAGTAAAACAAGAAGCAGCTCTGCAAAAAACAATCAAATCGATTGTTGAACATTTTTTAGCAAAGAATAACTAAGGGGAAAGATCTTGGCGACACCGCGTGAGATAAAAAAGAGGATTAACTCGGTTAAAAACACGAGAAAAATCACTCGAACCATGGAGATGGTCTCCACGGCTAAGGCAAAAAAAGCCACTAACAAAGTGAATGCGGCAAAACCATACGCTGACTTAACACGTGAGTTGGTGTCTTCTTTGTCTAGCCTTGCTGGGATCATTCACAGCCCTTACTTAAGGAAGCCGGACAAAATCCGAAAAGTCGCTATCCTTGCAATTGCCGCAAACCGTGGGTTATGCGGTGGCTTTAACTCCAATCTTCTTCGTATGGTCAAAAACCGTATCGAAGAATTGAAGTCAAAAGGTGTGGAAGTAGAAGTCCACGCTGCAGGAAAAAAAGCCATTGCTTTCTTTAAATTTGCAAAGGTTGAGTTGGTAACAACACATACCAATATTGATGATAAAGCAGGCAGTAAAGAAGCAAACGATCTTGCTTCTTACTTTATGGAACGTTTTGCAAATGAATCAGTGGATTCTGTTGAAATTATTTCCACTCACTATTATTCGGCAGCAACTCAATCTCCGGAAATAACAACTGTTCTTCCATTATCTATGGAGGATACAAGTTCTAAAGGTTCTTCTGGCCCGGAAGTATTGTATGAACCGGATCCAAAAACAATTTTGGAGAACCTTCTACCAATGGTGATCAAAACAACTTTTGTTAAGATCATTTTGGAGTCGGTAGCATCCGAACACATTGCACGAAGAGTGGCGATGAAAGCGGCGACAGACGCAGCAGGTGAGATGATCAAACTTCTTACTCGCGGTTACAACCGAGTTCGTCAGGCAAAAATTACACAGGAAATTTCAGAAATCGTAGGGGGAGCGGAAGCCATCTCCTAACAAAGGTCTTTCGGAGTATATATGAATAAAGGTAAAATTAAACAAATCATCGGTTCGGTAATGGACATCAGTTTTGATTCCGGGAATATGCCTGAGATCTACAATGCTGTAGAAATTCAATCGAAAGTAAACGGCAAAGACGTAACAATTACAGCAGAAGTGCAACAACACATTGGGGACAACACAGTTCGTGCGATCTCCCTTCAATCCACAGACGGGCTAAAAAGAGGATTAGAAGTTGTTGATACAGGAGCTCCCATCTCTGTTCCAGTTGGAACAAAAACTCTTGGTCGTATCTTTAACGTACTCGGTGAGGCAATCGATGAACTCGGTGACCTTCCAAAAGACGTAAAAAAATTACCAATTCATAGAAATGCACCTTCTTACGAAGAAATTAAACCAAAAACAGAGATCTTTGAAACAGGGATCAAAGTCATCGATCTTCTTGCTCCTTATATCAAAGGGGGAAAAACAGGACTATTCGGTGGTGCTGGGGTAGGAAAAACCGTTCTTATCCAAGAGCTTATCAACAACATCGCAAAACAACATGGTGGTTACTCTGTGTTCGCTGGTGTGGGTGAAAGAACTCGTGAAGGAAACGACCTTTGGAACGAAATGAAAGAATCGGGAGTTATCGACAAAACAGTTCTTTGTTTTGGTCAGATGAACGAACCACCAGGTGCTCGTCTTCGTATCGCACTTTCTGCTTTGACTATGGCAGAAAACTTCCGTGACGAATCCGGATCAGACATCTTACTTTTCGTAGATAATATCTTCCGTTTCTCACAAGCAGGTTCTGAAGTATCGGCTCTTCTTGGTCGTATGCCATCTGCGGTAGGATACCAACCAACTCTTTCTACAGAAATGGGTGGATTACAAGAGCGGATTACTTCCACGGTTCGTGGTTCCATCACTTCGGTGCAAGCGATCTACGTTCCTGCCGACGACTTAACTGACCCGGCTCCTGCGACTGCGTTTGCTCACTTAGATGCAACAACGACATTATCTCGTGCCATTTCTGAAAAAGGGATTTATCCTGCAGTGGATCCACTCGATTCCACTTCACGAATCATGAACCCACAAATTGTTGGGGAAGATCACTACAACACAGCTCGTGAAGTACAAAGAATCCTTCAAAGATACAAAGACCTACAAGATATCATTGCGATCCTTGGTATGGACGAACTTTCTGAGGATGACAAAATCCTAGTATCTCGTGCTCGTCGTTTGGAGAAATTCCTCTCACAACCGTTCCACGTAGCAGAGCAGTTCACGGGTCGACCTGGAAAGTATGTAAAATTGGAAGACACGATTCGTTCCTTCAAAGGAATCATCGAAGGTAAGTATGACACCCTTCCAGAACAAGCATTCTATATGGTCGGATCGATTGACGAAGCAATCGAAGCGGCGAAACAACTCAAAGGTTAATTCGGATGAGTAAAGAACTGACTTTAACAGTCATCTCTCCTGACAAAATCCTTTACCAGGGCAAGGCAGAATCTGTGATTTTGCCTGGTTCTGTCGGTTATTTTGGAATTTTACCAGGCCATGCAACTCTTGTCTCCCAACTCGATTTTGGGCTGATCAAATTGCATACAGCTGGAAAAGAGTTCCGAATCGCCATCGATGGAGGATTCTGCGAAGTGAGAAATGACCAAATCAGAGTTCTCACCGAAGGTGGGGATTCTGAAGACGATTTGTCCCATGACCACGCGGTAGAACTCCTAGAGGAAGCGGAAGCCCTTCCCATTTCCAAAGACAAAGAAATTCTACTAAAGAAAGCAAAAGTTCGCATTTTACTGCACGAACGTTAATTTTTTTCCCCCCTTCTTGCCGAAAATAAACCAGAGGGGGATTTCCTTTGGCTATAGATTGGATTCGACGTTCTGTATTGGTAACGATACTATTTGCCGGATTCTATTACTTAAAGGAAAACCCTGATTTGCGAAAAAGAATCTATTCTGAAGAGCCGATTCGTGTTAGAATTGAGGGACCCGTATTGAATCCCGGATTTTATTCATTGGAAGCGGGTTCAAATGGAAAGGATTTGATTGAAATGGCGGGTGGATACGTACCCGGAGCGCAAATCAAAATGGAGGACAGTATCTTGGAACAGCCGTTAGAGGATGGCCAGGTACTAAATTTGGGAAAACGGTAATCGAGGCGAATGGCGGATCAAGAACAGAATAAAAACGAAGATCTAGAAAACATCGAACCTATACTCGATGAAGACTCGTTTTCTTTGGATTTGGATGATTTTGATATGGGTGATGATGATTTGGATGTTTCACCTGGAATCGAAGCCCCAAACCTAGATGATATCTCCGCTTTTGATGATGAAGACGATTCCATTTCGGACATGGTTGCTTCCTCCGATTCCTATGATGATTTATTAGATATAGATTTAGATTCTGATTTAAATTTACTTGGGGAAGAAGACCCCATTTTGCATGATGAAGACATTCATGCTGATTTTTCTGACTACGAAGAAGAGTCAGAAAACCAAAAACCAAAAACTCCCGCCAAACAAACACATAACGATATTGATGATGAAGACCTTGAATTAGAGTTCGATGATGATTTAATCGACCTGGATAAAGAAATTGAATCAATTCTTAATGGTGAAGATGGAATCCTAACTTCTAAAAAATCCAAACAGGATTTAGAAGAGGAAGAAGATGGCCCAATTTCACTTTCTCTAGAAGAACTAGAAAACATCACAGGGAATTTGGAAGAAGAAGATCATTTAGGGGAACCAGAACGTCCTCAGTTTGGTGAAGAAGATCATGAAAATGATCTAATCGATGAACATTCCGATCTTGATTTAGACTTAGACGATTCGGAAATTGATACAAACCTTACTTTCGATGAAGAAGGGAAACCACAGTTTGATTTAACCGATCATGATGAAGATTCGTTTATACCTAAAGATGATTTAGGTCCTGGAAATGAAGAAGGGGACAGTGAATTCAAACCTCTTGTGGATCCAGAAGAAGAAGAATTGTTTGGTCAAACCAAAGAAGACGAAAATCTTACTTTATCTGATGAAGAACTTGGAAGTATACTTGGAGCCGGTGGAGAAGCCAGTTTAGAAGAAACATTAGGTTCTGAAGAAGAATTTTTAACATCAGATGAAGAATCTGAGTTACCAAGTTTCTCTGATGACGACAGCGGATTTGATTTGTTAGGTGGTGAATTTGAAACACCTGAAGAAGAACCTACGTTGCAAGAAGAAGAGGATGAAGGTCCTCTTACATTATCTTTAGAAGAGTTAGAAAATATTTCTGGCGAAGCCGTTGAAGAGGACTTTGAAGAACCAACTTCCGACATCTTAAACGAAGAAATAGAAGATGAATCCATTACCTTAAGTCCAGATGAATTAGGAAATATCATTGCGAGTGATCCAATCGAAGAGTCTGATGATTCCGTAAGTTTTGATATTGAAGAATCTGATGAATTAGAAACAGATCTTGGCGATGACTTTGGTTTTGATTTAGGAGAAAACGAATCCGAAATTGAAGAAGAAAGTTCTCTTGAAGGTCTTGAAGGCCAGATGGAAGGATTTGAATCTTCTGAGGAAGAAGACGAAGGTCCGATTGCTCTTTCCATGGAAGAATTGGAATCCATTGCTTCTGCTTCTGATACGGAAGAAAGTTCGGAAGAAGAACTTGTTGATAGTTTTGATAGGGCACCACTCCCGTACGAAGAAGAACTCACTCCAAAATCCGATTTGATGGGAGAAGATGAAGAAGACGAATCCATCGCTTTATCGATGGAGGAATTAGAAAACATCACTGCCGCTGAAGAAGAAGATATAGAAGAGGAAGATATCACTCTTTCACCAGAAAGTTTAGATGAAATTCTTGGTGAAGAACTTCCAGGAGAAGGATTGGATGATATTGCAGATCTTCCAATCGAAGAAGAATTTTCTTTATCCGAACAGATTGGTGATGAAGATGATCTAGTAGAACACGAAGCCGAAATGGATTTTGGTGATTTCACTTCTGATTCGGCCGTTGATGATAGTTTTGATTTATCAGTTCCTGACCTAACAAAAGATACAAGAACACCAACACTTGCAAGCGATGACTCAGAAGAATTTGAAGTTGATTTAGATGAATATGCAATGGAGGGAAAACTTTCTCCATTGGAAGAACTCCGTAAATCCGATGTATCAGCGCCAGAAGAAAAACGATCTTCCGCAGAAGATGCGTTTGCTGATGCAGGTGGTGAAAACTTATCTGTTGGAGATCGCAAAAAGGTTCTAGGATATTTAGACAACCTCCTTGGTAATCTTCCTGACGAGGTCATCAGAGAGTTCTCGAAATCACAATACTTCGAGTTATACAAAAAAATGATGAAAGAATTGGAGTTATAAAGTGGGACTTCTCGATAGAGCCGAAGAAATTAAAAAGACTTCGGGTTCCCAGACTCCAAAATCGCAAACAAATTCCCAAGACAAGCCGTCTTTATTGAAAAAGGCAGAACACTTTCGAGAAGAACCAGAATCTCCTATCATAGACTCGGTTCCAATTGCAGATTCCGACTCAGAATGGTTAGACGATAGTTTTCCAGATACTCTGGCTACAGAAATTGGTGATCTTCCAAATCCCGATGGAGAAGAAGAGTTTGATCTAAGTGATATACCTGAGTTGACCGACGCCGATTTTGGTGACTTGGCGGATGAAGAATGGGATGAAAACCCTCTCCCACAATTAGAAAATGATTTAGAAAATGGTCCGAATGATTACCAGCCAATCTCAGACGAAGATTCCGAGTCTTTAGTAGAGCCAGATTTAGATTTTGATTTGCCTACCGATGAAGAGCCATTACCTGAACTTGAAGCGGAATCTCCAGAAACACCAGAACCAACACCAACTCCTGAACCAACAAAGGCAAACGAACCAGAGTTTGGTGATGATTTAATTGATCGTGATTATCATGATGATATTGCAGAACCCGATGCCCCACTTCCAGAAGTAAACATTTTTGATGAGTGGGAAAACGATGCAAAGAGGGAAGCTGCAAAGCAGCCGCTAAGACAAACAAAGGATGATCCAGCTCCGATCGGCGAAGATGTATTATTTGATGACGAGTCTGACTTTGGAACTGCACCAATGTCTTATCATCTTGCCTCCAAAAAACGAATCGAAAATTACCAAGCCATCTTTGAAATCACCAAGGAAATTGCTTCATCCAAAGAATTTTCTGATTACTTTGATAACTTAGTTTATAGTTTAATTGGACAAGTAGGTTGCAATTCAGTTGTTGTCTTAACTTCAACGAACCCCAAAAATCCGAAATGGGAAGCTGTTGCTGCACAAGGAATTCCATCTAAGGATTCTTGGTATCTTTCTCCAAACGATGAAATCTATTCTCGTATTTCTGATTCTGAAACTGTTATTTATGCAGGCGAATTTAAATCGTCTCGTTTGCCCAACAGAGAATTAAATTTATTAAATGAAATGGGTTCTGAAATCCTTGTTCCCATTCGGCACGGGCAAAAGTGTTTTGGAGTATTGTCTCTTGGTAAACTGATCAATGGGGAAGAATATATCACCGATGATTTAGAATTTGCAAAAATAGTTGGTGATATCGCAGGTTCAGTATTTGAAAGAGTATCTGAATTTGAGTTGATGAATGACAATTTAGTACAAGCAAAAGAAGTCATTGGAATCAATGAATCTGTCTTACAATCTGCAAGAGAATTCGCCCGTGTACGTAAAATGGACGAAGCCTATGATCTTCTCATTGATAACATTAAAAACAAATTGGGCGTAAAACAGTTTTCCTTTTTGGTGTTGGATTCGGAAACCAGATCTGACTATATCGTGTTTGGTTCTAATTTTATTTTGCCGGAAAGAGCCAAAGATTTTAAACTAAGTAAGGACTCTGATATTGTAGGGATGGTATCCAACGTTCCTGGTGTTTATAAGTTAGAAAATTTTAGAGAAGACTCGGAGCTGAAATCTATTTTTACAAATGATGAGTTAGGGATTATGAACGAGTTTACTATCCTTCCCATTATCAACCTCAATTGGCTTGTGGGAATGGTAGTTGTTCATTCGACTGGTACTGCTTGGACAGACACAACAAGGGATGTTGCTGTAGCTCTCCTTGAAACTTCTGCTCCTGTATTCGCTAATCTTTTGATTCTACAAGAAAAAGAAGCGTTGTTTAGAAATCCATTCAACCCTTTAGAATCTCGAATTTTAAGCGAGATCGAAAAATCCTCTCAGATGAATTTGAATTTTACCGTTTCTTTATTCAAAATTCAAAATGTATCCAGAATGGTTCATTTAGTAGGGGCTGGAACATTTGCTCGTTATGCGGACGTTCTTCGTAAAACGATGATGGATCATATCGGGGAATTGGACTTTTTTACTAGAGTTGGGCAAGGAAAATTTGCAATGGTTCTTCATGGAAAAGACAAAGAAGAAACAGAGGTTGTTATCAAAAAAATCAAATCCTCTTTTGCAAAAAAAGAAGAAGCAATCATTGGTTCGTTTCGTGCCACTTACCGGGTTCTAAATTTGTCTTATCCCGATGACACCAAGGACAAAAATCAATTTTTGGAAATGGTTGAAGAAGCCTAAGTAACTTTGTGTTATTTAATTCGATTTCTTTTCTTTTCCATTTTATATTCTTTTATTTAATTTACTATTTCGTTTCTAACCGAATTCGAAAATACCTACTTCTTTTCTTTGGAATATATTTTTATTCGCAGTGGGGAATCAAACCCACCGTTTTACTGCTAACTTCCGTAATTTTTAATTACTCTTTGGCAAGATACCTTGCAAATGAGTTGGGTCAAAAACGTAAGGTAATATTTATATTTGGTGTAAGTGCAAATTTACTCTATCTTGCTGCTTTTAAATATTTTGTGTTTGTTTGGCAGTTGTTTTCTGATTTAAAGATTAGTTTTGGATTTCCTGGAATTGTTTGGAAACCTGAAATTATTTTACCAATTGGAATTTCTTTTTATACATTCCATAACATAAGTTACTTAATCGAAGTTAATGACAAACGAATCAATCCTACAAAAAACTTTTTTACTTTTGCAATTTATGATTTGTTTTTCCCGTTGTTACTTCTTGGGCCAATTGAAAGACCAGGAAATCTAATCCCACAGATAGAATCGGAACAAACCATCACCAAAGAAAAGATATGGAATGGCATATCGTTATTTTTATGGGGGGTTTTCATTAAATCCACAATCGCTGATCCATTTTCCCGGTATGTAGAAATTCATGCTTCGTCTTTTGAATCTTTGGAACCTGGGATATTATGGATTGTGGCACCAGTCATTGCTTTTCAGGTGTATGCGGATTTTTTTGGTTATTCCCTTTGTGCTATGGGTCTTGCGGAGATGATGGGCTTTCAGCTAATGAATAATTTTAAAAGGCCTTTTTTTTCTTCGAATCCATCTGAATTTTGGTCCAAATGGCATATTTCTCTTTCGACATGGTTACGAGATTACGTCTATATTAAGTTAGGTGGAAACCGTCATGGTTTTCTTCGGGAAAATACAAACTTAATGGTAGTTTGGTTTCTTGCCGGAATTTGGCATGGTGCAGGTTACGGATTTGTAATTTGGGGAGTGTATTTAGGATTGTGTTTGGTTCTCTATCGCTGTCTAAAACATTACGGTTTGGTGAAAGAGAATATAGGTTTTATTTCTCATCTAGGCGTCTTTTTTACTTTTTATAGTTTTTCATTAGGTTTGTTACTGTTTCGGATTCAGTCGCCCTCCGAAACAATCTTAATATTACAAAATTTATCTTCTTTACCAAATCTTTCTTCCATACCTTTGATGATCCTTTTGACAGCATTGCCATTAATTCTTTTTGATTTTTGGCAGGAAAAAAAAGATACAGATCGTCCGAACTTTTTTATCTCCACAAAGCCATATACATTTCTTTTTATTTTTTTCTTTTTGTTCCTTTGGTTTTCATTATTTTCTCCGTTTGGAAAACAAGATTTTTTCTATTTTCAATTTTAGAATTCATTATGAAGTTACGTTATTTTTTTATCACCTTTTTGACCATTTCTCTTTTTATGCATATGACAGAAGAATGGATCATTCAGTTCTGTGAGACAACTTCTGTGTATTGGTATTTTGCAAATGAACGTACGATTCGTACGGAAGCAAAGGTTCTGGTTTTAGGGGACAGTCAGATCGTTAGTGGGATTTCACCTGAGACAATTGCAGAAATAGAAGGGCTGTCTAATGAAGAAGTTTTATACCTCCCGAAGCCGAGTCAACAACCGGAAGGTATCCTTTCCGATTCTTTAGATGTTATCTACAAACTACCTAAACTAAAGAAAGTTTATGTAAATTTATCTCCCTTAAATACGAGTAAAAACTCAGTCACCGATGCAAACCGACAATTGTTTTATTCATTTGGAAATTTGTCCAAATATACGATCACACATCCTTTGTTAAGGAAGGCATACTTTTCTAACCTAACGGATTTAAGTTGGAAATTGATTGTTAAAATTTTTCCTTATTTTGGTCTTAGTTCAAATATCAATCGTTTGGTGTATGATCCGGTCGCACAAAATGATATCCCGAGAAGAAAACAAGAGTATTTGTACATTCAAGATAACATAAAGAACAAACAAGGTGCTTGGGTTTGGAAATCGATTGGTGATGATCCTACATTATTAGAATCAGAAGTTTTTCCAAATTTAAATACGCAGATCTTAGCAGGCAGGCGGGATTTATCCATTCAGTTGTGGTTAGAATGTGTTCGCCTTTGGGAAAAACAAAATTTAGAGATAGTATTCCTTCGGATTCCATTTTCACCTAAAATGGAAAAGGATATTCAGAAAACAAAGGCGAACCTGGTAGCAGATGAGTTTTTTAAAACAATTACTACAGATCCCAATCGTAAGAAAGTAAAAGTCTTAGATTTTAAGTCGGTGTTTTTAGAGGAGTATCAGAATTTTGCTGACTTAACACATCTCAACCAAAAAGGAAGAGATGCGTTTTCTGTGATTTTGAAAAGAGTTCTATTTGATCACGCCCACTCGTCGTCCAAGGGCATGTAGGTTGATTCCCCAACCTAGTCCAAAAAATTGTTTTGGTGTTAGGATTTCGTCTGTACTTGGGTCCCAAATATCTTTTACAAATGCTTCTGCTGAAATTTCAGTTCCGTATGGGATTCCCCAAAAATTTTTATCTTCACCGTATGACATGAATTACCTCGCTATTTAGCCAAATCTTAGGATTTAGAGGATTCTACCATAGTATAAAATTCTTGGAAATGGTAAGCGGAATCGTGTGGGCCTGGGCAAGCTTCTGGATGGTATTGGACTGCCATCACAGGAAGGCCTTTGGTTTTTAGACCAGCAACCGTATTGTCGAACAAATTGATCCTTGTGATTGGTATCTCACTTGTTGACTCACCAAGAACATGGAACCCATGGTTTTGGGATGTGATTTCAATTTTTCCGGTTTCTTCGTTTCGAACAGGATGATTTCCGCCACGGTGACCAAACTTAAGTTTGGCTGTCTTTTTCCCAAGAGCCAACCCAATGATCTGGTGCCCTAAACAAATTCCAAACAGGGGCTTTTTTGCATCCATAATGGCTTTTGCAGAAGAAATGGCATAATCCAAAGGAGCCGGATCCCCTGGCCCATTGGATAAGAAAAAAGCATCAAATCCTTCTTTTAATAAGTCTTCTGCTTTGGTTTTTGCAGGGAATACATGCACGTTGAATCCTGCTGCATCTAGAAGTTTGAGGATGTTTCTTTTGATTCCGTAGTCATACACAGCAAGTTTAAATTTGCTAGGAGAGTGAGCACCAAACACATATGGTTTTTCACAGGTGACCACTTGGGCAAGGTCTTGTCCTTCCATGGAAGGTGCGTTTTTGACTGCCTCTAAAAAAGAATCTTCGTAGGTTTCGCTAATGAAAATTCCACAGGACATTGCTCCCGAATTCCGAATAATGCGCGTTAGTTTGCGCGTATCTATCCCTTCTATTGCGGGTACTCCAAACCGAATGAGAAACTCACTCAGAGTTTCTTTGGATTGGAAGTTGGAAGGTCGTTTGACATATTCTTTGACAATCAGTCCAGAAGCCTGAATCTTATCCGATTCCATATCGTCTGGATTGATACCGTAGTTCCCAATCATGGGGTAAGTGAGGGTCACGAGTTGGCCTTTGTAGGAAGGATCAGTGATGATTTCCTGATATCCCGCCATAGAGGTGTTAAAGACTACCTCACCAATCGAATTCTTATTTGCACCGAAGGATCGGCCCTTCATGACCGTTCCGTTTGCTAAAACCAAAAAAGCCTGCATCCAGTCCATTCCAAAGAAATGGGCCCTAATGACGAACAAAAATTCATCAGTCTTTTAGGTAATAACGTTTTATCCGATCGTAATGGTAGTCTCCATTGATTTCTACTGTTTGCATTTTGGAAAGGGCCTCTGCCATCTCTTTGGCGAGTCCAGGTTCAATGGTCAAATAGGAGCGTTTCCCCCGGACCAAATAGACGATTTGACCAGTTTCCCCATCGGCTTCAATGACCTGGCCCTGGATTCTTTTGGACTGAGGAGAAGGGGAACTAACAGAGACTTGGTATTTCTGGAAAATATGAAGTCGACCAACACATAACCAAACATCGGAGGTGGGGGAAAGTTGTGCGGCTTTTCCTTCAATATGGCGTTTTTCGAAGGTTTGGTTTCCGAGGGTGAGCCTCATGGTTTCTGCATCACAATGGATGGTTTTTTCTCGGAGGTTGGTTTGGTCGAGGAATCGGAACTGTGGATCTTCGCCAGATGCTTCCCAATGCACCAATTCGCCTGAAAAACGAATCATCTTTCGTTCCAATCCAAACCGTTCGGTCGAAAACAGAACAAAAAGCAAGAACAATCTGCAAATAAGGAAAACTTGTTTAGACGGCATTAGACTCATTCGATTTACCACATTTAACACAATTTTCGTTTAAATTTAACAATTTTATTTGACAAATCCTAGAAGAACGACTAGTTTCATTGCAATTGTCGGTATGAACGACTGCTCACTTGCATTCGTTTGTCCACAGGTACGAAAAAAATTCAGGAAACAACTCACTAAGGAGTAATCATCGCATGCTGAAATCTCTACGTTTTGGAATGATGGGGTTCTTACTTTTGTGCTTAGCTGGTAGCTTAAGCGCACAATCTGGTCCTCGTTCTTATTTTATGATCGGTCTTGGAGCTCAATTTGACCTAGCTCAACTCGGTGGAACCATCACAAAAGATGGTCTTGATTCTGGTCGACCAAGGCTTGATGGCTCAGGCCAACCATATGGAACTCCTCAAAAAGCGATCTATGCAGAAAACACATTGATCAGCTTAAAGAGAACCACTGGTGGTGCAATTGGTGCAAAAACAAACGGAGCTATGGTGGGTGGTAACATCAACGTAGGTTACGAAAAAGAAGGGGTTTTTGGAATCAATAGCCTTTTTTGGAGAATCAACGTAAACTATACAACAAAAATCGCTGGTGGTGATACATCTTCGACTGTAATGGGTTACAAATGGTTAGACCAAGAGTGGCATTACACTGCTTGGACAGTTCCAACTTACCTAGGAATCAAACTTTACAACGCAGCGAACGATACTGCTGTTTACGTTGGTGCTGGTGTGAACTACTTCCAAGGATGGTGGGGAGTTTCTGGGACTATCAATAACCCTGGACTTCAAACTTTTGCTCCAGGAGTTCTTGGACCAGGAGGAACACTTCTTGGTGATGCTCCAAGCCCAGGAATTCACAAAGAAAACGTACGTTTTGGTGCAAGTGGAGTTGGTTTGAACTGGCTCGTAGGTGCACAAACAAAAATCACTGACAAAGGTCACCTTTTCTTTGAGTTAGAAACTATCCTTTCTGCTGGAATGGGAGTTGGTGGAGTTGCGTCTGTCGGTGGAGCTTCTGCTCTTGCTCCTTGGGTTGCTTACCCAGTAGTAATCGGTGGACAAACTTACCGCGTAGGTTACAAAATCGAAATCTAATCAGTCATTTACTGATTGTATCAAAAGCCGGTGTTGGATTCCAACCCCGGCTTTTTTTATTTCATGAGTAAGGTGATAAATTCTTTATCCTTTGTAGTAAGAGAATTTGTTTCGTGAGTTAACAACTGCAATCGAAGTTTGTTGTATACATTCCAAATCTCAGCATGGTGATCGATCGATTCAGAAACCAAGGCTACTTTTGTGATAAACGAAAAGGCTTCTGTAAAATTACGAAATTCTTTTTCCATTTTTAAAAAAGGAATCCCATCTTTTGTATCTAGTTCCCATTCTTTGTAGGTATCTAAGAGACTTTCTATTTCCTTTTCAGAAAGATCCGTTGGTTTTTCTCTCATGGTTTCCCCTTCCGTTTATGAAAAACAATCAAATAAAGCCCAAGAAGGATCACTCCTCCTCCAACTAACTTTTGCAGGTCTAATGGTTCATTCATAAAGAAAATCCCAACAAACATTAAAAAAATTGGTTCAATTAGTAATGTTGCATTGAGTTTGCTAATCGGTAGATAATTATGCGCTTCAAAATAAAAAGCTCTACCTAAAAAATAACCTAATAACGAAAAAAAACCAAGCATAACAATGATTGGCAACTTGGGGATTAAAAAAGAACCAATGCTTAGCGAATATAAAAAGAAAAACACACATAACAAAAACAATCGCAAGTAAGCATACTCGAGGCCCAGAATCTCGGGAATGTATTTTTTGATCATATAACTTTGAATAGCAAATAAAAAAGCGCTAATTAAAATACAAAACGCAGATAAAAGATTGATCTGACCTTCTAAGGTGGATATCAAATAAATTCCAACCATCGCCAGTACAATTCCAAATACTTCGCGATCTTTAAAACGTTCTCCCAAAAACACAACACCCAAAATCACATTGTATAAAACCGTTGTTTTGATAAGGATTGCCGCAGGACCAAGATCGGTTTGTTTGAGTGCATAATAATACAACACAATCCCCATCGCATTGGAAAAGGTTCCAAGGAGTAAAACCAAACCGTCTCTTTGGATTGTGAGGATTACTTTTTTTCTTCGTTTAGAAGAACTCAGAAAAAAAGGTGTGACAGCTAAAAAAGCAAATCCCACTCCAAATAAGGCAGCCATTTCGGGAGTAAGATTGTATCTACGAAAAACTTCTTTAAAACCAATGACTTCGAATGCAAAGAATACTCCCGTTAAGAAGACAAAAAAATATCCTTTTTTTTCGTTACCAGTCAATGGGTTCTTTTCCTTGTGATTGTAAATACTCGTTTGTTTTGGAAAAATGTTTGTTTCCTAAAAAGCCTCTGTAAGCAGAGAGGGGAGATGGATGTGCCGATTTTAAAATTAAATGTTTGTTTGGCGGGATTAAAACTTCTTTTTTCTGCGCAAAGGATCCCCATAATAAGAATACAATATTGGATTTTTTCTCCGCAAGGATTTTGATCGCAGCGTCCGTAAATTCTTCCCAACCTTTATTTTGGTGAGATCCTGCCTTGTCTTTTTGTACAGTCAGAGTGGCATTCAGAAGAAGAACACCTTGGTTTGCCCAATGAGTTAAGTTTCCTGATTTTGGAATGGGTTTTTGTAAATCGTCTGCAATTTCTTTAAAGATATTTTGTAAGGATGGTGGGAAGGGAACTCCGTCGTTGACGGAAAAACAAAGTCCATGTGCTTGCCCGGGGCCATGGTAGGGATCTTGGCCAAGGATCACCACTTTCACTTTGTCGAAAGGACAAGAATCAAATGCATTGAAGATTAATTTTGCCGGCGGATATACTGTAGCAGATTTGTATTGATCTCTTACCCACTCGCGTAAGTTGGAAAAATAAGGTTTTTCAAATTCTTCTCTCAGGACTTCTTTCCAGCCCGACTCAATTTGTACGTCTTTCAATTTTCCCCTCCGAATGAAAGTATAATACTCGTAAGTCGATTCCTCCATGAGTGACATGAATCGTTTTTTTGGAAAAACTTCGAAGTTCCCTCATACAATCGCTCCATTTTTCTTCAGTAGGACAAAGGATAAACCCAATGAGTTTGGGATGATTTTTTGTGAGTTTTAAAAGTTCTTCTAATCGTTTTCCAATTTTGGAATACAATTTTTCTTCGGGTCCAGTTCGTTCGTGTTTGCGGAGTCCGTAAGGTGGATTCAAAGGTAAAAAGTAGTGAGAAAAATCTGAACTTCCCTCCGGTAAAACAGGAAAGGTTCTTAAAAAATCAGAAATACTATGATCCCAATGAGATACTTGGATTATTTTTCTCCAACGTTTGAACTCTTCTGACCAATAACTTTCTAAAGCTGGGTCTGTATCTTGGATGACAATGGGAGTGGATTCAAAAGGTTTTGTTGATAGTTGTTCTTTTAGTTTCCTTTTGAAATGTTCGAATGATTTTTCGGGAAACAAATTGAGTTTAAAAAATATAAAATCCCTTGGTAAAGAGAGAAGAGAAATGTTTTCTTCCTGTAACGCCCATTCGGTGGCAAAAGTCAATGTACCAGCAAACGGAATATACAAAGCACCAATCTCTTTTTTAGAAACTAGAAAGATTTCAATACATTGTTGGATTAGAATCTGGCTTAAGTCTTCTGGGACTGGGGCACTGGTTGGGAAATTAGCTTTGATACCTCGTTTGTATCCAGGTTCTCCCAATACAGAAAGTGAAACGGTAATTTCATCTTCGAAATAACTGATATGTAAATTTTCTTTAATCTCATAGAACCTTGTATTTACATCTGAAAACAATGGTTTAGCGATTGTAACTGCTTCTGTTAAGATTCGATCCCATTCTTCTTCCCTAACTTCGGAAGACCTATCCCAGTCTTTGGTGCGTCCAATCACAAGGCGAACATCTCTTAGAAAAAGACCATGAAACAGAAGGTAGGCGATTTGATGAGAGTTTGTGTTTTCTAGTTTTATTTTTTCAGAAAAAACGCGTATATTGGGTTCCGGTTGGTTGGGTAAGGGAACAGAATTTAAGATCTCTTTGATTTTTTCTCCAGACCAAGTGGCTGTTCCGGGTGGAAAATACACCTCCCAACTTAGGGCAGTTCCGGTTTGTGGTTTGCGGATTCTAAATTTCCAATTCATCTTTTCCTTGCTCAGGACCTTTCTTTCGAAACATTGTCTTCTATATGTCCAGGATTTTCACTCCAGAACTTTTTTTGGTGATTGCCGCCATTCTTTGGGGTGGAACCTTTGTGGTCATCAAACTTGCACTGGATTCAGTGCCACCCTTTCTATTTTTGGCTGTCCGGTTTTGGCTCGCAGGAATTGTTACTTTACTTCTGTATCGAAAGACTTTGTTTTCCAAAGCAAACCGCAGGTGGGATTATATATTTCCTGCCTTTTTGGTCGCTTGTTCGGCTTTATTGGGTTATGCCTTTCAAACCATTGGCCTTGTTTATACGACCGCCACGCAGTCTGGTTTTATGACTGGAGCCTATGTTGTCTTTGTTCCTTTGTTACAAATTGCCATTGAACGCCGGCTTCCATCACTTCGAACTTGGATTGCTGTTTTGATAGTCGTCGTAGGATTATTTTTGATTTCTCAAAATGGAAAATCCTATGAAGAAATTCTTAAATCTACTGGCTTTGGATTGGGTGATGGACTGACTCTTATTGGTGCTTTTTTCTTTGCGATTTACATCATACTCATTGATATTTTTAGTAAAAAAATTCCTGCCCAAATCTTAGTGTCCTTTGAGATTCTTTTGATTGCGATTGTATCCACTACTTTGTTCCCAGTGGAGTCTATTTTTTTGAACCAAACAATATCAGTGCAATTTGATTTAAAATTTTGGATTGGAATCATTTATACTTCTATTTTTGCTACGATTTTTACAACGCAGATCCAAACTAGATACCAGAAGGCGGTTCCTCCGGCAAGAGCAGGGTTACTCTATAGTTTGGAACCGGTGTTTTCTTTTTTTCTCGCCTATTTAGTGTTAGGAGAAAGGCTGGAGACAGTTGGTGCAATTGGTTCGGGCCTTACCCTTTTTGGAATTGTATTTTCCGAATTAGGTAAGTGGAATCAAAGAGAAGAATAACAAACCATAAGGTGTTATCGATATGGTTTGGTTTGTTTAAAACTTTCGTAAATGTATGCACTCCCAGAGTATTCCATCTTCGTTTAAATGATTTGGTGTTCTTTGAGGGCGTGGTAAAGAATTCCAATTGTAACTTTGAGAATGGACAAAACTGGGATTGCGAGTAACATTCCAAAGATCCCAAAAAAGTTCCCCCCGACAGCAATTCCAATCAGTATCGCAAGTGGATGGAGAGAAACCGCATTGGCAATCACTACCGGTTGTACGATCGCGTTGTCTACTAATTGTGCTACCACCACAACCGAAGCAATGGATCCAATCGATGGAGACATCTCAGGGAAAAGAATGGAAAATAAAATGGGGGGAACAGCTCCCACAAGAGGTCCTAAGTAAGGAATGGAATTGGCAACACCCAAAAACACTCCAAAGAGAATAAAAAACTTAACCCCAACAATATAAAAACCAATCGAAGCAACAATTGCCATAATTCCGCATTGGATGACTAAACTTTTTAGGTAACTGGTAATCTGTTGGTTCATTCGATAAAAAACCATTAAAAACATTTCGAAAAAACGATTGGGAATAAAACTAATCACTGTTTTATAAATTAGGTTTGCATCCAATAATAAAAAGAAACTGATAATGGGGATGATGATCATCCAACTAATAAACGTGGGAATCATCACAACAAGACTACGTAAAAATTCTTCTAAGTTGGAAGTAGCCATTTTAGCAACTTCTTCTGGATGGATGATCTTTTTCCATAACTCAGGGTTTTGTGAGACTACAGGAAGTTTATTAAAATCTAATAATTGAAAATTGGGATCATCCATTTTTACAGACCATTCGGAGACAATGGGTTGCGCCTTTTCAAAAAGATTTGGTAAATAAAAAGCCAAAAACCAATAAGCACCGGCGATTAAAAATGTGAATATAACGATAATTGTAATCGCTCTGTGAATTCCTCTCGATTCGAAGTAGTCCACAATTCCATGAAAGATGTAAAAATGGATTCCTGAAATTAAAAGTGGAATTGCTAAGAACTTTACTCCAACAACTCCAATCAATACAGTAAGTGCGATCAGGCCAAAAAACGCAGTCCGTAATATAAAAGAGGATATATTAAATTCTTTTAGATTCATTTTGTTTTATTTTTTTTGCTTTTGAAGTAAGCTGCTTCTAGTGTATCATTTGTTTTGCGGAGCCTGTCAGCGATGATCGATGCAAAACTCAATAGCAGATCGTTTCCTACTCTTGGTTTTGTTTCTAATAGTGTTTTTAGTTCAGGTTGAAAAAAACCAAGTAAAATAGAATCTACAAGTGCCACGGCAGTTGCAGATCTTGGGAAATCTTGGAATAGGGCGAGTTCTCCAAAAAAAGCACCTTTTTCAAGTTCGGCGAGCTTTAGAGTAACACCTTCTCTTTCAGAAAAAATTTCCACCTTCCCTTGTAAGATGAGATACACTCCTGTTCCTGCTTGGCCTTGGTAAAAAATAGTTTCACCTGCATAATACTTACGTTTGTGGATGAGCCTTGCCACTTCTCGTAATGTCCTGCGAGACATTCCTTCAAAGATTGCTGTTTCACGTAAAAAATGTGAAATCTCCGTAATCGGGTTTTCATCACGTTTGAGAATGGATTTCCAAAGGGGAAGTTGCATAGGGCCTCTTCTATATAAATCGGATAGACGGGGTCAAGAATTGATAAAACTTGATCCGTATGGGCCAAGCTTTTTACGTTGCGGGGACAGGGACAGATGTCGGAAAAACTTTTTTCTCCTGCCTCTTTATGGCAAAATACGCAGAAACCTATGGGTTTCGCTATTGGAAACCCATCCAAACTGGTACAGTCAGTGCCGGTGATACGGAATGGGTGCAGAAAACAACCAGTCTAACGGATTCCTATTTTCTAAAACCTGTGTATGAATTCCAAACACCCGCAAGTCCACATTATGCCTCCAAACAAGAAGGAAAAATTTTAGATCCCAAGTTCCTTCTAGCGGCACTTAGCAAAGAAAGAAAAAACAATACCCTTGTCGAAGGGGCAGGTGGGGTTTTTGTCCCTTGGACCGATGACTACTTAACCATCAGAGGAATTGGAGAAAGTAATCTTCCTGTTGTGGTGATAGGATCCACCGAACTTGGCACTATCAATCATACCTTACTCACTTTGGATGCGCTTACCAGTCGCTTTGTGGCGGTTCTTGGGTTTTATTTAGTGGGCCCAGAAAATTCCTTACAAACTGATAATGCAGATACCATACAAAGATTAGGTGGTGCACCTTGTTTGGGTGTTACCAATTTTCCAGATCAAAAGTTATCACCGACAGAATTTATTTCTTTTGCAAACCAAGAGTTTGATACCAATCGGAATGTCATTGATACTTTACTCAATCCAGACGATGAAATATAGTCCACTCCAAACTCATACATGGGTTCCTTTGACCATCCAAGAAGAAGGGGAATCTTTAATCGATATTGTAAAAGCTGAAGGGGAGTTCGTGACTGATTCCGAAGGGAACCAGTGGATTGATGCCATAGCCAGTTGGTGGACAATGATATTTGGTCATCGTCATCCTAAGTTGGTATCCGCACTTAAAACACAAATTGATGAATTAGACCATGTGATGCTTGCAGGTCATATCCATCCTGCGGCTGAAGCATTATCCAAATCTTTATTGGAACTAACTCATTTTGACTTTCACAAGGTCTTTTATTCAGATAACGGATCAAATGCGATAGAAATTGCTCTGAAACTCACAATCCAATACTATCGAAACCATCCTGATTTGAAACCAAGGTCAGAGTTTCTCGTGTTTTCCAATTCCTATCATGGAGATAGTATTGGAGCCATGAATGTTTCAGGAAAAAATTATTTTAACCGAATTTTTTCTGAACTTAGATTTCCCACAAAAGAATTTCCTGCTCCCAATTGTATGAATTGTCCTTGGGGAAAAAATGTGAGTAGTTGTGCGACCGAATGTTTAAACGATTTAGAACTGAGTATCAAACAAAACGAATATGCAGGAATTGTCATTGAACCGTTGGTATTTGGCGCCAATGGGATGTTATTTTATGATAAAAAAGTATTAATCAAATTAAGACAACTGGCAACACAAACCAATACTCTTCTTATTTTTGATGAAGTATTTACTGGAATGGGAAGGTTAGGTGAGTTTTTTGCTTACCAAGTGGCAGGAGTCAAACCCGATCTTTTGGTGATGGCAAAAGGTCTTACCGGGGGAATGTTGCCCCTCGGTGCCACCTTAGTTTCTGAATTCATTTATCAACAATTTTTGTCAAAAGATCCTTACCATGCATTTTTTCATGCACATACTATGACTGGAAATCCAATGGCGTGTAGCGTTGGTTATGCGTCAGTCAAACTTTTGCAGGAAGATGGTAAGGTCCTTGTCAAAAAACTCGAAAGTTCTTTGGAAAAACGAATAGAACCATTCCAAAAAAAATTAGGGAAACGAATCCAAAACGTTCGAGTGTTTGGTGGAATCTTTGCTTTTGAATACAAAGAAACCATAGCAGAGGATGAATATCTAAATCCCATTGGGAAAAAGATCCGTGAAAAAATGAGAGAATTTAGAGTTCTTTTACGCCCACTTGGTCGAACCATCTATATCACTCCACCCTATACCATTTCAGAGAAATCCCTGGATCATATTTTTTTAGCGATGGAAGAGACCCTTCTTAGTTTTACCGATTCAGATTGAGACTAAATATACGAAGAGATTTTCTTCGTTTACACAGGTTGGCGTCGCAAAGAATCTGTTCCCATGATTGCAGAAGTCCAAGAAAAAACAGTTTCCTCCTCACCTTCCTTAATTACGGAAGCGGAAGCCCTTGAAATCCTAGAAGGAAAAGCCCCTTTGCTTTCGGTTGTCGCTCGTGCCTCAGAAGAAAGAAATCGTTATTATACCAATCGTGTTCGCATTCATATATTAGATAATATCAAAAATGGTTATTGCCCTGAAGACTGCGGATACTGCGCACAAAGAAAGGGTGGAGATTCAGGAATCCAAGAGTATTCACTCAAGTCTCCGGAAGAAATTTGGGAAGATGCCAAACGTGCGAAAGACAATGGTGCTTACCGTTTTTGTATGGTGACTTCTGGACGTGGCCCCACTGACAATGCAGTGGATCGATTGGCAGAGACCATCTCCAAAATCAATGGCGAACTTGGAATGAAGGTTTGTTTATCTGCGGGAATTTTGGACGCAAAAAAAGCTAGGACTTTAAAAGACGCAGGCCTTGACCGCTACAACCATAATCTCAATACATCTGAATCTAAATACAACGAAATCTGTTCTACACATACCTTCAAAGACCGACTAACAACACTTGAGGCGGCAAGAGAAGCGGATATCGGACTTTGTTCTGGGATCATTGTGGGAATGGGAGAAGAACTAAAAGATCTAGTCCAAGTTGCCTTTGAACTCAAACGACTTGGTGTGATATCTATCCCTGTTAACTTTTTTATTCCTATCAAAGGACATGCGATCCAGAAGTCGTCACTCACTCCTGAATTTTGTATTCGTGTATTGTCTATGTTTCGATTGGTCAATCCAGATTCAGAAATTCGTATCGGTGCCGGAAGAGAAGGCCATTTAGGTTCTTTACAGTCAATGGCTCTTTTTGTAGCCAATTCATTGTTTGCTGAAGGATACTTAAATGTAAAAGGCAGTGAAATGGCCCAAACGATGAACTTGATTCGCGATTGTTCTATGGTTCCTGAATTTACAGAAGGAGTTCCAGAAGGATGGGATGAGTACGAGTCACAGTTCCTTTACGACGAGAAAAATTTTCCAGAACTCTATAAACATAAAAAGTAGTTTGCCTTTTTTACTTTTGGCGGTAGTATGCTCCTACTTTACCGCCTCTAGTGAGAAACATGCGAAAACCTTCTTTACCATTTCGAAAACAGATGAGTTATGCGATCGGCCAATTGGGTTGGTCCACTCTCATCAATATCATTGGTCTCCACCAAGTTTATTTTTATCTCCCACCCGCACCAAAACCAGGACAAGAATGTTTCCCCGACCTGATTGAAAAAATGGCATTCTGGGGACTGTCCACCATTGGTGTTGTGGCAGCTCTTGGTCGTTTGTGGGATGCATTTACTGATCCCATCATTGCCAATTCCTCAGACCGGTTTAGTTCCCGATTTGGACGCAGGATTCCTTTTCTATTTCTAGGAGGAGTGCCCGCAGCCGTCTTTTGTTGGCTGATTTTTGTTCCCCCACACAACTTTATCTCTTCCACCAACTTGGTTTGGATGACCGGTTGTATGCTTCTGTTTTATCTATTTTTAACAGTGTATGTCACACCTTTCTTTGCTCTCATTCCAGAATTGGGTCATACACCAGAAGAAAGATTGAATCTCTCTACTTATATTTCAGTCACGTATGCTTTGGGGATCATTGTGGCTTCAACAGAACCAATGATCGCAGGTGTTTTAAAATCCTCTTTTGTTTTTGATGGGGATAGTGCACTTCAAACCTTGGTATCTCGTCAGTATGCTTTGGGAATCCTTTGTACGTTTGCGGCAATCTGTATGTATTTTCCCGTATTTTCGATTCATGAAAAAACCTATTGTGAATCGGAGGCCTCCAGTGTTCCTTTTAAAGAGGCCATCCTCCTTACATTCAAAAATAAGAATTTTCTATACTTTGCTTTGTCGGATCTCTGTTATTTTTTAGCACTGACCATTCTTACCACAGGGATCTCTTATTATGTAACAGTCCTTCTAGAACTGGAACGTGAATTTGTCACACAACTACTCACTGTGATGTTACTGGTTTCATTTGCTTTTTATCCTGTGGTCAACTGGATCGCAAGAAGGATCGGAAAGAAAAAAACAGTACTATTTGGATTCTATATCTTTCTTTTACTCTTTCTTTCTATCTATTTTGTAGGGAAAAATTCATTACCATTATCACCGCATATTCAAGGTTATTTGATTGTTGCCATTGCAGCCGTTCCCATAGCGATTCTTGGAATCCTACCGAATGCCATCCTTGCTGATATCGCTGAACTTGATTCATTAAAAACAGGTTCAAAACGAGAGGGGCTTTTTTATGCGGGAAGAACATTCATGCAAAAGTTGGGTCAAACTTTAGCTGTACTTATTTTTAGTTCGGTGATCCTTTTGGGACTTGATCGAGAAACCAAAAAAACTGTTTCACCAAATGTAACGGGGATCCTTGCACCTTCTGTAGCGGATCCAAAATCAGAATTGAAAAAAAATCCAGAAGTTGAGGCAAAAATAAGTATGGAATCTACCATTTGTAAAGTCGAAGAAGTAGAAGCGGGAGGGGAGCTGGGTGTCCGTTTGACAGGTCCTCTTGCCTCTGCATTCTGTCTACTCGCCATCTTTCTCTTTGGAAAATACAAGGAAGATGAAACTTTAGAAGAGATTGCAAAGATACGTGGTAATTAAATCCTGGTTTTTGGAGCTATTCAGATGAGATATCGCATTGAGACAACCAAGTTAAAGAACGGGTATATCGAAGCCAAACTCATCGAGACAACCACAAATAACCCGATCGAATTTCGGATTTGTGATACGGAAGAATATGCGCAGGCCCAAATCAAAGATTGGCAAAAGCGCTTCCGAATGAATGAACCGCAAGAACAGGACTAAATTCTTCCTCCGATGGGGCATGGCTTTTGCCCTTGTTTTGAGTGTTACTGACTGTAAATCATCCTCAAAACGTGATTATTTCGAAACCAATTTCCAATGTTTTGCCGAGCCTGGGTGGCGAGACAACTCTAACTTTAAAAAGTACATTGAGAAGGCTTGGCTCCCCACACGGCTGTTATACGCAGAAGATAATTTAAAAATCAAAAAATCAGATATTGTTTTTACTGGCGATAGTTTGGTTCATTTGTTTTTACCAGACTTGATGGCCAAAGAATTTCCCGGTCAGTCCGTTACCAATCGTGGGATTGGTGGTGATATGACAGAAACTCTTCTTACTCGCATTGAAGAGGATGTCCTTGTACTTCGTCCAGAAACCATTGTCATTGAAATTGGTGGGAATGATTTTATCCAAGGCAAATGCCTTAGTCTCGTGCAAAACAATCTGCTCTCCATCATTCAGAAAATTCACGTTAGGAATCGGAATACAAAGATATTTTTGATGGCTGTACCGCCAACGCGAGTTAAGGAACTGAACCAAATTGTTCCTGTATTTAATTTGTTTTTAAACCAAGTTGCAAAAACCACTTCTAATGTGGAATATATCGAAGTTTGGGATAAAATGCGTAAAACCGATTCTCCCACGTTAAGTGAAGAATTCATTCGTCCCAATGGGGATAACCTTCATTTTAATGAAAAGGGATATGAACTCTGGGGTAAAAAACTAAGACCTTATTTAAAAAAGTAAAAATGAATTCACTACTTCTGATTTCTCGTTCCCCCATCTCTCCATCTATTCTTTCTGAATCTTTCGCTAGTCTCATGTTTGGCGATTCCTCCACCACTGCCAATGTAAGTGATTTGAATGTTTCTCACGCAGAACGTTTTGGATTGTACTGTGTGCGTATTTTACATAATACAACTCTGAATCGAGACCAAGTTTTAACAGTTCGAAAAAATTTAGCAAAATACCAAATTGATTTTTTATCCCTTGGTTCTTTGTTACCAAATCATAAAGAGTCTCTTTTTGTTTTTGATATGGATTCCACAGTGATCAAAGAAGAGGTCATTGACGAGTTGGCAAGAAAACACGGAGTGTATGAAGCCGTTGCCACTGTCACCAAACAAGCGATGGAAGGTGGAATGGGATTTGACGAAGCTTTACGATTGCGTGTCAAACACCTGGCAGGTCTTTCCAAAGAAAGTTTTCGGGAAGTGTATGATCTTTTGACACTAAATGATGGAATGGAAAAAGTATTTCAATTTGTTCCAACAAATGGATCAAAACTTGGAATCCTCAGTGGTGGGTTTACTCCCGTATTAAAACTATTTTCGGAAAAGTATCCTGTGGATTTTTATAGAGCCAATGGATTGGAAGAAGTCAACGGAAGTTTTACAGGTGAAATTTTTGGTGAGATCATCAACCGAGAAAAAAAAGAAATCTATCTAAAACAGTATGCAAAAGACCTTTCGATTCCTTTAGAACAGGTGGTTGCCGTAGGAGATGGGGCAAACGATGCCCTCATGCTTGGTGCCGCAGGAATTGGCATTGGAATTCATGCAAAATCTGGATTAAAAGATAAAATCACGAACTGGATCGACTTTACTGATCTATCGGCCTTAGTCTTTCTCTTTGAGAATTCTTTTTAATTCATCTAAAATAGACAACGCTTCCATCGGTGGAATTTGATTGGGATCGATTTGTTTTAATCTTTTTAAAACCTTTTCCTCGTTTGGTGACATGTTGGAAGTATTGTTGTCCATGAGGCCCGCAAACAAACTTGGTTCTTCGTTTTTGATTTTAATCTCTCGTTTTTTGGATTCAAGTCCCGAAAGGATTTCTTTGGCACGATCAGAAACGGTTTCGGGAATGCCTGCAAGTTTTGCTACATAGATTCCAAAGGATTGTTTTGATTTCCCTCGTTTGACTTTTTTAAGAAAAAGGATCTCTCCTTCTTTTTCAAATGTATCCAAATACAAATTAAAGATTCCATTTCCTTTTTCCAGTTCTGTTAATTCATGGTAGTGGGTCGCAAAAATGGTTTTTGGTTTGGGAAACTTGGCAGATAAAAATTCTAAAATGGCCCAAGCAATCGATAACCCATCATAGGTGGATGTTCCACGACCTACTTCATCAAATAGAATGAGGCTATTTTCAGAAAATTGGTTTAGGATGGTGGCTGTTTCTTTCATCTCTACAAAAAAAGTAGATTCACCCTTCGTTAGGTTGTCACCAGAACCAATCCGAGTGAAAATTCGATCTACCACGGCAAGGGATGCTTTTTTTGCGGGAACATAAGATCCCATTTGGAATAGGATTTGGTTAATGGCAATTTGGCGCATAAACGTAGATTTACCGGCCATATTGGGACCGGTTAACACGGCAATGGCGTTGTCGCTCGGATTGAGTTCTAGGCTATTGGGTACAAAACGTTCGCCAATTGGTAAAAAAGTTTCCACAACAGGATGGCGAGATTCGGAATAGTTTAAAATTCCATCGTTACGAATTTCGGGCCTGATCCATTGGTATTCTTCTTTGGTTTCTGTGAGCGAAAGGTGATAATCTAAAGAAGCCACTTCTGTGGAAAGAGTTAAAAATTCTTCATAAAGTGAAATACAGTGTGCGACTAATTCTTCGAATTTTTCCTTTTCAATCCTTTCGATGATTTCATCTGCTTGTAAGATGGCTCGTTCTAGTTCTTCTAATTCGGGAGAAGTGAATCTTTCTCCTGTAACCAGCGTTTGTTTTTTTAAAAAATGTTTGGGAACTTCTTTCGCTTGGGCTTTGGAGATTTCAATAAAGTAACCAAGGATTTTGTTGTAACGAATCTTAAGTGAGGAAATGTTGGAAGCTTTTTTTTCTTTCTCTTCTAATTCCAAAATCCAATCCTTTCCTTTTTCGCGAGCAAGGATGGCATCATCATATTCTTGATTGAATCCAGCTTTTAAAAAAGGAGAGTTGCCGAGAAATACAGGAAGTTCGCCATCAAAAAGGGTATCCATAAACAGTTTTGATAATGTATTTAGTTCTTTAGGTAGTTTGGAAAAATCATAACCAATCCCATCCAAAATGGATTTGATACTTGCTGTGGATTCTAAACTTTTTTCAATCCCACGAAAATCGCGAGGTAATGCTTTCCCTACTCGAAACCTTGTAAGAACTCGCTCCAAATCAATCAAATCACCTAACAAATCTTTTATTTTTTGTCTTTCTTTTTTGTTTGCAGAAAGAATGTCTATTTTATCCCAATGGGCTTTGATTTTGTTTTCATCTCTTGTCGGAAATAGAATCCTTTGTTTGAGATATCTTTTTCCAGTCGCTGTGATACAGCGATTGAGAACCCCAAACAAAGTATGGTTTTTATCATTTGGATTTTCAACGAGTTCTAAATGAGAAACGGTTTGTTCGTCCAGAACCAAATATTCGTTTTCATCAATTCGTCTAGGAGATTTAAAAACAAAGTTTTGTTTCCGATAGTTATACTGAAGATAGGCGTCGAGTACATGGACAACCGTGTCAATTCCTGCTCCTTTCTTTTTGGGAAGATAATCCGGTGGGATTTTAGAGAGAATGATTTTGGATTCTTTTGCTAAGGGGGGGACTTCTTCTGTATAAATGATTTCTTTAGGAGAGAATCGTTTGATAGTATCGTTAATTCTTTCTGTTTCATTTTCTGAAAAAAAGAAATACAAAAGTTCTGAAGTAGAAACGTCAGCAAATGCTAAGTAAACGGATGTTTTTTCCCGGTAATACAATGATAAATAATTGTTTTGGTATCCGCCGAGAAGGTTATCTTCCACCACAGTTCCCGGTGTGATGATACGAACCACTTCTCTCGACATGATTTTGGCTTTGGGATCGTCGGGTTTTGTTTGTTCACAAACAACTACTTTTTTCCCCGCAGCAATCAGCCTTGATATATAACTTTCCGTTGCATGATACGGGATCCCTGCCATCGGAATTTGGTTTTGGCGTTTGGTGAGGGTGATGTCTAAAATCTGTGCAGCAATTTTAGCATCTTCTAAAAACATTTCATAAAAATCACCCATACGAAAGAATACAATCCCATCCGGGTGTTGTTCCTTCACCTCCATGTACTGGCGCATGACAGGAGTGTTCAATGCTTCATAGTGTTCGGACATTTTGTACCAAGGTTATTATTTTATTTGGATCTTTTTTTCCGTCGGTTTCCACTCCACTGGCCACATCAATCCCATAAGGATGAACGGTTTCTAAAGCAGTTTTAACATTCTCTGGAGTGATCCCACCAGCGAGTAAAAAAGGTCGTTTTACGTATGTTACATATTCCCAAGGGAAAGTATGTCCGGTTCCACCACCCAAATTTTTTTGATAACTATCTAAAATTACTAAACTTGATTTTGGTTCCAGGTCTTCATCACTTGTGACCTTGGTTTGGATCCTGATGGTAGGTAATAACTTTTTAGTTTCTGTGAATTCATCCCAAATTTTCGGAGAAATCAACTGGTCTCCTCGGATGAGTTGGATGAGGTCCGGTTGGAAACGCTCTGTGAGTGTTTTGATTTCTGTAATTTCGTTTTCAAAAAACAAAAATACAAGTTTTGGGAATCCAGATTTTTTTCTTATCTTAAGAAGGGTTTCTGCTGTTTCGGCATTGATGGCACGAGGGGAACGTGGAGAAAAGTTGAGGCCAACAAAATCGACCTGGAGGTCCACACAAAGTTCTAATGTGGCCAGGTCTTTGATTCCACAGATTTTAATTTTGTATCTGGTTCCCATATGGGAACCAGATTGAATCAACTCAGATCAGAGGCAATCGATCCTTTGTACCCAAAGTGTAAAAATTTAAGGAAACTATCCTGATACACCAACATATCCTGTTTGGAAATTCCTTGGCGAACCATCTGCACAAAGATATTGAGAAAAAAGGAAAGGATGTTGCGGACAACAAACTCACTCACTTCCCCTTTGTAACTTGGATTTTTTTCTTTAAAATTGCTATACTGGTCAAAATTGATTTTGGTAAGACGGGTAAGAACCGTATCTGGAAATTCTTCTAGATGGGAACCTTGTGATTTTGTTAAGAGAAGGATAAAATCATCGCGATTTGCATCCACATAATCAAGAGCAATATGAAATCTCTCTTGCCACGCCTCATAACTGTCGTTAAATCTTTTTTCGAAATAATCTGGATGAGATACATAAGCAAAGGCTTTTTCCATTCCAGAAAGAACCGGCTGTAGTATCTCTGTTAGAAGGTGTTCTTTGTTTTCGAAGTAATTGTAGATATTACTCGTGGATACCTTTGCCTTTTTCGCAATGGTTCGCATACTAGCCTTCTCAAAACCGAGTTGGATGAATTCCTCTCGAGCCGCTTGTAAGATTTCTTTTCGTGTATGTTCTTTTGGAGTTTGCATGGTCCTGAACGATGTTTCCTAAAAGAACAATGTCGTTCAGGATTCATTTGTAAAGTTTAATTTTACATGTTTGTTGTATTTTGTATTAATTTTGCCACAATTCCATAGAGACGAAAACTTCCTAACACCAATACCGGAAATCTGCCTTGGAATAGGGGACGCAGGTCTTCTTCGGCTTGTACTTTCGTGGTGATGGATGTTAGGCCTTGGGGAAGTTCTGGGAAGGCCCCAAATCCGCTTCCTTCCCAAAGAATGAGGGAATGGAGGGGGAGGCCCACCAGTTGAGACAAAATCCCTTCTCGGTCCTTGTCGGGAAGGCTTCCCAGTAGCAGGGAGAAGGAGGGATGTGTTTTGGCAAACTCACGTGTGGTCGTAGCAATGGCGTCTGGGTTGTGGGCCGGATCAAAAACAATTTCGGGAGAGTTTTGTAACACTTCCATGCGACCACGAGGTTTTTTTACTGAGGCAAAGGAAATGGAGCTGAGCTTTGTTGTCTCGTTTGGAATCAAATGGATTAGGGCCGCTTGGGAAAATAGAAAGTTAGTTTCTAAATAGGTAGGTTTTTTTTCGAGAGGGAGGACCTGCGTTTTCGTTTTTCCTTTGGGAAAATTTTGAATGAGGGTTCGTAAGGAATCATCTTCGGGATCCATCGCTATCAGGTTTCGACAAACATCAGTTAGGATTCCTAGTTTTTCCAAACAAATTTTTTCTTTGGTAGCTCCTAAAATTTCGGAATGATCCAAACCAATTTTTGTAAGTATAACATGGTCGGCATACACAAGTTTTGTAGAATCAAGTCTTCCTCCAAGCCCTGCTTCCCAAATTTCGAAATCTGTATTTTCTTTCGCAAAATAGAGATAAGTAAAAACGGTTAGAAATTCAAAATAAGAAAGTGACTGATACCTTTCTAAGTCGGGAAGGATAGTGTTCTTAAAAAAAGATTCCACATCCTCTTCTTTGGGAACTTCTGGTTTTCCACCTAAAAAAATTTGAAAACGTTCTAGCGGTGTCAAAAGATGGGGAGAAGTATAAAGTCCTGTTTTGTATCCAAGAATGGACAAAAGGGAAGCAAGGTAATGAGAGGTAGAACCTTTTCCATTGGTACCGACAACACTGATGCGGATCGGCTTTTGTATTTTATGTTTTGTTTTTAAAAATAAAAAGAGATCAGAAAGTCCATCCAAAGAATAGTTTTTGAAGACATTGAAGTTCCTTGTTTTTTCAATGTTTTGCAAACTATATAAAAAATCAAAAAACAACATATGGAATTCTTTTGTTAACCTTCTGTGAACCTAGTATAGAACTATTTACGATTTTTCAATTGTTTGAAAAGTAGGGACTCCACCTTCCCAATCCATTTCTGTTTTGTTTTGATATTTGTAAATAGTTCAAATTGTCGAATCCCTTGGTAGAGTAACATATGGTATCCAGGAATGATCTCTGCTTTTTTTTTCTTTGCCTGTTTTACTAAATCGGTCTCTAAAGGATTGTAAACAATGTCGAATAACGTATGTTTTTTGGTAAAAAAGTCGGAATTTAGAATTGGTTCCCCACCAAATCCTTTCATACCAACCGGAGTTGTATGGATGACGAGGTCATAGTTTTCCGCTTCTTCCATAGACTTTTCTTTGGTCGTAACACCAAGCCATTCCGGATTTCCTAAAGAATTGAGAATCTCATTCGTTGCCACTTCGTTTCGTGCAAGGATTTTGACCTTTCTTTGGATCTTTCCCTGCTTCGCATTGTTTTGGAGAAATTCTGCGATGGAAAATATAATTCCTTTGGCACTTCCCCCACTCCCGAGAACTAAAATTTGTTTTTCTAGATTCGGATCTAAAAGATCGGGATTGGCTTGGAGGATGGATCTGACGGCACCAGTCCCATCTGTGTTCACAGCTTCGATTCCCTCACGGAAGAGTAGGGTGTTGGAAGAACCCATCGTTTGGGATGCTTTACAAACAATGTTCGCTTGTGAATAAGCCCATTCCTTAAACGGTATGGTAACGGAAACTCCCCGGACACCTAAGTCGATTAAGGGAAGAAGTCCAATCTCGTTCCATCGCTCGTTTTCAAAAACCAAATACACTCCATCATATCCAGAAAGTTGGAAGAGAGTGTTATGAATCCAAGGGGAAAGGGTATGACCCAAGGGATATCCCAAGATCCCAAATAGTTCAGTGTGTTTTGAATACAAGGAAAACCTCTTTTTTTATCTTATGGACTAAACTATGGCTTACCGAAAATAGGTAATAGACAGGTACAAGATCAATGATTTCATTACCGCTTGCCGCACCATCAGAACCGTGGACCATTCTAGTAGATATTTTATTCTTTTTTCTCGCATCCGCAGCCTGTGCCTATTATTTTTATTATTATAAACGTAAAGACTTACTCGGAAAATTTTGGGGATCTACATTTGTTGCAGGGATTGGTGCATTAATCGTTTTTGCAACCTTCCAAACTTATATCCGCGATATCATCATGTGGCTCATGTCACCCAAAATTGGATCCACTCAATTATCCAACGTGAATTTGGTTGCCATCTTTCTTGGTGGATTTACTGCTCTTTACATCATGAACCGAATCAACCATAACAAAGAAAGAAGAGATTGAATTCGATTTTTCATATAACTTTAAATACTTAAGAAAATTATAATAAAATCCTAGTAGGGCGAGAACAAATCCTTGTTTCCCATCTAGGATTCCCAACCGAATCCAATACATATAAAAACCTTTAAAACACGCTTTTAAAAAAGCCCAAAAAATAGAACTCGTTTTTCCCTTTCTAAATTCTTCTTCCGCAAACAAACTAGAGTAACGATCAATGAATTGCAGGTGATCGGATATGTTTTTATAAGAATAATGATATAGTGGGTTCTTTAGTTTGATTGGTTTTCCTGAAAGTTTAACTCTTTCGTGCACCAAACCACCGCTAAACTCTCCGGCAGTTTTTTTAAACAACCGAATTTGGTAGTTAGGATAGTATCCACCAAAACGAATCCACTTTCCTAAATAATAAGTCAAACGAGGGATGAGATAACCAACGGATTCTAACTTGTTTTCCTTAAATAATTCTATGATTTCTGATTTTAAACCATCGGATACCACTTCATCGGCATCAATGGCAAACACCCAATCAAACTTAGTTTTTTCAATGGCGAAGTTTTTTTGGTCTGCATAGTTGTCGAACTTACGATAAAAAACGCGAGCCCCGTGGGATTTTGCTAGTTCAACAGTTTTGTCTGTAGATCCAGAATCAATGACAACGATATCTTCAATAAAGGAAAGGGCAGCGAGAGTGCGAGAGATGTTATCCTCTTCGTTGAGGGTAATGATGGCACAGGATAAAGGAAGAGGCATAAATTAAATTTGGTTGGGGTCGCGGACAGAGATGAATTTATCAGAGAGAGGAATTTCCAAACGAGCAATGGTGGAATCTTCCCCGATGATGATACGAAAGAAATTGGGGTCGATACCTTCCCCTTTTAACATGATGAGGATGAGGGCAAGCCCAAGACCGGCACCTTCTGTGGTGTCAGCATTGTCCATGTAGAACTGAGCGATGTCATCATATACCATTCCTTTTTCCAATCGTTCACGGATGGCTTTTTCTTCTTCTTTGGCAATGGGAGTGTTGTTGATGACCTCGATGGTGATTCCATCGTCATTGAATTTAAAATTAATTAAGCAGTAGTATCCTTTCTTTTTGGCTTTCATTCCAAATTCGTTGGACATCTCTTCGGAAAACATTTCTCGGTATTCTCTCACCCCCCGGGCGTACTCAGAAGGGTTTAACATACTGTATCCACGTTCCTCAAAAAAGACACGTTTTTGGTTGGCTTTGCAGGCATTGATGGCCAATTCTTTGATGATGGTGTATAGAGTTGGGACAAGAGTCGGGTAAGTGAGGCGATCCAGAATCAGACCTACGGCCTCCTTAATGTGTTCCTCAACGGATTTGGAAACCCGGTGCGTCTTTAGCGAGAGAATTTTCCCATTTTCGATGTGTAATTTGATGTGATCAGAAATCTCGCTTGTTTCCTTTCCCATACCCGAAATCTTTTCCATTCAAGTCCTTACTGTCAAGGTAACTACGACCGTTAGCATGAAAAACCGCAGGCTCTTATCCCTCACCTTATTTCTATCGGCTTTTGCCCCTACCATTCTTTTGTCTCAAAATTTGAAAATGAAATCTGTCCGGATCTGGGACAGTGAAAAATCCAATTTTAGCGGGTTTCTCGACCTGGAAGTTGTCCAAGGCAAAATCATCTCGATCAAGGAAGGAACCGTAGTTCCTCATCCCAAATACTTACTACCAGGATTTTGTGATGCATCTGTCACAATTGGTTCGAATGGACGAGGGGGAAAAACAAGCCGTGATGAACTTTCCACTTATCTTTTGGGATATTTGGCAGCCGGATTCAGCCATATTGAATCTGTAGGTGACCCAACACTGATACCCTTACAAAACGAAATCGCTAAATCCAAATGGTTTTCTCCCATTCTCACACAATCACAAAAGCCCGCTCTTTATGAAGAATTATCAGCAGGCGAAGGTGGTCTTTACACATCGGGACTGGTTCTTTCTTTTGATTCCAAACGAAACCGGCACCTCCCGATCTTTCTCAAAGAAGCAGAAAATCGGGGATTTTCTCAAACTGAACTTTTTGCGAAACGCAGGGAAGGAGAGGAGAAAGGTTATCTTCCCGTTGCTTATACCTTCGCTGACAAAACCAGTTGGGAAGATGCATTGGATACTGGTTATGCAGTCATTTTTCATCCCATGCCCGAAGGAACAAATTTATACCGAGCTCAGAAACGGGATTTCCTTTGGGCACCAATGTTATCTGTTTTGTATCTCCAAAGCCTTCGGGCAAACCCAGAACAATGGAAGGCTGAGGTTTCTCTTTGGTCCGATCTCCATTCTGTTTTTGGCTCTCGGTGGAAAGATTCACTTGCTGTGAATGCGGAAGAAGAAGAGGGAACGGTTTTCCGTGCCAATTCCTTTTCAGAATACCAGGCCACATTCCAAACAGAAGCCGAGATCAAACGAAATCTTCTTTTTGCAAGTGGGGCTGGCCATTGGGGGCTTTTCCCCGGCCAGGCGGCCATTGTGGAGATTCGCCTTTGGGAGTCACTTCTCACCAAACCAAAAGAAAGAAAGTTGGACCCTGTGGCAAACCGACCTGGGTTTTGGGCCTCCGTATTTGGTTCTTTTTCGCAAAACCTTGTCCCAACAAATGCTGATCCGGACTCCTTGCCCCAGATTCGTCGCGAGATCATCCAAACCCTCACTTGGAAAACCTGTTCCTATCTCGGAGCTGACCATGGCGGACGGATCCGCATAGGTGGCCCGGCCCATTTCTCCGTTCATAACGAAAATCCTTTGAAACGCACTTCCGGAATATTTCCAATTGAATCCATGGTATTAGGAGGAAAATTGGTTTATACCCCAAAACCCACCAAGGAAGGAACCGCAAAATGAAAGGCCCATCCTCAGAATTTGAACGTTTATTAGAAGAAAGTTTTAAAAAAAGACAATCCATCGAACCTGGTTCTCGTCATGAAGCTAAGGTAACAGCTGTTAAGAATGATTATGTGTTCATTCGAACATTAGAAAATAAAATCTTAGGAAATATCTCCACAGAAGAATGGCGAGATGAAGTTTTGCCTAAGGTTTCTGATTCACTCGTAGTTTATTTTTTGAAAGAAAACTCGGGAGATTTTTATTTTACTACCTGTTTATCTGGAGACAACCTAACAGAAGAACATATGGAGATGGCAGCACAGTATGAAATCCCTGTTCTTGGACAAATGCTTGTGGAAGCAAACGGAGGATGGGAAGTCAAACTCGGTAGCCATTCTGCCTTTGTTCCGTTTAGCCAATTGGATGTTTCTGTAAAAGGAAAAAATATCGCGGGCAAACGAATCAAATTTGTGATCTCTGAGATAGGGAAAAAACAAAACAAAATTGTTCTGTCTCAGAAAAAAATTGCTGATAAAGAAAGAGAAACCAAGAAGCAACTGTTACGTGATGAGTTGAAAGTTGGAATGTTTGTATCCTGCACAGTGAAAAGTATTCATAAATTCGGACTCATTGTGGATATGGACGGGTTTGATGCTTTGGTCCCACAATCGGAAGCCACTTACAAAAAAAATGCCGATCTTACAACTGAATTTCGAGTAGGGGAAACTTTACGTGCAAAAATTCTGACTTTAGATTGGGCCTCGAATAAAATTTCACTTAGCGTAAAAGACTTTTTAAGTGATCCTTGGTCTGGAAAACTTCCTTTTAAAGAATCAGATATTGTGACAGGAACTTTGGAATCGATCAAACCGTTCGGTCTCTTTGTACGGTTAGGTGATGATTTTTCGGGTCTTGTTCCCAACAAAGAAACAGGAGTTCCTTCTCGCACTCCACTGAATACCGTATTCAATCCTGGTCAAAAATTGGAAGTGTTTGTTTTGGAGATCAATCCTGAAAAAAGGCAAATTGCATTGTCGATTTCAAAAGCGGCAGAGGCAAAAGACCGGATGGAATACCAAGAGTATATGTCCAAAGAGGAGAATCCGGGGACAGTTTCTAGTTTTGGACTTGCTTTGCAAAAATCTTTGGAAAAAAAGAACAAAAAGTAATTCACGAATTGGAAATCGCACTTTATCGCCCAGAAATACCTCCTAACACGGGTAATATTGCAAGACTCTGTGTCAATGTCGGAGTTCCTCTCTCTATTGTCGGGGAACCGTCTTTTGATCTGTCAGAAAAAGCTGTACGGCGTGCGGGTCTAGACTATTGGAAAGATTTGGATCTTCGTCGTTTTGCAGATTTTGAAGCATTTAGAAGCCAGAAAGAAGCGGAAGGCAGTCGGATTTTCCTGGTTTCTAAATTTGGAACCAAAGTGTACTGGGATGTCAACTTCCAGAAAACGGATGTTTTTTTGTTTGGGAGAGAAACCTCAGGACTTCCGGAAGAAATCCACAAGTCTTGCCCTCCAGAACATATTATTTCCTTACCTATGGCAGAGGTGAGTCGTTCGATCAATCTTTCCAATGCGGTTGCCATTGTACTTTATGAAGCACTGCGCCAAGAAAAAACACGGACTAATCCTTAAAGGATAAAACAATTTACAACTCTTCCGTTCCCGTTGAAATGGGAATATATGCCGTTCCCTCTCTCCAGAACTGAGTTAGAGAAAGAAGTGAAGACTTTGTTCTCCAATGGCCTCTCGGGGAATGTGAACGATTTTTACTCCTGGGTGTTTATGGAAACCCAGCGAAAATTCAAAGATAACCCCAATACAACTTTGGAAGGCATCACCTCTCTTCTCGAAGAATTGATCAAAGACGAAATCATTACCACTAACCCTTTGGACCCAAGGGAATATTTTATTGCAGAATCTTCACCTATCACTCGCAAGATGGGAACGACCGAACAGTTTGTAATTCTTGGTGCTCTTTCCTATAACCCGATGCAATATGTTCGTGCCAGGCTTGATTATTTTCTGAAACGGAACGGAATTGTCGAAGAGTTGCGAATGGATCTATGCATTGCCACTGTGGAAGCTGTGGAAAATGCCGCAAAGTATGGTGACGGAGGTGGAGTGGAAGTGATCTTTCAGATCGATAAACACAAAACCTTTACCATAGAAATGATCAATACGGTAAAAGACTTTAATCTAGAAGATGATATTCAGAGAGGTAAGTTTTCTTCCACAGCAACGCTCATGCGTGGTATGATGGTCATGCAAAAACTTTTCGATTCGGTGGATTTAGAAATCAGCGACAATCGAAAACAAGCTATACTCAAAGCAACTCGTAAACTAACATAGGTTCCTATGGCAAATTTTAAAATGGTTTCTCCTTTTAAGGCAGCCGGAGACCAGGTCAAAGCAATTGAAGATATTGCTAAGTCCTTCGGCGAGGGTAAAAATAAAATTACACTGGTTGGTGTGACTGGTTCAGGAAAGACCTTTACCATGGCAGAAGTCATCGCCCGTGTCAAAAAACCAACTCTCATTTTGTCACATAACAAAACTCTTGCAGCCCAGCTCTTTCGTGAGTTTAAAGAATTTTTTCCAGAAAATGCTGTCGAGTATTTTGTCTCATATTACGACTATTACCAACCAGAAGCCTATGTTCCTTCTTCTGATACCTTCATTGAAAAAGATATGTCAATGAACGAAGAGATCGACAAACTTCGGTTACGTGCCACTTCTAGTTTGTTGGAACGAGATGATGTCATCATTGTAAGTTCTGTATCTTGTATTTATGGTTTAGGTTCTCCCGAAGACTATATGAACTCTGTGGTTATGTTAAGGATCGGAGATAAAATTGATAGGGACCAAATCATTCGAAAATTTCTCCATATCCAATATGCAAGAAACGATATAGACTTTAGTCGTGGTAATTTCCGTGTGCGTGGGGATACCATTGAAATTATGCCTTCTTATCAAGAAGAGGGAATTCGGATTGAACTATTTGGAGATGAAATTGATGGACTCTCCAAAATTGATCCACTCACCGGAAAGGTAAAAATGAAACTAGACCGAGTGGTGGTTTATCCAGCAAAACACTTTATCACTTCTGGTCCCAAAATCAAAGATGCCATTGAAAAAATAAAAGAAGAGATGGCGGAACAAAAAGATAAGTTCCTTAAACAAGGCAAACACTTAGAAGCCGAACGAATTGAATCTAGAACCAATTATGATATGGAGATGTTGGTTGAACTTGGTTATTGTAGTGGGATTGAAAATTATTCTCGTCACCTAACGGGAAGAAGTGAAGGAGAAAGGCCTGCTTGTTTACTCGATTATTTTCCCAATTTAGATTTTTTACTGATCATTGACGAATCCCATGTGACCCTTCCGCAAATAGGTGGGATGTATGCGGGGGATAGGTCCAGAAAACTAACGTTAGTTGATTTTGGGTTTCGCCTCCCGAGTGCATTGGACAATCGGCCTTTGAATTTTGAGGAATTTGAGACTCTCACACCAATGACTTTGTATGTTTCGGCCACTCCGGACCAAAAAGAAATTGATAAAAGTGAAGCAGTCATTGAACAAATCATTCGACCAACGGGTCTACTGGATCCAGTTGTAGAAGTTCGTCCCACGACAAACCAAATTGAAGATTTGCTAAACGAAATCAGACTTCGTATTGAAAAAAAAGAGCGAATCCTGATTACCACTCTGACCAAAAAAATGTCAGAAGATTTAACTGACTATTATAAGGAAGTTGGATTAAAAATTGCTTACCTTCATTCGGAGATTGATACCATTGAACGAACGGAGATCATTCGAGATTTACGTAAAGGTGTTTATGATTGTATCGTGGGGATCAACTTACTCCGAGAAGGTTTGGACATTCCGGAAGTTTCCCTTGTTGCGATTTTAGATGCTGACAAAGAGGGTTTTTTACGGAATTATAAATCCCTGATCCAGACCATTGGGCGGGCTGCAAGGAATGTGAATGGGAAGGCCATTTTGTATGCAGACCGAATGACTGATTCCATGAAAAAAGCAATCAGCGAAACGGAACGCCGCCGTCTAATCCAAGAAGCACACAACACGGCAATGGGGATCACTCCTCAAAGTATCATTAAAGAAATTCATGATATCCTTCCACGTGAAATGGCGGAAGAGGATAGCAAAGAAGAAGCACTCAAGGAAATGGAAAAAGAATTTACCTTGAAGAAATACAAAACCAAAGACAAGTTACGCGATGCTTTAAAAAGAGAAATGTTGCGTTATGCTTCGGATTTGGATTTTGAAAAAGCGGCCATGTTTCGAGATAAGATGTTAGCACTCGGGCCTGATAAAATAGAGTCATAAGGTAGGATTTTGATTGGAAACAAATGAATTTTGGGAAAACTCAACAAAACTGGCGAGAATGGAAGACTCTCTTCCAAAACAAATTTTTCTTCTCCCCATTAAGGTAAGGCCAGTATTCCCAGGAATCATCACGCCTTTAATTGTTCCTCCCGGCAGGTTCATCCAATCCATTGAAGAATCATCCAAAGGGGCTGGGTTTTTAGGTCTTATCCTTCTCAAAGAAGATGAATCGGATCTTCCATCGGAAGATAATATTTTTCAAATCGGGGTAGTAGCTCGAATTTTGAAAAAAATCAATCTGCCTGATGGTGGGATGAATATTTTAGTAAACACGATCCAAAGATTCAAAATCAATTCTATACATACAAAAGAGCCGGTATTGATAGCTAACGTAAGTTATCCGGAAGAGGAATTAGGAACTAGCAAAAATAATATCAAAGCTCTGATGAGAACCTTACTCATTTTGACCAAGGAACTCGCACAAAACAATCCTCTGTTTACAGAAGATATGAAACTGACTATGATGAATGTGAACGAACCAGCAAAAATGGCTGATTTTGTTTGTTCGATTCTGAATTTAGAAAAAGAAGAATACCAATCTGTCATTGAAGCTGTCCAAATTAACGATCGTTTAGAGAAGGTTTTATTATTTCTAAAAAAAGAAATTGAGTTGGTAGTTCTTCAGAAAAAAATCCAAGAACAAATTAACGATAAAATTGATAACCAACAACGCCAATTTTTTCTCAGAGAACAACTAAAAGCCATTCAGCAAGAGTTAGGTGCAGGGGAAGATAAAACAGAACTCAAATATGAAAAACTTTTAGAAAGATTAAAGTCCATCCCCGTTGCTGAGGAAATCATCACAGAGGTAGACCGCGAGATTGATAAGTTTAAAAACTCAGATCCGATTTCAAGCGATTACAATGTCATTCGAAATTATTTAGATTTAGTGGATTCCTTACCTTGGGAAAAACCTTCTGAAAAAGATGTAAACTTGATTCATGCCAAAAAAATTCTCAATCGGGATCATCACAAATTGGAAGATGTGAAGGAAAGGATCTTAGAGTTTCTTGCAGTTCATAAACTAAATCCAAAAAGCAAAGGATCGATCCTTTGTTTGGTGGGACCTCCTGGCGTTGGTAAAACATCTATTGCAAAGTCTGTTGCAGAAGCACTTGGTAGAAAGTTTTTTCGATTTTCTGTGGGTGGTGTTAGAGATGAAGCAGAAATCAAAGGGCATAGAAGAACTTATATTGGTGCCATGCCAGGGAAACTCATCAATGCATTAAAAATCACAAAGGAAAGAGACACTGTGATTCTTTTGGATGAAATTGATAAGATGTCGCAAGGATACCAAGGAGATCCTCAATCAGCTTTGCTTGAGGTTTTGGATCCAGAACAAAATTCAAATTTTCGAGACCATTATTTAGATTTACCTTTTGATCTCTCTGATGTACTATTCATCGCCACTGCAAATACATTTGAGCCAATTCCTCGGGTGTTACTAGATCGTATGGAAGTGATTCAGTTATCTGGATATATCACAGAAGAAAAAGTACAAATTTTCCAAAAGTATCTTTGGAAAAAGATATTTGAAAAAAATGGATTAAATCCAGATTCTTTTTCGATGAAAAAGGAAACTGTGGCCCTTCTCATCAATTCCTATTCAAGGGAATCCGGTCTACGAGGACTCGAAAAAACATTTGATAAGTTGGTTCGTAAAATTGCCCTAAAACAAGTGTTAAAGGAAAAGTATTCCAAGGAAATTCGGGAAAAGGATTTGGTTGAATACCTTGGACCTCCTCCATTTGTTGATGACCGAATGACAATTCCAAAAGTTCCAGGTACGGCGCTTGGTCTTGCTTGGACCAATGCAGGTGGTTCAACACTCCTGATTGAAGCAGTTCTCATCCCAGGAAAGGGTGGTCTCACTCTTACTGGCCAAATGGGAAAAATGATGGAGGAGTCAGCTAACATTGCGTTGTCGTTTGTAAAAAATTATGTAAACAATGATAGTTTGTTTGAAAAGAAGGCCATCCATTTGCATGTTCCTGACGGGGCAACTCCCAAAGATGGTCCTAGTGCGGGAATCACAATGGCCACAGCTCTTTTGTCGCTTGTGACAGATCAGGTGATTGCTCCCGGTTTTGGTATGACCGGAGAATTAACGTTAACTGGTGAGGTGCTTGCGATTGGCGGATTACGAGAAAAAATCGTGGCTGCCAAACGTGTGGGAGTGAAAAAAATCATTTTCCCTAAAGATAATGAAAAAGCTTTCCAAGAAATTCCTGATTATGTAAAGCGGGGAGTTACTTTTTATCCTGTGACTCGTTTCGAAGAAGTAGAAAAACTAGTTTTTCCTAAATCCAAAGGTAAAAAGAAATGAACCATCGAACCAATTCCTTTTTTCTCATTCTAGAAGTATTGTATGGTCATTTAAAAGATCTAATTCGTTTTTTCTGGGTTAGGCGAGTCAGGTTTTTTACTTTAGGAATTGTATTTGGAATTTTTTTATCTTTTTTCTTTTTAGGTGGAGCTTATGTGGTGTGGTCTGGAGAAGAAGCTCGAGTCCATAAGTCATTAGAGAAATATAGATCGGAAGTCTCTAACTTTTACGATAGTTTCCAACCAAAGTCAGTGAAGATTTTGGATCGAAGTGGCAAAGTGATGGGTGAGTTCTACAGGAGAAACTTTCGTCCGATCCGAACTGATAATTTAGGAAAACACAATGTGATTGTATGGGCAGTTCTTTCTTCCGAGGATAGAGAGTTTTTTTCCCACTCTGGTTTGAATTATACGGCCATTGGTCGAGCAGTTGTTACCAATTTGGTGCAGTTTCGATTGTCACAAGGTGGATCTACCATCTCACAACAGTTAGCAAAACTTACCTTAAACTTAGGGAAACGTAATTTATTTAACAAATTAACCGAACTCTATTGTACCTTCTATATCGAAAGCCAATATTCAAAAGAAGAAATTTTGGCCATGTATTTAAACCAAATATTTTTGGGAGAAGGGAATACTGGTGTAGAAGAAGCGGCAAGATATTATTTTAGAAAACCCGCATCAGAACTAAGCCCAGAAGAGGCTGCCTTACTTGTCGGGATTATTCCTGCACCAAGTGTATACAACCCTGTTCGGAATCTAGGAATAGCACTTTCTAGACAAAAACGTGTGTTATATGACATGGCAAGGAACCCAGAACTCCATCCTTCACAAAAAGAAATCCCACATAAGTTTTCCGATTCCATAGAACTAAATTTAAAAAAGTTTAAAACCATCTATAAGGTAAAGGAAAACAAAGACGAAGAGGGTAATCCAAAGTATTCAAGTGAAATTGGGAAATATGGTGCTGATAAAGACTTTCGTGTTAACTTAGCTCCTGATTTTAATTCAGAAATTCGAAGATTTATTTTAGAAAAGTTTTCTAATGAGGACTTAGAAGAACGTGGTCTACTTGTTTATACAACTTTAGACTTAGAAAAACAAAGACTCGCCGAAGAAGCATTACGAGTAGGAGTTGATTCCGTCCGAGCAGATCTCACCAAACAAGAGTCAGATTACCAGAGTAAAGGAAAGGCTGATTTAGCAGAGGTCACCCGTGCGATTTTACCACAGTTGAGTGGCTCCATGATTTCATTAGATCCTGAAACGGGAGATGTGGAAGCAATGGTAGGTGGTTATAAAATTTCAAATGTCTTTCGATTTAACAGGGCAGAAGATGCAAGAAGACAACCTGGTTCCACCATCAAGGCACTTGTGTATGCACTAGCCTTTGAAAAACGCATAGTCAATCCATCATCCAAAATTAAAGACGAAAAATTAGATATCTCGGGATATTCGCCAAAAAACTGGTACAAAGGATATAAGGGAGAAATCACGGTTAGACAAGCATTGGCTCAGTCGGTCAACACCGTCTCTGTTAAGTTATTACATGAAATTGGAATTTCTTATTTTGTTCAAAAATTAAGTGCCATCCTTTCGATTCCTGAAGAAGAAGCCGATGTCCGATTCCAAAGAAATTTATCCTTAGCACTTGGGTCTGGGGAACTTAGTCCTATGGAACTATCTGTAATTTATGCTACCCTGATGAATGGGGGAAGGCGAGTCACACCTAGGAAAATTTTGAAGATAACCGATTTGGATGGAAACGAATTTTATAGCACAGTTGCCAATGAAGCCGCAGAACAAATCTTAGATCCTGTTGCCTGTGCTATGGCAATCAACACCCTACAATCAGTTTTGACAGAAGAAGGAACCATGACTTTGAAGCGAAAAGAAGGAGAACCTTTTTTATACGCTGGAAAAACAGGTACCGTCCAATCTCCCAAACTAAAATCATCAAGGTGGAAAGGTTTGAAAGGGGTTCGTGATGTCTGGTTTGCAGGTTTAACTCCAAGGAATGTAACGGTTGTTTGGGTAGGGCATGATGAAGGAGCACCTTTCCCTGGTTCGGGGTCAGGGGTTTCTGGTGGGATTTGGTACCGATACACACAAAATGTAAAATCAAAACTCGGAATGGGGAATCAATTGATTTCGAATTTCGTAGGGGATTTTGTAAAAGTAGATGTTTGTGCTGATGACGGAACCATCATTGAATCCACTCCGGATTACGTTTGTAAGGTGCCTTTGTATGCGCAGTATTACTATATTGGTGATTTGCCGCCTAAACGAGCAGGTTTTGCAAAACAAGAACCTTTGAACCAAAATACAAACCTGAAACCAGAACCAATGGATGAGGATGATTCGGAAATTTCTACCTATGATTCACAAGGAAGTCGTATCCAGCCAACGGCAGTGGATTCAGTGGAATTAGAACCACCTCTTATAGAAAATCGGCGAGCACGTTATAACGAAGAAACTCCTTAGAAACCAAATAGTTTTCCTGGATCGACCAAAGAAATATCCAGGGTTTGTCCTTACGTATGATTTCTATTGCTTTGATTGCATCTTGGTTGTTCTTAAAAGGTTTATCTAAAATATTTCCCACCTCTTTGTTTTGATAAAAAGAGCGGTTCCCGCCATTGCCTACTTTATTCGGATGAAATAGTGGGTCTAAAAAATTCCAAACAGAATCAAAATCAGAATACCAAGTGAGTAATGTAAGATCTCCTTTACCTTCCCCGTTTTCTTTATACAAGGGAGCTTTTTCCATTGGTTTTAGTTTGATGGTAAGACCAATTTCTTCTAATGCTTGTTTAATGGCTCTTCCTTTGGCTTGGTTTTCGTCATCGCCACGCATTCGAAATTCCAATTCCATCAATTTAATTTTGGGAAAACATGTGGATTGTTCTAGTTCTTTTTTCGCCAAATCTTTGTTATATATTTCGCCGGTTATAGTTTTTCCTTTCGCCATTTTTTCGATGTATTGAATGGGAACTGGACCATAACTAAGATCTGCATGGTTTTCTAGGAGTTTACTGATGATAAGTTCGCGGGGTATGGAAAAATTGACTGCGGCGCGGAAGTGGTTATCAAAGCAGGGATTCTTTTGGTTGATTGCCACATATTGAACAGATCTACCTTTTTTGGTAACAGTGAATTCAGAATTTGCCTCAGGCAAAGAAAGAAGAAAGTCAGTGAGTTTAAACGCATCTAACTTTCCTTTCCGATATAAAAACAAAGAAGTAGAAGATTGTGGTAAGATGAGAAAACGGATTTTTTCCGGAAAATTCTTGTCCTCTTCTTTTTGTCTTTGGACGTCGATGTATTCATTTTTTTTCCAATCGATGAGTTTGTATTTTCCATAGGATTTGAAAGTATTCGTCTCCCATTCTTTTTTCCCAATAATAGAAGCAAAAGGTAAACTGAGTTTCTCTTTCCATTCGGTTTCCAAAGTGCCCGGCTTAAATTCTAACTCCAGTTGATTTTCTGGTAAACTTTGAACTTGGACTAAGAACTGATAGTCCCTTTTTCTTGGATAGGATTCTAGGACCAAACGAGACAAACTAAACTGAATGTCTTCCACAGATGGGGAGGAAGGATTCATTTGGAACCACCAAAGGTTCTTTGTTGGATGAGGGATTTTTCTGTAAGAAAGAATCCAAGGAGAGTGGAATCCTTCTGGATTTTGGATCCAAAGGCCCTGGTGGATGAATTTCGCCAATTTTTGACCCGATAAATCAGTGATATGGAGGGGATCTAAATGTGCCGGATCGGAGGGAAGTGCAATTTTTAAATCAAAATCAGGAGTTTCCTTCCGGCAAAAAGTGAGGGACAAGAGAAAGAAAACAAGGGATAAGGTTCTCATACGTGAAGATTTATCGAAAACTCTGGCCATACTTAACAAAATACAAATACAGACTTAGCCTCGGTGTTTTCTTGTCTATATTTGTTTCCATTTTTAATGGGGCCTCCCTCACGTCTCTCATTCCGATTTTTGACTCTTTGGGAACAGGTGAGAATTATAAGTTTCAAATTGCGTTAACGAAAAAGGACCAATCTCTCCTGGCGGAATATAAAAAACCCGATCGTTTGGAAGGTCTCAAATATTGGGAATGGCAATTTGCAAATCTAAAACAGAGCACAAACGAAGAACTCGCTGATAAAAAGCCAGATGACTTAGTTTATCTATTTTGCCTCATCATTTTACCAATTTATTTTTTGAAGTTAATTTGCCTCGCAGGAACAGTTTACTTTGTCAACTCAGCAGGACTTCTTGCAGTCAGTGACCTCAGGCAAGCTTTATATAAAAAACTCCAGGTATTGCCTCTCAACGAGTTTTATCGTGAAAAAACTGGCGTACTGATGAGTCGAGTGATCAACGACGTCGATATTGTAGGCAAAGTAGTTTCGAATGATTTAAAAGATGCTATCAATGATTTCTTTTATATCGTGACCCACTTAATCATTTTACTTGTGTTAAGTTGGAAATTGTTTTTTTTACTATTTATTGTTATTCCTTTAATTGTCGGCCCCGTAAGCACATTTGCTGATCGGATTAGAAGGACCACTAAGAACCAACAAGAACAATTGTCTGAATTAAACGGTGACCTACAAGAGGTCATTTCTGGAATTCGAGTCATCCGAGCTTTTTCCATGGAGGACAAAGAAGCAAATCGATTTTTGAAGGTTAATCAAAATCTATCTGACAAAACTTTTAAAACGCATTTTTATCACCAAATTGGCCCCGCCTTGACAGAGTTATCTGGTTCAGTTGTTACAATGGTATTTTTAGGGATTGGTGCTTATTTATTAGAAGACGCCAGTTTTTCTAAAGGGATGTTTATTGCATTTTTTCTTACATTGATATTCCTGATGCGTCCACTGAAACAAATGAGTATTCTTGTAAATTTAATTCAGGCTTCCGTTATTGCAAGTGATCGTGTGTTTGAAATTTTAGGAAGAAATGTGGATATTAAGGAGCTGGAAGTCCCAAATCAATTAGGTCCACTCTCAAAATCTATCGAGTATAAAAATGTTTCTTATTTGTATCCCAACACCGAAATTTATGCATTAAAGAATATCAATCTTACGCTTCCGCGTGGAGGTACCATCGCCATTGTTGGTTCTTCTGGAGCCGGAAAATCTACGTTAGTCGACCTTTTGCCTAGACTAATTGATCCAAGTGAAGGTGGAATTTTTTGGGATGAGGTGAATGCAAAGGATCTGAGTTTAGATAATTTACGTAAACGGATTGGAGTAGTATCTCAAAATATTTTTCTATTTAACGGTTCGGTTCGTGAGAATATTGCTTTTGGAAAACCAGATGCTTCTGAAGAAGAAATAAGACGTGCTGCCGAGGATGCATTTGCTTCAGAGTTTATTGAGGCCTTCGAAGAAGGTTATGATACCATTGTTGGAGAACGTGGTGTTATGTTGTCCGGTGGCCAAAGACAAAGGATTTCTATTGCGAGAACATTACTTGCAAATCCTGAAGTTTTGATTTTGGATGAAGCCACTTCAGCCTTAGACACAGAATCGGAACGTCTGATCCAACAAGCATTCGTCAGGCTGTATGAAAATAAAACAGTTATAATCATTGCACACCGTTTATCGACGGTTAAAATAGCAGATACAATTTATTATTTAGAAAATGGTGAAATAGTGGAAAGTGGAAGTCATGCGGATTTACTCAAAAACCAAAATTCTAAATACAAACGTTTGTATGATATGCAGTTTTCTAGTTCTACCTAACTAAAAGTAGGATCGTTTTTAAGCGATCCTACTGGTTCCGCAGTTAGGACAAAACTTTGCATTTGGTACAGCTACAAACGAACCACAGTTAGAGCAAGTCCAGTTTTCATTGATTTTTGGAGTATTTAAAACAGTTACATTTGTCTTTTTGGTTTTTAATTCCAGTTCGACGGAATCCAAAGCCTCTATATAAGGAAGTGACTGAATTTGGAACTCTTCTTCTGTTAATTTTCCTGAGTCAAAATCAGAACGAATGTCTTTCAGTGAATCGAGTAGGTTTCTTTTTTTTTCAGCAATTGGTTTTAGATGGGCATCTTCATCCTTTCCGAAAGGAGATTCATCCAGACGAAACCGGTAGTGGAATAACACAAAAGGAGCGATCAGAATGATTCCAAAAACGAGACAATACAGATATAAGAGAAAATCCATACGTTCAGAATTTGGACTTTTTATTTTTAGGCAATCTCTTTATCTTTGGTCATAGAAGAGATTTTACACTTATGGCCGTTACAAACTCACTGATTGAACAAAAATTAAAAACTGCAGAAGAGGTGGCAGCACTTCTGCCCCAACATGTCACTCTAGGCTGTTCTGGATTTACACCAGCAGGATACCCAAAACTCATTCCGGTTGCCTTTGCCAAAAGAATCGAAGAAGAAAAACAAAAAGGAAAAGAATTTTCAATTAACTTGTATGCCGGTGCTTCTACGGGTGAAGAACTAGATGGTGCTTTGGCAAGAACAGGTGCCTTAAAATTACGAATTCCCTACCAATCCAATTCCCATCTTCGTAACCTCATCAACCAAGGGGAAACGGATTTCATCGATATGCACTTATCTCATGTTGTAAAATACATTGAACATGGGATTTTGCCAAAAATTGATGTTGCGATTGTGGAAGCCATTGACGTTACAGTAGATGGAAAAATTTATTTATCAACCTCTTCTGGTATGAGTGCAACTTACATCCGCAATGCGGAATCCGTTTTCGTTGAGTTAACTGATACACATCCCCTGGAATTAAAAGGATACCATGATATTTATCTTCCAAACCATCATGAGAAGGGACTTCCAATCAATATACTCACACCAGGAGATCGGATTGGATTACCATACATCCAAGTTCCGCCCGATAAAATCAAAGGGATTGTTCGTTCTAGTAAACCTGATGCAGCAACTGTTTTCAAAACTCCCGACGAAGATTGCCAAAACATTGCCGCTCATGTTTTATCTTTTATCCAACATGAAATTAAAATGGGAAGAATTCCAAAAGAATATCTACCATTTCAAAACGGAGTGGGGAACATAGCTAACGCAGTTCTTGCCAGTATGGCAAAAGATCCAAACTTCCACTCAATCCAAATGTATACAGAGGTGGTTCAGGATTCTGTTTTTGATTTGATCGATGCAGGAAAATTAGATATTGCTTCAACCTCTGCTTTAACTTTCTCTGAAGCAGGACTAAAAAGATTCCATGAGAATATCGCCGAATGGAAATCCAAATTTGTCATTCGCCCACAAGAGATATCCAACCATCCTGAAGTGATTCGAAGAATGGGACTGATTGCTATGAATACTGCCATCGAAGTTGATATTTATGGAAATGTAAACTCCACTCACGTGATGGGGACATCTATGATGAATGGAATAGGTGGCTCAGGTGACTTTACGAGAAATTCCCACTTGTGTATTTTTATGACACCATCTCTTGCCAAAGATGGAAATATTTCTGCTGTGGTTCCAATGGTATCACATACAGATCATAATGAACATTCAACAATGGTATTTGTCACGGAACAAGGCTTAGCTGATTTGAGAGGTTGTCCTCCTAAAAAAAGAGCAGAGCTGATTATCAATAACTGTGCTCATCCCATTTATCGTGATAAACTTCGTGAATATTATGAAAATGCCCTTCGTGTTTCCAAAGGAAAACACACTCCGCATGATTTGGAACGTGCACTTTCTTGGCATGTCCAATTCTTAAAAACAGGAAGTATGAAGTGATTGCAGTTGTTGGTTCTGGGATTGCAGGACTGACTGCCGCTTGGGCCATACGTAAATTTAAAGATGTAACTTTATTTGAAAAACATCCAGAGATTGGTATGGCTGCGTTTGGCGCCAAACAAATGATTGATGGGGGAGAGGTTGAGTTTGATATCCCTTTTAGAACCATCAAACGTGACTATTACCCAACTTTATTTCAGGTTTACGAAAAAGCGGGAATTAAAACAAGACCAGTTGATTATTCCTTTCGAGTTGAATCCAATGGTGATTCTGTTTTTGGATTTCGTTCCCATCAAATTTTCGGTATTCCGTTTGGAATTCCAACAATAAACTCATTTGTTTCATGGAAAGGACGAAGAATTTTCTCCGACTTACTAAAGTTTTATGCCAACGCAAAAGATGATTGGAAACGAGAAAGTCGCAATATTTCAATTTTAGATTTTCTGATTAAATATGGTTATTCTAACGAATTTATTTACGAATTTTTACTCCCCACCTTTGCACTTGTGAATACTTGTAAAACAGAAACTGTGGGTGCCTATCCTGCTGAAACAATTATCGGTTATCATTCTCGGGGTTATTCTTATACACCACAAGAAACGGCAAGTTTAGGAACAAGAGATATCGTAAATCGTCTTACTCAAAATTTAGAAAACGTAAGTTTGAATGCCGACATCCAAAAGATCTACAAAAAAGATGGTAAAACAATCATTCAGTTTGCAAACCAAGAAAAAACATTTGATCACGTGATCCTTTCCACACAAGCAAACCAAGGAAAAGATCTTCTTGGGGCTGGATTTGAGTTAGAAAAAGAAATTCTCGGCGAATTTCGTTATGAATCAAGTGATGTTGTTTTACATACTGATCAGTCTTATTTTTTAAATCCATCAGTCTCATTGGTGTTTAAGGTTAGGGATGGTTTTGATAAACCAGAAGTTACTTTGGACTTAGGGAGAATCATCCCGGAGCTTAAGGGCAAAAAAATCTTCCAAACATGGAATCCCCATAAACTTCCTAAGGACAATGATATCTTAAAGCTTGCGAAGTTTGAAAGGCCTGTCATGGATGATCGAACGGCAAAGGCCATTCAAAGGATCACTGCATTACATTCTGAACCGGATCGTAATCTTTGGTTATGTGGGTCTTATTCTCTTTATGGAATTCCTCTTTTAGAAGCAGGAGCAAAATCTTCTTTGCTCGTCGCATCTAAGTTACTCAATCAAAACATTGATGACTTGATTCGAAACTGACAAAAGGGTTTTCTATTTTTGAAAAACGTAGTAATGATAACTAAGACAAAATTGTTTGGTAAACCAATTTAAAACTTTACCAAATGTTTTTAGAGAAGCCGGTAGATTTTCTGAATATTTAATAAATCCATAAAGAACCGGTTTTGTCCAATTCTCTTCTTTTATTTGTTTGAAGCCAATGGATTTTAAATCTTGAATGGTTTCCTCGACTAACTTCAAATTGCCTTTGGGAATGAGAAAGGGAAGATACAACCACCAAAAGTTTTTTTTCTTTTTTTCTGTAATTTGAAAATTTGTAAATACAAGTCTTCCGCCAGGTTTTAAAACTCTGTAACTTTCACGATAAAACGCATTTAAGTTTTTAAAATGATAGGAGGCGTCTAAAGAAAAAACATAATGATAGGAAGAATCATCCAAAGTTGTGATTTTTTCCCAACTCCCTTCTAAAAAAGGAGAAACTGCTATCTTGTTTTCGGTAAACAATTGTTTTGCGAAATCTGATTGTTCCCCAGGTAAATTGATAGCAGACAATTTTTTTGGATTGTACTTTTTTGCAAAGTAAACCAAACTGCCGCCGAGTCCCGAACCCACCTCTAAAATTTTTGTTTTTTCTTCTAACTGACAGCCTTCGGCAAATTCTGATACAAACCGAAGTCCTGCCGTTTCATAAGAAATTTCTCCATCCCAATACCCAAAATTGGAAAGGTAGTAGGGAGGCGCCTGGGGAAGGACGGTGGCTGGTGATTTTGAGAAAGGGAAAGGTGTCATTTTTTGCTTGATGGAATCTTATACCCTGCCGGGTATATACTATGAGCCTTTCGGAAAACCAAACCAAACTGATCCACCGTATCAATCGAATCCAGGGACAGCTGGAAGCAATCAAGAATACCATCACGACGGAAGAAAAAGACTGCGAAAAAGCAATTTTACTTTTAAAAGCCGCCCACCAGGCCATGAAAAAATTTGGCGAAGCATACATCCACGAATACATGGATACCTGCTTTAAAGAAAAAAAATCCGTTCAGAACATCGAAACGGACGTTAAAAAAGCCATCACAGCCGCATTTTCTCTCTAAAATCACCCCCTCCCTTTTTTAAAAAATCTTAAAATCACTTGCCATATATACCCCATGGGGTATATATGGATTTAGAATCTATATACTATAGGGGGTATGGTAATGTTTCTAGCTTCAACAAAATCTTGGTATTTGGAACGAGTGGTGTATTTCATTGCAGGACTTTTCAGTCTTGTGGGGGTATCACTTGGAACTTTTGTTTCACCTTGGTGGTATTTATTGAATCTGCTTGTCGGTGTAAACTTGGTTGTTTTTTCAACCGTTGGTTTTTGTCCAATGGCAATTCTTTTGAACAAACTTGGTTTTGAACCAAAGGTTAGGGACTAAACAATGAAATCAATCATTAGCTTTTTGCTTTTGGTAGGTCCGATGGCTCTCTTTGCAGAGGCCGTCGGGTTTAATGATTTGTGGAAACGGATTGAGGAAAATTCTTCGGCTAGAAAATCCAAATATTTGGAATGGAAGGCAGGTGAAATTGCCAAGGACAGATCCGACAAACATTGGTTACCTAGAGTTTATACCGATTTACGTACTTTCCAAACAAACGATCCTACTCTAAATTTTATGGGAAAATTGAGCCAACGAAGTGCAACAGATTCGGATTTTTCTACGGCTTCTACAAGATACAGACCTGGAAACTTTTTAGATTCTAATAACCAACCTTATTCGACATTAAACTCGGATACAATGAATCTTTTTGCAAAAGATACGCTCAATTATCCGGGAAGTCATACATATTCTCGAGGAACACTTGGAATGGATTTACCTTTGTATGAAGGTGGTTCAGGCAAAACTCTTGCTGCCATGAATGAAAAACGTTCGACAGGTCTTAAGTTTGAGTGGCTTGCCATCCGCGACCGAGAGTTTGCACAAACCGGATTTTATTATAGAGCCATTCAATCTTTGAATGAATATAAAAAAAGATTGGAACAAATTAAAAAAATTGAATCTAGGTTTCAATCGAACTATTCACTGGGTAATAAAGGGAATCCAGTTGGGTATGCAGGTTATCTTGCATTAAAATCGATCAAAAATCAAATTGCAGTTTTAGAAAAACAATCGGATCTGCAAATCAATGATTACAAAGAAACCTTATATGTTCTCTCTGACCTTCCTTCCTCTGAATTAGAGATCGTCGAATCTGATTTGAATGTGTTTTTAGATACATATTTCAAACGCCCCGCAGGTTACGAAAGATCCAATCAAATGAATGCTCAAATCAAATATGCAGAGGGTGAAAGACTCAAAGCAGATATGGAAACGGCAAAGTTTTTACCTAAAGTTGGCGCTTATTCAGAAGCTTATGGGTATCATGGAAGCCGAAATACAACCAATGCCTACCAAGCAGGAGTATATCTGCAAATGAATCTATACAATCCCAAGGATATGGGTGTAGTAGAAGAATCCAAACTCAATGCGGAAGCAGCCTTAAAAAAAATTGAAGAAAAAACCAAAGAAGAAGAAGCGCATGTAAAGTCTCTTTTCCAAAAAGAAATTTCTCTAAAAGAGAGTCTTGAGTTGGTAAAAGAAACAGTAAAATACCAAGACGAACAAATTGTAAATATGCAAAGACTCTTCCAAAGCGGAGCCATCAATGCCATTCAATTTGCGGAAACATTAAATAAGTCTTTGGAATTGGCTCGTGTATTAATGGAAACAGAAATCGCGGTTTTACAGGTAAGAACAGAAACATCGTTATTTTCAAATAAGGAAGGATCAAATGAATCCATTGGAAGAAATTAGAAAAGGGTTTGCTGGACGGCTTGCAGAAACTTTTTTGCATTCACGTCTTACGCCAGTCATAGCGATAGCAAGTTTGGTTTTGGGGCTCTTTGCAGTTTACCTAACACCAAAAGAAGAAGAACCACAAATTTCGGTTCCGATGATTGATATCCAAATTCCTTCTCCTGGGTTTTCTCCAGAAGAAACAGAGCGGAAAGTTACGGAAGTTGTCGAACGTGCTGTTTGGGGACTTGAAGGTGTTGAATATGTTTATTCCACAAGTAAATGGCATGGAAGTTATATCACAGTGCGTTTCAAGGTGGGAGAACCAATTGAACCTTCTCTTGTGAAGATTCACCATAAGTTAATGGAACTAAAGAATGCACTTCCTAAAAATGCGCTGAGTCCAATGGTAAAATCCTATTCCATTGATGATGTTCCATTTTTAGCATTGAGTTTTAGTTCCGAAACTTTGGATGATTATTCTCTACGCCAACTGGTAGCTCCTCTTGCTCGTGAACTTTCTTCTACTCCCGATTTAGCCTCCGTACAAATGTTAGGTGGATTGAAAAAGGTCATTCGAGTGAAAGTAGATCCGAGTCTTCTCAGTCGTTATGGAGTGACTGCGATTGAAGTAGCGGAAAGTTTAAAACAAAACGATGCTTTGATCCCTGCTGGGAAAAATTGGTCTTCCGATTCCGTTTTTGATATGGAAGTTGGGGGAGTATTAAAGAAAATTTCAGATGTCAAAAGACTCCCTGTTGCGCAAAGGGGAGGACGCGTGGTACGGATCCAAGACCTTGCCGTTGTAGAAGAAGGGCCCGAAGAAAGAACAAGATCTTCTGCTTTGTATGATAAATCGTTAGGTGAAGGAAAACGAAATGCTGTCACCATCGTTTTTGCCAAAAGAAAGGGAACAAATGTTGTTAATTTATCTAAGGACTTGTTAGAAAGGGCCAATCTCTTTCAGAAAGATTTACCAAAAGAAATTCGTTTGAGTGTCATTCGTGATTACGGAAGTACAGCAGAAGACAAATCACATGAACTTATCGAACATCTTTTGATCGCTACCATTTCTGTTACGGTTCTCATTGCCCTCTGGATGGGATGGAGATCTGCTCTTGTGGTTGCCATAGCAATCCCAGTGACGTTAGCTCTTACGTTGGCCATTTATTATTTTCTTGGATACACTCTGAACCGTGTGACTTTATTTGCTTTGATTTTTTCCATTGGGATCCTTGTGGATGATGCTATAGTCGTCGTGGAAAACATCGAAAGGCATTTAGAAGAAAATCCAAAACTAGGAATCATTCGAGCAACACTTGTTGCCGTGTCAGAAGTAGGAAATCCTACCATTCTTGCTACCTTTACTGTCATTGCGGCCATTTTGCCTATGGCCTTTGTTCGTGGGCTCATGGGTCCTTATATGAAACCAATTCCAGTCGGTGCAAGTCTTGCGATGATATTATCTTTGATTGTTGCCTTCGTGATCACTCCTTGGGCATCCATAAGATTACTAAAAGAAAACCATTCACATACTGGAAATGAATCTGCCGAACATAAGATTTCAAAACTCGATCAAATCTACATACGTTTTATGAATTGGTTGTTAGGATTTAAAAAGAACGCAGCTGTATTTGGTGCCGTTACCATTGGTTTGTTGTTTATTTCAATGGCCTTTGTTGGATTTAAGTGGGTAAAGGTTAAAATGTTACCTTTCGACAACAAAGAAGAGTTTCAGGTATTATTAGATTATAAACCAGAAACAACACTCGCTCAAAGTATGAGCCATTCAGAAGAATTAACTAAAATCCTATTGAAAAATCCCAATGTAGAAAAAATTCAAATTTTTGCAGGAGAAGCAGCACCATTTTCTTTTTCCGGGATGGTGAAACATTCCTTTCTTCGTAACCTTGATTCAATGAATGATTTGCAGGTGATTTTAAAGAACAAAAACGAACGTAAAGAATCAAGTCATGAGATCATAGAGGTTTTACGATCCGATATACAAAAGTTTGGTGAACGTAACCATGTTGTGACTAAGGTTTTAGAAATTCCACCAGGGCCACCAGTCATGGCAACTATGGTAGCAGAAGTATATGGTCCGACTGCCCTTGAAAGAAAACGTGTAGCAGAAGAAATTTACAATGTTTTCCGTGAAGAACCAAGCGTTGTGGATTTAGATACGTCCTTGCGGAATGGTCGTCCCAAACTAGTATATCCGATTGATTTTGAAAAGTCGGGGCTTTTTGGAATCAAAACTTCTGCCCTTGCCTATACGGGTTCCATTCTTTTTTCAGAATCACCTCTGGTTAGTTTGGCGACTGCGGAAGAACCGGAAGAAGTATCCGTCAACCTTTCTGTCATACAGAGTGCACGTGGATCAAAAAATCCATTCCAAAACCAAAACATCATGTCTATGGAATCTGGAGTTGTTTCCTCTGAACGAGTATTGGGAAATGTTTACAAAGAAGAAGATAGAGCCCTCTTTCGTAAAAATCTAAAACCGGTCAACTATGTCATGAGTGAACTTTCAGGTGCAGAAGAAGCTCCCGTTTATGGGATGTTAAAACTGGCTCCCAAAATCAAATATGAAACACAAACTGCCGATGTACCTTGGAATACAACAAAACCTGTGATCAAATGGGATGGGGAATGGTTTATCACCTATGAGGTGTTCCGTGATCTTGGTGGTGCATTTGCTGTTGTGATTTTACTCATTTACGTTTTGGTTCTTGGCTGGTTTAAAAGTTATACTGTCCCACTTGTGATTATGGCTCCGATTCCCATCTCTCTCATCGGAATTTTACCAGGTCACTGGACAATGGGAGCGTATTTCACTGCAACTTCAATGATTGGATTTATTGCGGGAGCGGGGATCATTGTTCGAAACTCCATCATTCTCGTGGATTTTATCGAAGGTGAAATTAAAAAGGGAGTCGAACTCAAAGAAGCCGTTGTCCATGCGGGAGTCGTTCGGTTTAGGCCAATGTTACTCACTGCTTCTGCTGTTGTGGTTGGATCCTTTGTGATGTTATTTGATCCCATCTTCCAGGGTCTTGCCATCTCACTTATGTTTGGTGAAATCGCAGCAACTGTTCTTAGTCGATTTGCAGTTCCTGTTATGTATTATTGGCTGATCGGAAAATCAAGACAGGGAGTCATCAAACACGCCTAAAGAATGAGTCGAAAATTGGCTTCAAATAAAAAAGGCTGAAATTACTTTCAGCCTTTCAGTCGGAACCCTTTGGCAAAAAACCAAAGGGTTTTTTCTCAGACGAATGAATTAACGAGTTCCCTCGTTTTTAATCTCACTATGATTCTTATACAAACCGGTTGCTGTGAGAGAAGGTGCTCTCAGGTGTCCAGTGTATTGTGTATAAGTAGTGCTACCACTCACGATAGAAGTTTGGCATTTATCAAGTCCACCAGCACGGTTGTATCCACAAGAAGAATGGTATGCTACTGCATAGTCGTCTTCTCCAGGAAGGATGGCAGATGGTCCGAATGCACCTTTATAACCAGGTACATGGTTGATCTGAATTCCACCAGTGTTGTTGTGATTGAATGCCCCACGAGCCGTGGATACGATGAGAGATTTGTCCATCGCATTTCCTGCAAATCCAAACGTTACGCCATTGAGTGCAGAAGCAAGTTCTGATCCACCTGAAGCAGCAGCAAGAGCTGTCACTTTTGTTAGATTAAACCCTTTTGCTGATGCAGTAGAACCAAGGTTTGACAACCAGAATTCAATCGCATAACACCCTGCTGAATGACAAACGATTTTGCAAGAGTTAGACCCTTTGCAATAGTTTGTGAGTCCAGTCGCAATGTTTGTTTGCGCACGGGCAGTTCCGTAAGTTCTAGGATCAGAAGTTCCATCGTAACCGATGAAAATTTTAGATCCAGATACTGTATTCGCAGAGGTTCCCCAATACGAATTTACGTCTGTTGTTCCCACGCCGTTGTGGTTTTTGTCTGATTTTCCGTGAATGAACACGGTGTATGTTTGTGCACTGAGCGAGCCTGCAAACAGCATCGCAAGTACAGTGGTGATCGTTCTTCGCATTTTTTTTTCCCTTTCCTGATTTTCTATATTACGACACAAATACCGTAAATAAGTCAAATATGTCAAATTATATACGAAGAAGGCAAAAAAAAGGCCAGCCAATTTGGCTGACCTGTCCTTTTCCTTTTTTAAGAGGAGAGGTGTGGGAAGTTCGGCTTACCGATATCCTTCTGTTTTGATTTCGCTGTGGTCGAGGTAAAGACCAGTCGCAGTCACAGACGGTGCACGGTAGTGTCCACTGTATTGTGTGTAAGTAACGTTGGAATTGAAAGGCCAGATTCCTTCACTTTGTGTGAGAGATGATTGGCATTTATTCAAACCGCCAGCTTTGTTGTATCCGCAAGAAGAGTGGTATGCTACAGCATAGTCGTCTTCTCCTGGAAGAATGGCGGAAGCACCAAACATACCTTTGTAACCAGGAACGTGGTTAACAGCAACACCAGCAGTGTTGTTGTGATTAAAAGCACCACGAGCAGTGGAAACGATAAGAGACTTGTCCATCGCATTTCCTGCAAATCCAAACGTTACGCCATTGAGTGCAGAAGCAAGTTCTGATCCACCAGAAGCAGCAGCCAGTGCAGTTACTTTTGTAAGGTTAAAACCTTTTGAGGATGCAGTAGAACCTAGGTTAGACAACCAATACTCAATCGCATAACAACCTGCTGAATGACAAACGATTTTGCAAGAGTTAGTTCCTTTGCAATAGTTTGTGAGTCCAGTAGCAATGTTTGTTTGTGCACGGGAAGTTCCGTAAGTTCTTGGGTCAGAAGTTCCATCGTAACCGATGAAAATTTTAGATCCAGAAACGGTGCTAGTAGAAGATCCCCAGTATCCGTTTACGTCTGTTGTTCCCACACCATTGTGGTTTTTGTCTGACTTACCGTGAATGAACACAGTGTAAGTTTGTGCACTGAGCGATCCTGCAAACAGCATCGCAAGTATTGTTGTAATTGAGCTACGCATCTCTTTTTTCCTTTTCCTTTCTTTAAATGATACCGGTTAACTTATCTCCAACCCTCGGTTTTGATTTGACCGTGGTCTAGGTAAAGTCCTGTGGAAGAAACAGAAGGAGCACGGTAGTGTCCACTGTATTGGTTGTAAGTTTTGTTTGATCCAAATGGCCAGAGCCCTTCGTATTGTGTGAGTGAAGATTGGCATTTGTTAAGACCACCAGCACGGTTGTATCCGCAAGAAGAGTGGTAAGCCACAGCGTAGTCATCTTCACCAGGAAGAATGAGGGATGCACCAATCATACCTTTGTAACCAGGAACGTGGTTAACGGCAACACCAGCAGTGTTGTTGTGATTGAAGGCACCGCGAGCGGTAGTGACGATAAGAGATTTATCCATTGCGTTTCCACCGAATCCAAAAGTGATTCCATTGAGTGCGTTCGCAAGTTCTGATCCACCAGAAGCAGCAGCAAGAGCCGTTACTTTTGTAAGGTTAAAACCTTTGGCAGAGGCAGTAGAACCGAGGTTAGACAACCAATATTCGATTGCATAACATCCAGCCGAGTGGCAAACAATCTTACAAGAGTTTGATCCTTTGCAGTAGTTTGTGAGTCCTGTAGCAATGTTAGTTTGTGCTCTGGAAGATCCGTATGATCTTGGGTCGGTTGTTCCATCATAACCGATAAAGATTCTTGTTCCACCAACAGAATTGACTGAAGAACCCCAGTAGCTGTTTACGTCAGTTGTTCCCACACCGTTGTGGTTTTTGTCAGATTTTCCATGGATGAAGACTGTGTATGTTTGGGCACTTAGGGATCCCGCTAAGAGAAATGCCGTGATGGTTGCTAGTATGGTTCGCATTTTGTTTTCCTATTCCTAAAGGTATGTTCCCATTGTTTTATAAGTTTGGCAAAAGATTGACAAGAAATTTTTTTCCAAATTTAGACAAAATTTTAACATAAATTTGCCATTGTCAGAGTTTCACTGACAATCTTTAGGAAAGGTTCCTAGGATTTTGCTAGGGGGATGCGGATCGTGAATAGGGTTTTGCCTGGTTCACTTTCCACTTGGATGTTTCCGTTGTGGTTTTGGATGATTTTTTGGACGATGGATAGGCCAAGGCCTGTGCCCATTCCCAGCTCTTTTGTGGTAAAAAATGGCTCAAAGATGCGAGGTAGGATGTCCGAAGGGATTCCTTTTCCATTATCTTCAATGGTGATAAGGGCATTCGTTTCTTCTTCTTTCAGAAAAATTCGGATCACTCCTCCTTCTTTGGGGCAAGCTTGGATGGAATTGTAGATGAGGTTGGTCCAAACTTGCACGAGTTCGTCGGCATGTCCGAGAACCACTGGATCCCCACTGATTTTCCAATCGATCTCAATGTTTTGTTTCCAACTAGTGGAATACATGGAAAGAACCGAATCGATCCCTTCTTTGAGTGCGAGAAATTTTTGTGATTCTTTCGGACCGGAGTAGGAATGGTGTTTGAGAGCAAACACAATCTTGGAAGCACGTTCCACAGCGGTTTCAATAATTCCTAAATGGAACCCAATGACAAAATCATTGAGTTTGGATTGGAAAGTGTTTCTTCCTTCTTCCGAATCAAATAACTTTTGGTATTCTTCTGGAATGGTTTCAATTTTAAAATCGAAACATGTGTCTGCTAAAGATATGGGATCGGAAACTGATTTGGATTTAAAATAAGCAATGAGTTCTTTTTTTCTTTTGAACCGGGAAGTGACTTCTGAACGTTTTTGGGTTTTGAAATCTTCCAAAAATTCTTCGGCTAAAAGAACCAATTCAGTTTTTTCCGAACGAATGACATTTGTCTGCCCATCTTTGATGAATTGAATGCTTCCTTTAATGGCTGCTAATGGGTTATTGATTTCGTGAGCCACACTGGCTGCAATTTTTCCAAGAGTGGACATCCTCTCTGCTTGTAAAAGTTGTTCTTGGGTTTCTCTAAGTTCCAAGATGGTTTGGTTTAATGATTCCGTACGTTCTTTTATTTTTTGTTCCAATTGTAGTCTTGCATCACGCACAATCGAAATCATTTCATTAAAACTATTAGATAACTCACCGATTTCATCTCTACTGGATACTTTGACTGTAACAAACAAATCTCCAGAATGCATTTTTCGAATACCAGCTAGTAACCTTGTTAACGGGTATACAATACTTGTTTTGTGTAAAACAGGATATAACATGAAGATTGTAAATAAAGAGAATAGGAGTGTTACAATTAACCAAACTACCGTTTGGTGTACGGTATTTCTATATTCTATATAAGGGATTGCTATGAAAAAATGATGATTTTTTGCATAAAAATCGGAAGTCCAATATATTTCGCTGGGGCTTTGGGAAAAAGATTCAACCTTGAAAGTTTCGAAACTTGTTTCTCTATTTTTTGCCTGAATCATTTTTTCCATTGTCAAATTGGTTTTGTTGATTCGAAAGTTTTGACTTTGGATATCTATCACTAATTCAGAAAGATAAACAAACGGGTATGTGGCACCCAATTCCAGTTGTGTTTTGATACTATGTTTTTCGCGGCTCATTTCATTTTGAAAATCTACACGGAACCGGTTGAATAAAAAGTTCGCCACAATCGAAAGGATCAAATACAAAACCGTCAAGTTGAAGGTCATGATTTTGAATCCGACAGTGGAAGGAATTGTCTCTTGGTTGAGGGAAACCAATACGAGAATGGTCATGATAATGATTGTTAGGTTAGTCAGTAAAAATAGAAATGTTGGTTTGCTGAAATAATTTAGATCTACTAGGATGTCGGCAAATGCCAAAGAAAGAATTCCAAGGATGGCCAAAAGAAAACCTCCCGTGTGCCTTTTTTTGGAACCTTGAAAATAGAAAAATTTTGCCGTGAGTGCAGCGATTGTATTTCCCAGAATCAAACACAAAACACCAGCAATGGATACAATGGAAAGTTGGACGAGAGGGGAAGAGGAATGTTGGTTGGGAACATAGAATTCCATTTTGGGATCGAAGTGGACCTCTCGGTAAAAAAAACCGATCCCGTTGGAAAGGATTGCTAAAGTGGCCAAAGCGATGTGGAAACGAAGGCTCCAAGTTTTCCAGCGAGGGAAACTATTTTCCTGGAACCCAAAGGCTAGGTTTGAGGTAGCAATGCCTAAAACTAAAATGACTGGATTTTTTAAAAAAACGAAAATGTAAGCGGTCCAAGGTGCCACAAAGGAATTACAAATCGACCAGGCAACCGACCAAAAAAAGAGACAGAACAAAGGGATAAGGAGGCCCCGAAATGTGGGCGTTAGGTCCTCCTTACGAGAGATAAAGTAGACAAAGGCGATCCCGCTCACCAAACAGAGCCCAAAATAGAAAAAACTATAAAGATTCAGTAAGGGTGCCAAGCCAATCCAGGAATCCCTGACAATTGACTTTCGGCAAGCATTTCGTTTCTCTCATTGGTTTTCGTTGTGCGTCGCACAAAAAACTCCTTGTCGCCAGAAGAGGTCGGGAAATCATGGACTTATTGTGCGATGCACAAATGAAAGTCTGTATCAAGAGAACCCAATGCGAAAAAGAAACTCACTCACTCAAATTCTAGGAACTGGCCTTCTCATTGTCATTTTCCTAACAGAATCTTACGGAAAGATCAGCTCAGCCGGTCTTTCTGTCCGAAACGAATCTTCCAAACGGAAATTGGAGGTATACATTGCCAAAAATCGACCAAGCCTTTCTTCTCGGGAAAGATTAGAATTGGTTTCGGCCATGGAAAATGCAGCTCTGAACCTTCGTCTTCCCGCAGGACAGAAACAGGAACGGTATGATAAACTTGGATTTTTAGTAGGTCTTGTACATACAGAATCACAGTTCCACAGACGGGCTAAATCCCATAAAGGAGCCCTTGGTCTCATGCAAGTGATGCCAACAACGGCCAAGTGGTTGGCGGAAAAAGAAGGAATCCCGTTTTCTGGAGCAAAGGACCTCTACGATCCAGAAACTAATTTGTACATTGGTGTTCTTTATTTGAATTATTTGATCGAACGCACCGATTCTCTGGAAGCTGCTTTGTTATCTTATAATGCAGGGCTTGGTGGTTATAAACGATTTGGAGGCATTCCAGAGTATTCACGATCAGTTTACCGGTACTATGAAGAATGGAAATCAATGCCCACTCCAACACAAAGTCTGATTTCTGAAACTGTTGCGAGTCTTCTTTCTATCTAAATTTTACTTTACATAGTTTTAAAACCGACAAGGCTCTTATCCGTTTTATAAAACAAAAGGATGGGAGCGTATGGATTTAATTCGTAGATACGGTGTGTATCTAGCAGTTGTTATATTGGTTGTGATTGGCCTTATCTTCTTTTTAATTAAGGATAATGTTGGTTCTGATCAAGATGCTAGAGAGAAAGCCAGACAAGAAAGGATGGCCAGTAACTCTGATCCAACGCAAGGTGATGATAGTTCTGGAAGTGGATCTGATGGATCTGGCGGAGTTCCTGATGATGGTGCCACTCCCGAATACATTTTAGAAAAGTATTTAGAATGGGCTGAATACCCTCCATTCTCAAGACCGATGTCCATCCTGAATCATGATTTGGCTTTCCCATTCATCATTGAAACTTCTCCAGATTATTCTATTGATCCAAAAACGAACGAAGCCACCGGTTATGTATGTTTATTCCAACCAAAAACTTGGGCAGTCATCGGAAACAAAGACATGATGTACGTTACGTTAGAATGTCGTGACAAAGCAAGGAATCGAGTGAAGGTATCAATCGATTCTCATCAAGTTTTTAAAGAATGGGAAGGACAAAGGTATGGAGTTGTCAGTGCCTCTGTGAATGACAACGGAACCGATGGAGACCAAACAAGAGGAGACAACATTTTTACTTTCTCTTGGAAACCACAAAAAGCTGATTGGGGACAAATGTCTCTTGTTGCTGAAATTACTTACGGACCAGAAAATCTTAAAACTACTCTTACTTCTAGTTTCTTTTCTAGTCCTTCCATTCCAGCAGAATTTAACGGAGTTTTTTCTGACTCTTTACAAGACGGATCCCTCATTGTTCGTGCAGTGGTGAATGTTTATCGAAAAGGAAAATACCATTTAGAAGCAAATTTAAAAGACGAAAAGAATGGGGAATATATCGCCTATGCCGTGTACGATGGTGATTTGGTTTCTGGTTCGAACGAAGTGGAATTTACTTTTTTCGGGAAAATCCTTCGTGATAAAGACTTAGATGGTCCGTATTTGGCGACATCTTTTCGTGGACACCGAGTCAACTTACCCATTGATCCTGAATGGTTCAACCAAGGTGCAGAAGGGCTCAGAAAAATCCAAGCTGCCAAAACAACAGAACCTGATCGTGAACTCGTTCTACCATATAAGGATGAATACAAAACAAAATATTATAAAGTGGAATCCTTCTCGAATGCAGCTTGGGATTCGGCAGACAAACAAAATCGCATTCGTCAAATCAAAGCACTACAATAACCTATGTTAGATAAAACTAAAAAATTCATCAGAAAGAGACCTTTTTTAAGTCTCTTTCTACTTTTCATTCTCACTCTTCCTGTCACCTTACACTTTTTGTTTTGGGGACTTGTATCCTTAAAAGCACCTAGGTACAGCGGAGAAATTGTTTCTGATAAACTGACAACGTCCGTGACTGTGATCCGAGATGAAGCCGGAATTCCCCATATCGTGGGAGGAGATGCCAAGTCCGCCTATTTTGCATTAGGTTATACAATGGCACAGGATCGTATTTTTCAGATGGAATTACAAAGGCGGATTGGGAAAGGAGAACTCACTGAAATTTTTGGTGATAAACTCATTCCTACTGATCAGTTTTTGAAATCTCTTCTTTTGAAAAAAACAGCGGAAGAATATGTAAACCAGAAGGAACATATTTATCCTGAAGCATGGAACCAATTGGATTGGTTTTTGGATGGGGTAAATCATTTTCTCTCCGAAGACAATTTGCCAATTGAATATACCATTCTTGGAATCAAACCGAAACCATTTAATCGGGTAGATGCCATTTCCTTCCTATTTTATATGGGTTTTTCTTTTGCAGAAGGGATCAAATCGGACAGTTTGTACACCATTATGGAGTCGGATTTAAAGGCTAGGTCTGCAAATGAACTTTTCCCGCGGTATGATTTTGAAACAAATGCAACCATTTTGGAAACACAACCAGGTGTACAAAGGTTAGCGGATAAAAACAATTTTCAAAAAATAAATTCTAAACAAATCCAAAACTCAAGTTTCAATCGAGTTACAAACCAAAGTTATTCCTTTCCACCAGAAACCAAAGACCATTCAAACGGAAAAGAGGTTCTTGGTCTAAAACAACTAGTATCTTTTGTGGACCAATTGCAACTTCCGATTGAGCCACTAGAAGGTAGTAACTCTTGGCTTGTGGCACCTAGTCGTTCTGAGAGTGGTGGGGCAGTTCTTGCTAACGATCCGCACATTGCCCTTTCCAATCCAGGGGCCTGGTATGAAGCCTATATTGAATATCCAGGATATGAAAATTATGGTTATTTCCTTTCGATCATTCCTTTCCCTCTCATTGCACATAATAGGGATAAGGCATGGGGACTTACCATGTTGGAACAGGATGATGTTAACTTGTATTTAGAAACCATTGAAGGTGGGAAATTCAAAACGGGAAATACCTGGAAAGATTTAACATATTATCGTGATCCCATCCGTAAAAAAGATGGATCCGAAATTCCATTTGAAGTTGGGATCACAAACCACGGTCCGCTCATAACAGAACATATCAAAGGATTTAAGGGAAGACCTGTAAGTTTGTATTGGGCTCACCACCATTTACCAAATCCTTTGCTTGATGTTTTATTCCAAATGGGAAAATCCAAATCGTTCACCGAACTTGATTCAGCTTCTTCTATGATTGGAGCACCAGGGCTTAATTTTAGTTATGCGGATAAAAATGGGAACATTGCCTATTATGCAGTAGGAAGATTTCCGATCCTAAAATCGGGAAATTCTCGTAAAATTTTAGAGGGTTCTACTGGTGAAAATGATGTGGTTGGTTATGTTTCGGTAAAAGACAATCCTAAGATCATCAATCCAAAAAATGGAATCATCGTCACAGCAAACAACCAAGTGACAAGTAAATCTCTTCCGGGACTTGGAAAACCAGAAGGAAATTGGCAACCACCTGATCGTTTTCAAAGGTTAGTTGGTATTTTGGAAACAAAAGAGAAGTGGAGTTTGGAAGACCTCGCGGCAATCCAAAATGATACCGTTTCTTCCTTTGCACCAGAGTATTTGGAACTTATTTTGTCTACGGTTAAAGAAGCAAAAACTCCCAATGGGAAAAAGGTTCTCGGGATTTTGAAAAAATGGAATTTTGAACATTTTCCCGAATCCCAAGGTGCTGCTGTTTACGATGTATTCTTTTATATCACTCTTCGGGAATTGTTAATTGATGAGATGGGTCCCGCCAATTTTGAGTTATATGGAGATATGGCAGAATACTGGAATGCTTATCGCCGATTTATAAGGAATCCAAGTTCTCCTTATTGGGATGACTTAAGAACCGAAGGGATCATCGAATCAAGAGAAGACATTCTCAAAAGATCGATTGAGGAGACTGGCAGGTATTTAGAGGCACATCTCTCAGCATCGCCAAGCCTTTGGACTTGGAAAAACTTATATAAAATCAAACACCCACATCCGCTTGGCGTATTGCCAGTGATAGGTGGTATTTTTGATATTGGTCCGCTTCCTTCTGCAGGTGGTGCCGAAGTGGTTAATAATTTAAAATACAAACTTATGAAAGAAGATTGGACTGCGTTTGCAGGTCCATCCAAAAGGCGGGTGATTGATTATGGCCGTTTCGAAGAGTCTGTCACACAACTTCCCATCGGTAATAGCGGAAACCTTGCAAGTCCTTTCTACGGGAACTTAGTGGATGATTATATTAACGGAGTTCACAGGAAAATCCTCTATACGAAGGAACAAGTAGGGGCTGGAAAATTCCGATTGGAATTTCGACCTCGGTAATTTCTAAAAAAATCCCCACGGGACCTGTGGGGATTCCTATTTTTCTACACCTAAAGATTCTCTTTTGGCCGATCTTTAAACCAGATGTTTCGTTCCTTCCTCCTCTGTATTTTGTTTGTTACAGCAACTTTTGCCCAATCGTCTTCCGATCGGTTGGCCTTTGCATTCCGTAGCCAGGCGTCGCTTGACCCACTTCGGATGATTGTTGTGGGAGAGGTTGTGGGAATTGAAAAAGCCAGTTATTATGAAGTGGATACACTTTCTCAAGAATTGGAAGTGGACACAAGACCAGATACTGTGACAATCAAAGTGGCTGACCCAAAAGGAATTCGTGTGGGTCAAACTTTGTATTTATTAGAAAAGAACCAAGACCACAAAACATTTCGTGATGGTAACATTGTGGGAATGATCACGGTGAAATCTGTTTATCAAACTACTTTTTTTGGATGGCAAGTTCGTGGGGAAGGGTATTTGCGACTCATTGAAGATCGCCCTGTAACAGCCGCAAGGTTACTTGATACCACAAAATACGATGAAGCCTTTATGGCCAAAAAGAAAGGTGACCATTATTTTGCCAAAGGGCAAATGGAAGAAGCCCTTCGAATGTATAAACATTCAGTTTCTCTTGACCAAGGTTCACCTGATTCGCATTATGCGCTCGGGAAAGCACATTGGAAAGACGGGGAAGGATACGTATCTACTGCATTTGAATATTCGATGGCTTGGAAAAATAGGGAACGATTTTCCAATGCACAAGAAAGGTTGTTATTCCTGGTCGATTATTTACGATTTTTAACTTTTTATTTTAAAGTAGAAGGGAAAGAAAACAAAAAACAATTGGATCTGATGCCACAAGTGGCAAAAGAAGCGCGTAATCTTTATCCAAAAAATTATGAAGTTTGGCTTTATAGTTTTGAAACTTCCTTTCTCAATCTATTGCATTCGAATATGGCCGATACTGGTGTAGATGGTCGTAAAAAAAGAGAAGAGTGGTCAGAACGTTCGGAAGAATATTTACAAAAGGCTTATGCTCTTAGAAAATCAGATTATTACCTCCATAAACTTGCTTGCGAATTTTATAATCTAAAATGGAAAGAAACTCGGGGTTCTGTCAAAGAAACCGATTACCGAAACAAACTGGTAGAACATGGAAAGCTGCTACGTCTTTACTACACTGGAGAAACCACTTTGTCGGAAGATCTTTTGAATGCCATTAGACTTGCTGAAAAACAGTCAGGATCATTCTGACAAAATTTTCATACTCTTCTCAAATAAATACGATTCCAAATACAACATATCATCTGGGGCAGAACTGAAATAGTTTACCCCAAGGTGGTAATGATCGCCTTTATCTAAAAATCGAATGATCTCACCTCGGATGATCATTGTTCGTTCCTTATTTAAAGGGATAAACATTTTAATGATATTGTGACGTTTTAAATATTGAAACAATCGTTTGTCATAAATTTCAAAGAGAAGACCATCGAGAGAAATATCCACAACTTTTGTTGTTGATTGCATGGTTTCATAACTACCATGTTGGATGGCAATTTTTGTGAATACATAACTAATGATTTCGGCAAGTTCGAAAATATAAACAGCTTGGTTATGTGAGATGGTGAATCGTTCCATCGCAGTAGAATAAACTTTAATAAAACCAACAACATCTTCATAAAGACGAATGGGTGTGATCACATAAGAAACATAAAAGTTTCGTGATTCGTGTTTGCGCATGGACTCAAAGTATTCTAAAGCAAATTCTTCACCGAATTCCTTTGTCATTTCTTTGTATTCGTTAAAATAATTAAAAAGAACATCATCCCCAGGATCATTGATATAGGAAGTGATTCGATTACAATCGGAGATATAAATGGATTTTCCAGTTCTTAGGATGGTTTTTTTAACAAAGTCATCGTATTCGTTTAGTTTTTCGTCTGGTTGAAAAAAATGAATTTCATAATCTTTGGAAATTCGTTCGATTGCCTCGGTTAACATCACATTGATGAGTTTGCTATCTGGCCTATCCTTTCGTACTTCTTTCATTAGGTGAGGGAAACGACTTTCGGCGTATAGGTTTTTCCCCACTTCTCTCGAACCACCAGTTAAACTTCTAAATAAAATGATAAAGTTCATAAACAAATCATCTACAGGAATTCGTTTGTTGGTTCTGAGTTGGTATGATTGTAACTCAGTAGGAGTTTTGATTACCGTTTTATCTTTTTGGATGTCAAGAATGACTACTTCAAACTGGTAGTTGATGTTCATCACTTCAAAACGAACCCGGGCTCGTCTAGAACCTTGTTCCACTAAATCGGGAATCATCAAAGTGACCGTATGGGATTCTATTTCTTCCACTGCGGCAATGAGTGTGTCTTCTTCGTAGATGAATTCGAATTCCCTGTTATCGGCCTTTAGGTAATAAAAGAGGTGTTTGACTATGTTGACATCGGACCCAATGATGGTTTCTTCAAATAACGATTCTAAAATCGTTATGAGTTCCTGCATCGAATCGGTTCTTCCAATTGCCATACTAAAATTATCGATTTTCTAAGAGTGAAAATCGATTTTCTCCTGAGGAAAAAGTAACGGGAAACGACAGAATTCGCCGAAATGGGAAGTATATGGAACTCACTCTCCCAAAACAAGTCAATCCTGAACTTTTGCCAATGATCCGCCAAGGACTCCTCAGTCCGGAGAAATTAGCCATTCTGACCGAATTGTACGCCATTGTGGAAAGGTTTGCGGGTTCCCTATATACTGACGAAGAAACCCAAAAGAAAATTTTGGAACGCACTGGGTCTTTGCCTGACCTTATCACTTGGAGTGATTACTTCCAAACGGAAGTGGCTTCTCGTTATTTCCTAGAATCAGAGGACTCTCTGCGAAGAATCGTTGATACCATTCGTTTTGATTTAATCTCTGCACATTTGATCTTCAGCGGAAAACCAGATCATTATAAAGATAAAATTAGAGCAGAAGTTTTGGTAAGCAAAGGGATTGATTCTCTTCTCCCCAACCAAGATCAGGAAAGCCAACACCTAGAAATTTTACTCAATTACTTTGAAAATATGGAGATCGGGAATAAACCTTTATCTTTACAAGATAAAGCCTGGTACGAATCCTTTCAGATAGATGAAATCGCGATTTGAAACCAAAGAGTATGAATTCCTAGAAATTGAATCCCGTGATACTGAAGATGGAAAGATTGTTTCCATCTTCCTAAACAATCCCACTTCCCGCAATTCTATGACTTGGAAAATGGGGGAAGAGTTCGCAGACCTCATTCATTCCATTAAAAAAGAAAAAGTCCTTCCAAGAGCGGTGATCATTTCCGGACGAAACGATGTGTTTTGTGCAGGTGGAGACTTAAATTTATTAAGATCCTTTTCTGAAAAGTCATTCTCGCAAAACAGGCGTGATATGAGGAAATTCTATGGTTTCTTTTTATCTGTTCGCAAACTCCCGGTCCCTGTCATTGCAGCTGTGAATGGCCATGCGATTGGTGCTGGTCTTTCTTTAACCTTTGGATGTGACTTAAGAATTTTTGCAGAGGAAGGGAAGTATTCTTTTAATTTTGTCAGACTAGGAATCCATCCTGGAATGGGATCTAGTTTCCTTTCCCCTGAACTCCTAGGAAAAAGTTTGGGAGGCCGGCTTTTACTGACTGGTGAAACTTTTGATGGTAAGTTTGCTAAGTCTTGTGGACTTGCATTAGACAGTGTTCCCAAAAAAGAAGTGTATGACCGGGCAATGGAACTTGCTTTGTCTTTGTCAAAGGCTGCACCTCTCGCCTTACAGGAGTTAAAGCGAAATTTATACTCCTGGAAACAGTTGGATTCTGCCCTAAAAAAAGAAGCAGAATCCCAGGCGCGGAACTTTATTTCGGACGACTTTAAAGAGACGATCAAAAGTATCTTAGAAAAGCGGGAACCAAAATTCACCGGCAAATAAAAAATTTAGAAGGTTTCTAAATTATGGCTCGACAAGGATTTTTCAAGAGGTTACATCGAAGCTGAATGGCGGATCTTCCACTCAATCCCGATTGTTTTGCTTGTGATTATAAAAATCACAATGTCCTGCATTGCGCTGCGCATGAGACCATAGAAAGGATCAACGCAGGTAAGGACTTCACTGTCTTCCCTAGAGGAAAACATCTTGTTTCTGCTGGTGAAAAGGCTGCGGGTTTTTTCTTCATCAAATCAGGTCTTGTCAGAAGTTACGTCCAACTTGCCAGTGGAAAGGAACAAACGTTACGACTCAGTGGCCCTGGGGACTGGGTTGGGTTTCGCGATTGTATTTCTGATTCAGTTTCCCATCACAATGTCGTAGCGGTCGAAGACACCCACGCATGTTACATCACCGGCGACCTTATAGATGCTCTTGTAAAAGATGATATCAACTTCCAAAAAGAAGTCTTCAAACAGATGGCTAAGGAATGGCAAGAGATGGAAGAACATGTAGTTTCTCTTGGAACCAAACAAGTCCATGAAAAACTAGCAGAAATCCTAATTGTTTTAGACAATGCCCAAGGTCGAAAAAACCAAGTAGAACTCAAAGTCACTCGTGACGTCCTCGCCACATTCATTGGAACCAAAACAGAGACGTTGGTCCGGGCTCTTTCTGACCTCAAAGCCAGAGAATTCATTTCTGTGGACAAAAACCGCATTGATATTCTGAACAGAGAAGCTTTGTATTCCCTTTCAAAAATCGCCTAAATTTTTTCCTGAATCTATTAAGCCCCCACCTCGGAATTCCGATGGTAGAAATGATTGATAATCAAGGTAGGGTCTGTTGCCTGATTTTACCTTAAGTCACTCCCGGGGGGCTTCCGAAAGGATTCCCCCTTTTTTTATTTCCCTTGTTTCTTTCTAAGCCATCTAGATTCTGGAAGTTACATGTCTAGAAATCGAGGCCAGAGTCCTAGTTTATTTGGGAATCCCATCCTTCATCCCCTGAATGTAATTCTCATCATCAATTGTCTTATTTTTTTTCTACAATACTTTGCAAACCAACAGTTAATTTATCGATTTGGTTTAACGCCTGATTTCGTGTTAGGTGGTGCGGTTTGGCAAGTGTTTACCTATGGGTTTTTACATGCAGTGGATCTTATCCCTTTTCACTTGTTAGTGAATATGTATGGTATGTATATGTTGGGAACTAATATCATCCCCATCATTGGCAAAACAAAATTTACCATTTTATACTTTGCCTCACAAATTGGAGCGGGAATTTTTGTGGTTCTTTCTGCTTATTTAAATGAGATATTAGGTGGCAATCTTCCTTTTTTAGAATCAATGACCACTCAAACCATTGGTGCATCCGGGGCCTTATTTGGATTACTCGCACTGTTTGGAATTTTTTATCCTAACGCAGAACTCTTATTATTTATTTTCCCTGTAAAAGCAAAAAATGCCGTTTGGGTTTCTCTTGTCATTGGATACTTAATTTCCCAATTAGGAAATGGTGCCATTTCCAATACTTGCCATTTGGGTGGAGCTCTCACGGCTTTACTTCTCTATAAAATTTTCCAAAAACAAATCAAACCAGGGAGTTTGCCATACATCCCGGGATTGGAATGGGAAGCACCGAGAGAATCCAAAATCCAACAAAAAACCAAACCTGCGGTCGTTGAGGACCTCTTCCTTGACCAAAAAAAAATAAACGAAAATGTTTTGAAACAGATTGATTCTAAAAAAGATAATGATTCGGTAATAAATTATTTACAAGGATTGCAAGTGGCAAACGCAAATATTTGTCCTCCTTCTACGTATAACACCGAGGATCCGATCTGTTTGCGTTGTGAATGGTTAGCAAATTGTGCGCTTCGTAAGGCAAAAGAATAATTTTTCGTCTAATTCCTTGACAGACTCACTTGGTGGGGATAATGAAAATATGCCTGTAGAAAAGAAATCCTCCGTAGAAGAGGTTCTCAAACGCGAAAAATTAGCCAAAGAATTTGAAAAAGAAAAACGTGTTTCTGAACAAAAAGCGATCGAACAAGCGGCCGCTAAATTGTCAGCACAGAGCCCGGAAACCGCAGAACCAGCCAAATCATCCAAATTTATCACTAATATCGATATTGCTTTTTCTCAGGCCAAAACGGATTTACGGTTTTATTTTTTGAATGATGGAACTTATGCAGAAGATTTCAAACGAATGTTCCAAGAAAACGAATCATTATTCAAACGTTACGGAATCACAAGCCAAAAGTATTTAGAATACATTCGCGAATCCTTTGATCGTTATAAAAAAATCCATGATATGATGCCTCTGGATCCAATGAAACCCAAACATTTCAAATATGTGGAAGACTCTATTTCGGAACTTGTCCGAATGTTCAACCAACGATTCGGAAAATAAACTTTTATAACAATCTTTCTCTAACCCATAGGAATTCCCTAAAACATGAGAAGTTTTCTCCTGCCAATTGTTGGTTCTCATAGAGGGACTTCTTTGCCAGAACATTGGAAACGCATTCTTATTTTTTCGCTTGTCGCAATGGTTTATCTTTTTTGGGTTTTTGTTGGGTATGATTTAGCCGGGGTTCTTGGCCTCGCTTCCTAAACCTCCCCACATTCTCTCTTGACACCTGGGTTTTCTACCAAACATGCTAGGAATATGGTGGAATCAAGAAAGACATCCGAGACAGACATCCGACTGGACCTAAACGTCCGTGGTACGGGTGTTTACAAGTTTGATACAGAAATCCCGTTTTTTGAGCATATGCTCTCCCATATCTCCAAACATGGGCTCATTGATATGGACCTAAAGCTCAGAGGAGACATTGGGATCGATTGCCACCATTCAGTGGAAGACACTGCCATTCTCATGGGTCAAATGATCCATACTCAGTTAGGTGATAAAAAAGGAATTTTTCGGTACGGACATTTTACTTTGCCTATGGATGAAGTATTAACGACTGTGGCCGTGGATCTCGGCGGACGTTTTTATTTCAAATACACCGGACCTCCGATGGACGGAAAATTTGGGATTTATGACGCTGAACTATCGCTTGAGTTCCTTCAAAAATTTGCCCTCAATGCTAAGATGAATTTACACGTAGTCGTACACTACGGTGAAAACCGCCACCACATCCATGAGTCTATCTTTAAGGGACTTGGTAAGGCATTACGGCAAGCCATAACAATTGACTCAATAACAAAGGATCAAATTCCTTCTACAAAAGGGATGTTGGAGTGATTGTTGTTTTAGATTTTGGAATGGGGAATATCCATTCCTTACTGAAAGCCGTTTCACTTTATACCAAAGATTTTCAATTCACAAGTGATCTCGAAACAGTAAAAAAAGCAGATAAAATCATTTTGCCTGGTGACGGGCATTTTGATAAAGCCATGCAGAACTTAAATGAAGCTGGGTTCTCTTCTGTTTTAAAAGACCACGTGAACGCAAAAAAACCTTTGTTTGGAATTTGTATCGGCTATCAAGTGTTATTTGAAGATTCGGATGAAACTTCTAAACCGGGTGCAACCATTCCAGGTCTCGGATTCATTCGAGGTAAAATTAGGAAGTTCGAAGGGAAACAAAACTTAAAAGTCCCTCATATGGGATGGAACAAATTATTTGATATCAAGGCCAAAAATACAAAACTGCTAAAAGGAATTCCGAATGAATCCTTTATGTATTTTATTCATTCCTATAGACCAGTTGGAGTGGATCGTTTGGATATTACGGCTAACTGCCATTACTATGGGGAATCTTTCCCGGCAGTGGTAGAAAAAGAAACTATCTTTGGAACTCAATTTCATCCCGAAAAATCGGATACAACAGGACTCGGAATCCTCAAAAATTTTATAGAACTTTAATATGTTAGTATTACCTGCAATTGATCTTTTAGAAAACGAAGCTGTGCGACTCCTCCAAGGGGATTATTCTAAAAAGACTGTTTATTCTTCTGAACCGGAAAAAATGATCAAAGTCTTTGAAGAACAAGGTGCCACTCTCATTCACATTGTTGACTTAAATGCAGCCAAAACCGGTAAGTCAGAAAATGAAAAAGCCATCCGTAAAATCAAAGACAACTGTTCCGTTGAACTGGAGCTTGGTGGTGGGATTCGTTCTTTAGAGAACATGAAGTTTTATGATGGTTTAGGCGTGTCTCGGTTTATTTTGGGAACTGTGGCAGTAGAAGACCCATCGGTGGTTGAACAGGGATTGAAAACCTACGGTCCTAATCGGATCGTGATCGGCGTGGATGCAAAAGACGGCTATGTTCGCACAAAAGGTTGGGAAACCAACTCTGGTATCAAATACACTGACTTTTTAAAAACAATGTATGTTATGGGTATCCGGCATGTGATTTTTACAGATATATCCAAAGATGGGATGATGGCTGGACCCAATACGGCCGTTTATTTGGAGTTGTTAGCAGAGTTTCCCGATTTACAACTGGTAGCTTCGGGTGGAGTTTCTTCCATCGAAGACTTGGTAAATTTGTATGATGTTTCCAAAGGAAAACTTTTTGGGGCCATTACGGGAAAAGCCATTTATGAAGGAAAATTAGACCTAAAAGAAAGTATCAGGATTCTAAGTAAGAAGAGGAATGAAAATTGATGAATCGTAAGAATTTAGCATTAGCAGGAGTGGTCGGTGGAGTTATCGGACTCATTGTCTCTTTCCTATTGGCAATTGAATACTTTGGCATTGGAAGCGATAATATTGCCAATTCCGCATGTTCCGCGCTAGGTGGTGGTGACTCTTGTTTAAAAGTAGCAGAAAGTTCTTATTCTGCAATCCCGGGAGTTCCCTTTTTGGGAAATGTTCCCATTGCCTTACTGGGGTTTGGGTTTTACGGATTACTAACGTATTCTTTCTTTTTGGTTACAAAAGCAAAATCGAATGAAGAAGTTTCTAAATTCATTTCTCTTTTATTCCCTGTTTTGGTTTTAGGACTTTTATTTGATTTAATCCTTTTTGGGATTTCAGTCGGAATCATTGGAACCATTTGCCAACTTTGTTTTGTGACTTACATTGTCACCATTGCCCTCCTTGGTATTTTGTATTTACTTTGGAAAACAGAAGGAAAACCAAAACTGGATGTTCCAGTGGCATTAAAAGAAGGGATCACGACTCTGGGTCTTGTTTATTTTTTTAGTTTTTCTTTAGGTTTTGCCACAAGCAAAATGTGGGTGAGCAAAGCAAGTTCCAATACACTTGCAACTTCAAGAGGAATGGATTCAGCAGAAATCCAATCTAAAATTGCCACTTATTTCAAAGAACCCACTCTCGGAATCAATGTTACCGGTTCTCCTTCGATTGGTAAAAAAGATGCTCCAATCACAATTGTTAAATATGCAGATTACAACTGTGGTCATTGTCTTCATACAAGCCATATCTTACATACAGTTCTTTCTGAGTATGATGGAATGGTTCGTGTTGTTTATAAAAACTTTCCTTTGGATGGGACTTGTAACCGCCTCATGCAACAACCAAGGCCAGATGCATCTTCTTGCGTTGCAGCCATTGCCGCCATTTGTGCGGATAAACAAGGTAAATTTGAGCCAATGTATCGTGGTCTCTATGATAACTTAGAAAAGGGTGTGGCTCACTCTGGATCCAGTGTTGTCAATTTAGCAAATTCTATCGGACTTAATGTTAATTCTTTGAAAGCATGCATGGCTTCTAAAGAAGCACAAAACCAATTGAACGCAGAGATTGATGAAGCAGAAAAGTTAAATATCCAATCAACTCCTTCTCTTTATGTGAATGACAGAAGAATCGAAAGTGGAACTCCTAATCCAATTTTTCTAAAAACACTTCTCGAACAAATCATCCAAAAGATGTAATTGCAAAAGGCACCTATTTAGACTTAGGTGCCAAGCGAACAGGTCCTTCTGGTAAAAGAGAAGGATCTCCTACTCGGTTTAACTCCCAAGAATCCAAAACAAAACTGTCTTTTGTGTGTAGAGCAGGCCTTAAACTAAGAATAGAATTTCCTTTTTTATAGAGGGATCTTCTTCCGTAAAACCAACCACCTGTTTCTTCTGGATGTGTGTTTTTTCCATACACCCCACCCATCTCAAAACTTTGTTGTAAATCATTTGCCAATTTTGAAAACATTATTGGATCCATAGAAATTCCGTGATCGGGACCTTCTAAATTTCGGTCCAAGGTAAAATGTTTTTCAAAAACAACTGCACCAAGTCCACATGCCACCGACGAAGCCAAGGTTCCATCTGAATGATCGCTAAAACCCACAACATAGTCTGTTGTGTCCAAATAAAATGGAATCGACTGAAGGTTTACTTTGTTTAGTGGCGTGGGATACATTGAAACACAATGGAGTAAACAAATCTCTGTTTGGTGTTTTTGAAAAAGAGAAATGGCCCTTGTTACTTCTTCTGGCAAAGCGGCACCAGTGGACACAATCAAAGGTTTTCCAGACTGGATGCATTGATTCAGCAAAGGTAAATTAACAATATCACCAGAGGCAATTTTTAATACAGGAACATCGAGCCCACATAACAAATCAACAGCGGACAGAGAAAGTGGGGTGGAAAAAAAATCAAGCCCTAGATCCAGTGCCGTTCTTTGAAATTCTTTATGTTGGGATTCGTTTAATTCGTATTGTTTGAAGATGTCAAAAAGAAATTTAACATCGGGATTGGAACTATCTATGAATTCTTCTGTTCGGTAGGTTTGGAATTTGACCGCATGGGCTCCCGACTCTTTTGCTTTCGCAATGGTTCGTTTGCCGATTTCAAGGTCTGCGTTATGGTTGAGTCCAATTTCTGCAACAAGATAGGGTGCAGATTTTCTGGTAAGAGTTTTTGTTCCAATGTGAAAATCCAAGTTTTTCCTCTTTCATTGATTGTCGGCAGTTTATGCAAATCCTAGAATTTTTCCCAACTGAAAAATTAGAAAGGATGCAGTGAAAGCAAGGATGGTCATATATAAAAACTGAACGATTGGCCATAAGATCGTGCCAGTTTCTTTTTTTGTGACCGCAAGTGTTGACATACATTGGCTTGCAAAAGCAAAAAATACTAAGAGTGACAAACCAGAAAGTGGTGTCCAAACAAGCGATCCATTTGCTCTTTTTTCCGTGCGAAGCGTCGATCGGAGCGATTCACCTTCTTCGTTTTCTTCAGAACCATATAGCACTGCTAAGGTGGAAACCATTACTTCCCTTGCGGCAAAAGAAGTTAGGATAGAAATACCAATTTTCCAATCAAACCCCAGTGGTTCAATTGTTGGTTCCATCACCTTCCCTATGGTTCCAATATAAGAAGATTCAATTGGGCTTGTGTTCCACTTTTGGTCTTTATACTCTGCTGGGAAGTGGCTTAGAAACCAAAGCAAAACGGAAATGTATAAAATGATTTGGCCGGCTGTGGATAAAAATGATTTTACCTTCCCATATACGGTATGGAATAAACTTTTCATAGAAGGGACATTGTATCTAGGAAGTTCCATTACAAAATAAGAAGAATCTTCTTTGAATACTGTTTTGCGGAAAAGAAAAGCAAACCCAAAACTTGTTATCATTCCGAGAAAAAACATCGAAAACAATACAAACCCTTGGATATTAAATATTCCAAACACAGGGGGAAAACTAAAAACTGTTCCTACAATTAAAATGTAAACTGGGTATCTGGCAGAACACATGATAAGAGGAGATACCATAATCGTTGTAAAACGGTCTGATTTGTTTTCGATCGTTCTAGTCCCAAGGATAGCGGGAACGGCACAAGCGGCAGAAGAGAGCAGTGGAATAAAAGATTTCCCTGACAATCCAAACTTACCCATGATTCGATCCATTAAAAAACTAGCACGTGCTAAATATCCGGATTCTTCTAAGATCCCAATAAATAAAAAGAGTAGGGCAATCTGTGGGATGAATACAATCACACTTCCCACACCGCCAATGATTCCTTCTGAAATTAAAGATTTTAAAAGACCTTCGCTTAGGAAACTTTCAACAAACAACTGTAAGTTTGCGATACCGGATTCAATTAAATCCATCGGAAGTTCAGCAAAACTAAATAAACTTTGAAATAAAAATCCCATCAAAAGAAAAAAACAAACAAAACCAAGGACAGGATGTAATAGCACTCGATCTAATTTTTCTTCCCAACTTCCAGGAATGGTTTTAGGATAGGTAATCACATCGACCAAAACTTTTTTAATGAAAAAAGAGCGGTAGATCATTTCTTCTTGGTAAAAAAAGGAATACCCTTTGCCTTCCACTTCGGATCGTAACCAATTTTTTGTTTCATCAGGAAATTTAACAAAATAACGTTCTTCACTTAAATTAGGATCTTTGTTAAGATATTTTAATGATTGTGATAAAAAGAATTCTGCTTCGTTGGTATTGATTCCTAATTTTTGTTTTGTTGATTTTAAAAACGATTCTTCTTTGGCTCCCCATGTCCATAACCTAGGGCATTTTCGAAATTGACTCGGATCTTTTAAAACTTCTTTTAAAACATCAATGCCTTCACCTGATTTTGCGTTGACCAAAACAAATTGGAGCCCAATGGCTTTTTTTAGTTTTTCTAAATCCAGTTGGATTCTTTTTTTCTCCAACACATCTTTCATAGTTAGAACAACAAGTGTTGGAACACCCATGTCGATGATTTGTAATAAAAACTGGAGGCCTCTTTCTAGATTTAAAGCATCCAAAACATAGATCACTTGTTCATCTGGTTTTCTTGAAAGTAATACTTCGTAAGCAATTTTTTTGTCTTCGGCAATCCCACCAAGACCGTATGTTCCTGGTAAATCGGTGATGGTCCATTCCGACTGGTCTAATACCAAAGTCCCTTCTCTTTTTTCTACAGTGACACCACTGAAGTTTCCTGTTTTTTGTTTGAGACCAGTGAGTTGGTTGAATAAAGTAGATTTCCCGCAGTTGGGATTTCCAACTAAATAAATTCGTTTGTCTTTCATGTTTGTTTCAGTTTGATTTCGATTGCTTTCCCATCATCAATTCTTAATGCGATGGTGGTCCCACTCAAATTGCAGACCATCTTCCCAAGTAAGAGCGATTTATTTTGGAGTGTGATTTCGGCTCCAGGAAAAAATCCGAGTTCCAATAACTCTGTCACCATTGGTTTGGGGAGTTTTTGTGAATTCAGTGAAACAATCTCTGCTGTCTCACCGATTTTTAAATCTTGTATAGTCATTGGTATCTTTTAGGAAATTGCAAATTTTTGTGAATCACGGAATAAATTGATTTCTGGTGCGATTGACTTAACATATCTATCAAAATATAACATCTGTTTCATGAGAAGGGCAAATTCTCTCGGAATTTTTAATCCATTTTTTTCTGCAATTTCCTTCATGTCGTACATGATTCGATTTACCCTAGATTCGTCAAACATCTCATTATCGGTCAAATGGACATAAACTGATTCTAACTCATTAAAAACTGAATCTAGTTCTTTTGCAAGGACAGTCGGATTGACTCCGCTATTGGTTGAATCCATTTCGACCAATCCTTGTGCCACTAACGTTGGTTCGCCGATTCCAATTCCTTGTGTGAATAACATCAAACCTTTCCAAATTTTCGGAGAAATTCTCCCCACAATACCAAAGTCAATAAAACCGATGGTTCCATCTTTTAGAATCATTAAATTTCCAGCATGGACATCTGCATGAAAGAAACCTTGGTTGGATAAAGAAGAAAACCAAATTTCCAAAGCATCACTTAGAATCTTTCTTGGGTTGTTTGTGAATTTGCGAAGGCCAACTTCATCCGTGATAGGAACTCCGTAGAACCGTTCCATTGTTAAAACTTTTTTGGAAGAAAGAGTATGATACACTCTAGGAACTCGTGCTCTTGACTCTTTGGCTCGCAAAAGATAATCTTCAAACTCTTCGATGTTTTTGGCTTCTTGGATAAAATCGATTTCCTGTAAGATAGAAATTTGAAATTCTTCGAACATCGCTGTAAGCCCTGATTTTTTAAAATCGGGAGCAATGAATTCTAAAATTTTAGTTAGGATTCCAAGAATTTGCATGTCAGTTTTTAATGTTAGGTGGACATCAGGCCTTTGGACTTTTACAACCACATCCAAACCTTCTTTGGTTACCGCAGCATGCACTTGGGCAATGGATGCGGAGGCTAGGGGAGTTTCCTCAAAACTATGGAATAAATTTTCGAGTTTCCCACCCAATTCCCGTTCTACGGAAGATCGAATGTCCCGAAAGGCCACGGGTCGTACGGAGTCCAAACAAGCCTGCATCTCTTCCACATATTCTTTGGGGAAAAGGGAAGGGGCGCTCGCAATGAACTGCCCTAACTTGATATAGGTTGCCCCTAGATGGGAAAACGCCTCCCTGAGAGTGATGGCAATTTCTCTGTGGTTCGGTTCTCCTTTGGCAAGTTGGGCCAGGATCCCAAAGGCTTTCGAAGTGAAGACAAAACTGGAATGGGCGACTCGTAGGCTTGATTGCCAACCAAAAGAAACGATTTCAGAAAGGGAATCCATACGCCCTAGTTTAAGACCTAAATCGGGATTGGAAACGAGAAAATCCCTTTCGATCCTGCAATTGAAATAGAGTTGCAGGAATAGGTCCCGACCAAAAACTTATCAAATCGCACCCATGAGCCAAGAAACCGTCCTGTACCAAGAGTTAGAGAAACTCGATCTTAACGAGATCAAAAAAATCGCCAGCCTTTGGAACATCCAAAAGATCCCGGGAAAGGACAAAAAATCGACCATTTTAGGTCTCATGGAGATTTTCCAGAACGAATTTTACCTCAAAGGGGTTCTGGAAAAATTCACCCCCCTCCAAGTCAATATTCTGACATCCATTTTAAAAAACAAAGGGGTCATGACCCTCGGTGAAATTTCAAGAAAGGTCAACATTCCACCCATTAACGTGGAGATGGAACTCAATGTTCTTAGAAAATACTACCTTCTTTACCAAAGAAAAAACCGAGAACGTCTTACCAACAACTTAGATAAATACCATACATATGATGAATATTTAAAACTCATCAAGGTGGAAACAAATCCTAAGGGAGAGAAATTCAAATTCTCCATTGAGAAGGCTTTACACAAATCAACTCTTGCTGAACTCCCTGAAGAATGGAAAGAAGCAGTTGGTGCCAAAAAAGGCGAACACATTGAAACCTTCTTAAAGAATGCCTTAGAACAAGAATTCCTTCAAAAGTTAATCGAAGGGCTTTCTGATTTTGATAAAGACATTCTCCATCAAATTTACATTCATGGTGGTGTGATTGAAGCGGATACAATCCGTAACTACATCACAGTCAATCGTGGTAAGTTCGAACAAACTATTCCTCACCTAACATCACTTTATCTTGTTCGTGATTTATATTATGTAGAAGATAAATTCATTCGGGTCATTGTCATTCCGAAAGAAATTTTGGATCATTTGCAGTTCGCTCCTATTTTACCTCCTGTAAAAAAAGGAACAAGAGTACGTCAGGAAAAAATTTCTGCCAATGGACTCGACTTTTTCTTAAACGTTAAAAAACTCATTTCTTATATTTCACGTAAAGGTTTGAACCTTGCAAAATCAGGAAAAATCAAACAGGCAGACCATAAAAGAACTGAAACTGAGCTTTTATCTCCTGATATAGAAATTTTCTCTGAAAAAAGTCAGGTGTATCAAATTGAACTCATCCTTCCTATCCTAAAACTATTGGGATATGTGGATATCAAAGGTGAAAATGTCATTCTCATTCAAGAAACCGATGAGTTTTTAAAGAAAGACATCTTTGAAATCATGAAACTTGTGATTCATGAAGTCAATGAAGCAAGAACACGTCGTCTAAATCCTCCTGAAGTGTTTACTGCCACCGAAGTTCCGTTCTACGAAAAAGGAATTTTGGATAAAACTGTAAAACTCATTATGGCACATGGAAAGATCAATACCTCTGTGATTTTTTCTCATATCATTCGTGACCATTTGGTTTTTTCTCCAACCTTCCAAATCAAAACGTATGAAGAAGATTTGGCAGACTTACGAAAAGAAATCATTTCTGCTATTTTTTACTTACAACTATTTGGCCTAATCGAAGTGGAATACCCACAACGAAACCTAAGCCTTTCGGAGCTTGGTGCTCATTACTTCAACCACGAAGCTTTGGTGACAGCGACAGAAAAAGGTGGAATCACCATCAACCCAGACTTCTCGATCATTGCTTTCCCTGATCGAGTGTCTTTACATGGGATTCATTTGTTAAAAGCTTTCTGCGAGTTAAAAGATTACGATCGCGTTTATACTTTTTTACTTACCAAGGATAGTTTCCAATTGGGAATTCTTCTCGGTTATGACAAAGAAACATTTATTCATTTTTTAAGAGAGTCTTCAAAAGCGGATCTCGCACAGAACTTACTCTTTTTATTGGATGATTGGGGTAACAACTTGCCAATTGTTACCATTACAGAAGATTCCGTTCTCCTTAGAACGAAAGACTCACAAGTGATGGAACTTCTACTTGGTCAAATCAAAGGGAAAAAATTTGTTTTGGAAGAAGTAAGCCCGACGGGAATCATCATCGAAAAGTCGAAGGTGATGGAAGTCATTGCCATTGCAGAAAAATTAAACATGATCATTCGATTGAATCGTTAGTTTAAAAAATCTAAAGATCCAATAAAAAAAGACCAACGTTTGTTGGTCTTTTTTTATGTACATATGGCTTGAAATGAATGACTTCAGGCCTGGTTTTTGATGGTTATTTTTTTTCGCCCGCAGCGAGTTCTGGGTCAGTCACTTTGATTTTGTTTTTAAAATCCCATTTACGAAACGGAGAGACGGCATCCAAACGTTCTTGAGTGACAAAGAACAATCTTTCACCGTATTTAACAAGCCCACCCTTATAATAAGCATACTTGGTTTTGTGGTCTACCATTCCCACTTCCATGACCTTATTCCAATCTTCGCAGGTCTTTAAGGAAGGTACCTTTCGGAGATACAATTCCTTAATTGAGTTTTCTTTCACCGCATCGCGAAGTATTTTTTCCCATTCCATATTCGAATAGCCTTTCTTTCCTTACCTAAATTTCAATTTCATTTTTCTTTTTATGAGGGAGTAACTGAGGTGGACTGCGGAAAAAAACCAAAAATATTAGAAAAAGGGCCAGGATTCGACAAGGACTTGGGCCGAATTGGAGATAAGGCGTAGATCTCTCCTTGGTCACTGTTGGTAAATCTAGGTAACCGATGGCTTTTTGGAATGTTTGTAAATCACCCATCATCTCTCTTCCCCATGGATCAAAGGCAGTGGTGAGCCCTGTGACTGCAACACGAACCACGGGCCTTCCCGATTCTATGGACCGAAGCCTTCCTGCGCCCGCATGTTGTTTGGTTTCCGTTAAACTTTCGAACCAGGAATCATTGGTAAGGTTCAGAATGAACTCGGAAGGAGAATGATTGACTATCTTTCGAACAAATTCAGGATAAAGGACTTCATAACAAATGAGCGGACTGAATGTAACGGTTTCACCCGTTTTTGTTTGAAACCCCAAAGCATCTGTTAAATTCCCTGGAACGTGACGGCTTGTTTCCGGGAATATGGTTCGTAACCAAGGAAATTCTTTTTCCCCTGGTAGATACTCTCCAAAGGGTAATAATACTTGTTTGTACCTTCTTTCAGATGTAAGGGACAAAGGATGGAGGAGTGTGAGTGAATTCCTTGAACCTTGGTCCCAAACTAATTCATTAAAGGCGAGTGGGGTATTGCCGATTCGAACCAAACTTGTTGTAATATCCACAAAACTTTTGCTATATGTTGAATTGTGATCTTCTGAATTTAGAGTACCCAAAAAGGGAATCGATGATTCTGGCATCACTAACAAATCAATGGGTTTTGGAGAATTATGAATGGCCTCAAGTCCTATATCATAAACGGATTGAATGGTTTTTGTCATCCAATCTTGGTTTTCCTGAATTTCTCTCTTCGCATAAGGAGTGTTTGGTTGTAGTAAAGCGAGGTGGATGGTTGGACCCTGGGGTATGGTTTCTGCAAGAAAATAGAGATTGATCGAAAAAAAACAAAAAATGGGGAATAGATAAGGAAGATAACTTTTTACTCCCTTGGTAGATTTTAAAAGCATCAAATAGAGAAGGGAGGCCGAGATCACAGAAACAAAACCCAAAACTTCAATCCCAAACCTTGCCATTTGGCGCCAAAGGATTTGGTTGCGAAACAAATCACCCCAATACACAGGAAATACCATTGGGCAAATCCAATCAGAAATTAAAAATAAAGAAGGAAGGACAAATAAAAATAAATGACTGTCCTTGATGTTGCGATGTTTGGTTAAAAAAACGGATCCAAAAAAAACAATTCCTATCTTATAAAAAGAAAGAAGTGCATAAACCAAAAAGAGAAAAGTGGAGATTAGAATCCCTTGGCCAGAAATATTGCGAACAGCATTCCAAATCCAATAAAAACTTGTCAATGTCACAAGTGAGGAAAACAAAATTGTGGCATAAAAGGTATCTTTCCAACTAGAAATTTTTGTTAGTTGTTTGGTGAAGTAAAGTAATAGAAAGATACAAAGAAACCCCGCAGAGGTAAGTCCGAAGGGTTCTAAGGCCAGCGCAAAGAGAATTGCGACTGGAAAAAGTAAAAGGATTGGGTATCTAATTTCCGGAATTTTTGAGTGTTTTCTCATATTCCATTCTTCTTGTGTATTCCTCGGCGAGTTCCTTGCTTCCCAAAGTTTGGATGCGAAGGTCCATTAGTTTTTTTTCACGTTCAGATTCAGAAAGATTAGGATAGTTTTTTATTAGGTTTTTCTCATCCACTTGGAGTTTCGAAATTTTTTCTTCTTCTTCTTTCATCTCCTTTAAAACCTTTTCCATCCTTTCGTTTCCGTCCTTCCCAAAATAACGAATTCGAACTTCTTTTTCTTTGGTTTCCCGATCTGAACTAGACAATTTAGAAAGTTCAATTTGTCTTAAGTCCATTTCTGTTTCGAACTTATCAAACTTAGGTTCCCTTGCTTCAACCGCATTGTAAAATGCTCCAAAAGATTTTTTCCGATAATCTTCATACAAACGAATTCTTTCGTCTGCTTTTAGATTTTTGGTTTCATCTAAAAAGTTCTTTCTATTAAAACTAAAATCCGCAGTGGCTTCTTCTAGTCCGAATATGAGTTCTGCATCTTCTTTCGCAAAATACTTTCGACGAAGTTGTTTGATTTGTTCATATCGTTCTTGGTTGGTATAAGATTTACTGGAAGGATCCAAATGCACCATAGCTTCTTCGTATTTTAAATAATTGGAAAGCATCGTAACCAATCGTTTTGCTTCTTCTCCTCCATATTCGTTTTGGAGAAAAGCTTTGATGTATTCGTGGCATTGTTCGCGGGTACTCCCTTCTGGGCATTGCCTACGTAAGTTCCAAAGTTCGGAAACTAAATTCAACTCTCCCGATTTTGCTCGTGCCAATATTTCTTCAAAACGAAGGAACTGTCCATCGGCAGAAAAAATTGTTTTTGCTGATTCTAAATAGAATGGGTCCACAGAAAATCCGTCACTTTGGGTTCGAAAATAGGATTCTGCTTTGTCATTTGGATTTTCTTCATTTGTGGTTTCTAACTCACTTGGTGAGAAGATTCGAAAGGCAACATAGATAAGAAGAAGGGCGCCAATGGCATAACTAAGGTAACGTAAATTTTTAACATTCATGGGAGATGGTATCGTAGTAAAGGATGGATGAAACTTCTGGAAACAAAAAAACCCAAGTCAAAACTTGGGTTTTCTGAAAAAAACTTCGAGAGTGAATTACTGATTTGCCTTCATGTTAGAAGCCATATTCATGTAGAATCCTTCAACATCATACCATAGACTTCCAGAACGGAGAGTGTTGGATACTTGTAAATGGTCAATTCCGGTTGTGAAGATTCCATAAGAAGGTCCACCTTTCCAAGTTCCCCATTTTTGTGAAGAAAGTGGAACAAGTCCATCGTTTGTAAACCCTTGTCCTTGGAAAAGTCCACCAGCCCCACAAGCAGGGTGAAGGATTCCCATAAGAGGGTGTTGGATGAGGTCAGGAATAGTGATAGAAGATCCGTAAGAGAAATATTTCACACCCGATTTGTTAGGAGTGTATCCGTTAAACGCAGTGAGTCCTTCTTTGGAAAGTGAAGCCAAAGCCGCCAAAGCATTTTGTTGGTTGGTTCCACCATAAACAAGTTTCACAAGAGTTTCTACAACACTTGCAACGAATGGTTGGATCCAACTAGGAAGAACTGTTTTCACGATGTCAGCAATTGGAGATCCGTAGTGAGGTGTGTTGAGGGTTGTGAGAGTTGCTGTGCGACCAGAAAGTCCTAGGTTAGAAACCATATAACGGCTATCGAGTCCACCTTGGGAGTGACCGAGGATATGGAATTTTCCTGTGTAGTTTGTTGCCGCTGCGTAAGTTAGAATGGCTGCTTTTAGTTCCTGAGCTCGCACTTCGTTGGAGTTGGCTGCCGTTTTTCCTGGAGCAAATACGGTTGCGCCTTGGCTTCTGAGGTAATCATCTGTTCCACCCCAGTAGTTGACGATGCTGATGATTCCACCGGAGTTTTCGCCCCAGCCAAAAAGACCATGAGAAAGGATAATGGGATAAGTGCCTGCAAGTGGTTTGGAAGAAGAACCGGAACTAGCGAGAACGGGAGTTGCCAGCGCAAATGTAACAAGAATGGCTAAAAGACCTTTACGAATCATAAATATTTCACCTCTGAATTTTCTAAGATAAAACTGTGTCAATTTGCCTTATTTGGGGCAAGGATATTTTTGCTACAGATTCGAAAAAAATGGAAGGTTTGGACTAAATTGAACATCTTTAGTTATAAACACATGTTTTCAAAAACTCTTCTTGTCAAAGCCTGAAATCGTTGTTAATTTCTTCCGCATGAAATTCACCCGTAAGATTTGGATCTTCCTTGGGATTGGTTGTTTTTTTATCTCTTCGTTATTTTCCCAACGTTTGTTGGCAAAAGAGGTTAGAGTCTTAACCAACCATCTCACGGATGAAGTGGGGATTTTGTCTCTAGGGAACCAAAGCCAGATCCAGAACATTCTTTCGGGGATAGAAACAAAAACATCGGCACAAGTGTATGTTTATATCATCCCAAGTTTAGAAGGTGAAAACCTAGAATCCTATTCTCTTGCTGTAGCAGAAAAATCGCAGTTGGGACAAAAGGGCAAAGACAATGGTGTTTTGGTTTTACTATCTACAGGAGATCGTAAGGTTCGTATCGAAGTAGGTTATGGTTTGGAAGAAACTTTAACCGATGTTTTGTGTAATCGGATCATTCGGAATGTAATGATTCCTGAGTTTAAAAAAGGAGAAATGGCGATTGGGCTCATGGCAGGAGTTCGCGCAATCGAAACCATTCTATATGGAAACCAAGAAAATAATTCAGCATTATCATCTGATTACCCTGAAGGGATTGGGATGGCTTTATCAAATGAATCGACTCCAAAAAACATCGCTTTTGCATTTGGAATTTTAATTTTCACTTGGATTATTTATTTTGTACTAAATGAAAACAAGTTCTTTAAAGGTAAAAAATGGTTAGAAGTTTTGTATGGCCTTGTTGTGTTTATTTGCCTTTGGTATTTTTTCCCCGACGCTTTGTTTTATTTTTTCTGTTTAGGACTAATCGCAGGTAATTTATATCTGCTTTATGGAATTTGGACTCCACTTTCCTATTTATACTCTTTTCTTTCGATCCTGTTTTGGATTCCTTTTTTACACCTTACTTTCAAAACAGATTTTCAAGTTTTGTATTGGGTTTTTGGAATCATTGGATTCCTTTCATTTGCGATTAAAATTTTTTCGGATGATGTCATCACAAAAAAATTCAATCAAATTGCCAAAGGTTGGGGGATGAGTCCGAAGGGATTGTTTTTGCATATCATTTCGTTTTTAACTTTTGCTTTTACCATTTTTTCTATTGGGAATGGGGAAAGAATGGTTTATATCTTATTTTACCAAGGTCTTATTTTATTTTCCATTTATGGGTTGGGGTTCCAATCGTTTCATTTTAAACCCGTTCATTTTTTTATCGTCATTGTCCTTTGGTTGTGTCTCATTGCTGGTTTTGTAATTTATTTACCGGGAACAGGAGAAAATACCAAAACTTACAATCTAGAAATCATGGTCATTTGGTTTCAGTGGTTCCTTTGTTTGGTCGGTGGTTTTATCCTAACAAAATCCATAGAAGTTAGTTCCTGGAAATATCGTTTTCTCAAATATGCGTTCATTGCTTTCGTTTGGACTCTGGGTTTTTCTTTTCATAGTTTTTTGGGATACTCTGAAAGTAGAATTGGTTTTATCTTTTTATTTTCTTATGGTGCCTTACTGGTTCTCCATTTTCTTTATGTAGTCGCCAATGAATCGGGAAGTGGATCGTACTCCTCTTCTAGTCGTTATGGGTCTAGTTCTTCCTCATCCTACTCATCTTCCAGTGGATACAGTTCCTCTAGTTCCTCGGGAGGTGGCGGTGGTGGTTTTGGTGGTGGGGGGAGTTCAGGAAGTTGGTAAAAATTCGTTTATTCCACGCGTTTGCGGTAACGAATATAAAATCTTTCAAAAGAAGATTTGTCCCAGAATTCTACAGCTTCTTTGTTCTGTAAAATGGCCCGAAGTTCAATTGCCGGAATGGATTTTTCTTTGCACCAAAGGTCTACATCGTTTAAAAGTGCAGACATATATCCTTTTTTCTTTTTCCCAAGTTTGGTGACGGCCAAATCAATGAATAGACTTCTTTCTTCTTCTAAGTGAGGTTTTTCTTCCACTCGACCAATGAGTAAAGAAACAAGCTCTTGGTCTTCGAAAAACCCACGCATATAGACTTTTCCAGTGCCAATCAGTTTGAAATAAATGTCTGTGAATTTGGTTGCAGCGCGGGGGCGTATGTGGAACAAACCATCTAACTCGAGTTCGTTTACTTTTCGGTAAAACTGATTTACGAGTTCGATGGTTTGGTTTCTATCAGATTCTGTTAAATCTCGAATCACCTATACCATTCTGTTTATGAGGTAAGATTTGATTTCTGAGACTGCAATCCTTTCTTGTTTCATGGAATCTCTTTCCCGAATGGTAACGGTTCCATCATTCATGGTATCGTAATCCACTGTGATACAAAATGGAGTTCCAATTTCGTCGTGACGGCGGTATCTTTTTCCAATGGCTCCACTTTCATCGTAGTCTACATACCAATGGTTGCGAAGGTCAGTATAAATTTCTTTGGCTTTGGCATCGAGTCCGTCCTTTTTCATCAGAGGAAAGATCGCCACTTTCATAGGGCTCACTCGTTTTCCGAATCTTAAGACAGTGCGAATGTCGTCTTTTTCTAACTTTTCTTCTTCGTAAGCATCACATAACACTGCCAAGAAGAGACGGTTCAATCCAAGGGCAGGTTCTACGACATAAGGAAGGTATTTTTTCTTCTGATCCAAATCATGGTATTTTAAGTCTTCTGAAGAAAACTTTTCATGTTGGGTGAGGTCATAATCAGTCCTTGAAGCCACACCCCAAAGTTCTCCCCAACCAAACGGGTATTTGTATTCGATATCACTTGTGGAATCACTATAAAAAGAAAGTTCTTCCTTTTCATGTTCGCGGACACGTAGGTTTTCTTTTTTTAAGCCGACCACATTCACAAGCCAGTCCATACAGTAGTCCACCCAATACTTGAACCATTCTTTTTGAGTGCCTGGTTCGCAGAAAAACTCCATCTCCATCTGTTCGAACTCGCGGGTTCTAAAGATAAATTGGCGAGCCATGATTTCATTTCGAAAAGACTTTCCAATTTGTGCGATTCCGAACGGAACTTTTTTCCGAGCAATTTGGGTTACGTTTTTGAAATTGATAAAGATCCCTTGGGCGGTTTCTGGGCGAAGGTAAATGTCTGTCGCACCTTCTTCCGAAGCCCCATGAGAAGTTTTGAACATCAAATTGAATTGGCGGGCATCAGTAAAACTTCCCACAGTTCCGCAAGTGGGGCAGGCATATGCTTTGTCCCTGATGGTGTTTGTGAGTTCTTCTAAACTTTTTCCAGTGGCAGCACCTTCGCCTTCCTTATCTTCTAAAAATTTATCCACTCGCACGCGAGTTTTGCATTTTTTACAGTCCATTAAGGGATCGTTGAAGTTGGAAATATGGCCAGAAGCCTCCCAAACACGCGGGTGGAGGAGGATGGAGGAATCAAGGCCCAAAACGTCGTCCCGTCTGTGCACAAAGTATTCCCACCAAAGTCGTTTTAGATTGTTTAATACTTCAATTCCATTCGGACCATAGTCAAAGGTATTGGAAAGGCCTCCGTAAATTTCGGAACCTGGGAAAACAAATCCCCTTCTTTTGGAGACTGCGACTATGGGTTTGAGCGACTGTTCTTCTTTCTCTTTCGGCTGTGCCATATCCGCCAAATTTTTTGTTTTCCATGAAAATTCAAAGTATTTTCCTTGAGATAAGACTAAAGAATGGATTCGGCAAATTCAAAACAACTCTCTCCCTGGGCTAAAAAATCCTTAACCTTCTTCCTGTGGATGTCCCCTCTTTTTTCTCTTGGACCATTTTTGGCGCTCGGCATCCTATTTGCGTTTCCAAAAGAATTTCGCCTTCGCCTTCGTGCTGTCTCGGTGATTGCCGTTTATATCCTATCTTGGGTTGTTTTTTATCCCATCGAACTTGTGCACAGGTCGGGACTCGAATGGGAGGCAGTCATCAATGAATTTTTGGCAAAGGATTCTCGGGGCCTCCAGC